>NZ_JBRIQN010000018.1:0-135286 GCF_052981855.1 Micromonospora sp. LZ34
GCCTGCAGCGCGCCCTCCGGGTCGAGGTCGAAGGCCGACCGCGCGTCCGGGTCGGTGAGCAGGTTGAGCACGAAGTCGTGCAGGGTCTGGTGCGGCATGGTGCGCGTTCTCCTCGTTGGCGTCGGTGACCGGCGATCGTCGACAGTGACCGTACGGCCCGGGCTCGGCACCGGGCATCGGGGAACGGCCCGCAACCCACCCCGCCGGATTAGGGTGCCAGCCCCCTCGTACGTTAGGGGGACTGGGGGACTCGGGCCGGCCAGAGTTAGGGTCCCGATCCGGGAGTGATCTCTGGTACGAACGTAGGAGCCCACGGGGGTTTCGCCGGGGGTGGTCGCCGCCGGGTGTCGACACCGTCGCCGCCGACCGGCCAACTCGCGGTGAGGAAAGAAGCGGATGCCGTACGTCCTGGGGATAGACATCGGGAGCACCACGACCGTGGCCACTGTGGCCCGGCGCCGGGGTGCCACCTGGACCCGCCCGGAGCCGGTCACCCTGGATGACGGATCCGTCACGCTGCCGTCGGTGGTGCGCCTGTCGACCGACGGAATGTTCCTGGTCGGCGAGCCCGCCGGGGCCGACCCCGGCCGTACCGCCCGGGGCTTCGTCGGCCGGGTCGGCGACGACGTGCCCCTGCTGCTCGCCGGTGAGCCGTGCTCGCCGCAGACGCTGACCGCCGCGCTGGCGACCTGGGTGGTGGAGCGCGTCCACGACCGGGAGGGCGAGCCCGCGGACGCCGTCGTGCTCAGCCACCCCGCCGGCTGGGGCCGGCACCGGCGGGACCTGCTGCGCCGCGCCCTGTGGGAGTTCGGGCTGGGCGCGGTGACGCTGCTGCCCCGGACGGTCACGGTGGCCGAGAGCCACGCGGCCCGGGGTTTCCCGGGTGACTCGGCGGCGGTGTACGCGCTCGGCGGCGCCACCTTCGAGGCGGCCCTGGTGCGGCACACCCCGCGCGGCACGTACGAGACGTTCGGCCTTCCGCAGGGGCTCGACTGGGTCGGCGGGGTCGACTTCGACGAGGCGCTGGCCGACCATGTCCGCACCGTGCTGGCCCGGGAACTCGGGGCCGCCGGCCCGCGGGCGGCGCAGGCCGTGCTGCGCGGGCTGCTGCCGGAGTGCGAGCGGGCCAAGCGTGAGTTGACCGTGGACGCCGACACCGACGTGCTGCTGACCCTGCCGACCGGCCCGGCCCGGGTGCCGGTGAGCCGGGCCCGGTTCGAGGACCTGATCCGGCCGGCCGTGCAGGCCACCGCCGACCTGCTGGTGCGGACCGTCCACTCCGCCGGGTTGCAGCCGGCGCAGCTCGACGGCGTGCTGCTCGCCGGCGGCTCCACCCGGATCCCGCTGGTCGCCGACGTGCTCGCCGCGGCCTTCCCGGTGCCGGTCGAGGTGGAGCCCGACCCGCAGCTGACCGCCGCCACCGGGGCGGCGCTGGCCGCCTGCCAGGTGGTCGCGCCGCGTCCGCCGCAGCGCGAACCGGTGCCGGACGCCCCGGTCAGCGGCTCGGGCCGGGCCACCGTGCCGGCGCGGCGGCGACCCGACCTGGATCGGCCGATGCCCGGCGAGCCACCACCCCGGCCGCCGATCCGGATCACCCCACTGGAACTGCCGAAGGCGTCCCGCCTGGCGCTCGCGCGAGGGCGGGGACGCGAAGGATGACCATGATCATGAGTAGCGTCGCCGGGTCCCGGCTGGTGCTGGACCCGGGGCCACGGGCCCTGCTCGACGCCGTGGCCAGGGACCCGGACGCGCCGCTCACGCTCGGCGTGACCGGGCCCGGCGGGCACGGCCGCAGCGCGTACCTGCGGGAGCTGGCCCGGATCTACCGGCAGGCCGGGACGACCGTGCTGGAGGGCGTTCCGGCGGCCGCCGACGCGGTCGACCCGGCCGCGGTGCTGCTGGTCGACGACGCGCACCTGCTCGACGACGCGCGGCTGCGGGCGCTGCACGCCCTGGTGGTCGCCCGCCGGCACCGGCTGGCCGTCGGCTACCGGCCGTGGCCCCGGCCGGCGGCGCTGGCCGAGCTGGCCGAGGCGCTGCGCCGGGACGGGCAGCTGGTCCTGCTCACCCCGTTTGCCCGCGAGCAGACTGCGGCCTACCTCGCCGCCGCCGACCTCGGCCGCCGGCCCGACCTGGTCGACTTCGTGCACAGCCAGACCGGCGGGGTACCGCGGGACGTCGAGCGACTGGTCCGTGGGCTGCCCGGGCAGGGCGGTGGCGTACCCGCCGAACCGGCGCGGCAGGCGGTGCTCGAGTTCGCGCCGGACCTGGAAGAGCTGGCCCCCGACGTACGCCGGCTGCTGCTCGCCGTCGCCGCCGGCGTGCCGCTGCCGGTCGACCTGCTCGGCCCGCTGCTCGGGCGGACGCCGGAGGAGGTGGACGACCTCGTCTCGGCGACCCGGGCGGCCGGGCTGCTCGGCGCGGACGGCCGGCTCGCGCCGATCGTGCGCCGGGCGGTGGCCGCGCTGAGCCCGGCCACCGACCGCACCGCGGTGTGGCGCCGGCTGACCGAGGTGCAGCTCGCCCGCGGCGGGCCGGTGCTCCCGCTGGTCCGCTCGCTGCTCGCGGCCGGCGTGGCCGCCGACTGTCCCGGCCCGACGCTGGCGGCAGCGGCCGAGGAGGCGCTGGCCGGCGAGCCGGTGCTGGCCGCGGAGCTGTTCGCCGCCGCGGCGGCCGCCGGTCGGCCGGTGGCCGTCCGGCAGGCGGTCGCCGCCGCCCTCGCCGGCGACCTGGACGCCGCCCTCCGGCTGGCCGACCGGCTGCTCGACACGGCCGCGCCCGCCGACCGCGCGGAGGCGGCGGTGGTCGCCGCGACGGCGCTCGCGCACCGCGGCCAGGTCGGCCGCAGCGTCGAGCTGTACCGCTGGTCGGGAAGCGCCTCGGCGACGGCGTTCGCCGCCGTCGGCGCGCTCGCCGCCGGCCACCCGGCCGACCGCGCCGAACCGGCCCGGCCGGGCGCCGACGGGCCGCCCACCCTGCACGCCAGCGCGGCCCGGCTGATGGCCGACGGGATCTCCGCCAGCATCGGCGGCCCGCCCACCGCCGCGCTCTCCACCCTGGTGCAGGCGGCCGCGCTGCTCGAACCGGCCGGCCGGGCGGTGCTGCTGCCGGACAGCCCGGCCGCGCTCGCCGCGCTGACCGCCCTGCACTGCGGCGAGCTGGACGTCGGGGAACGGGTGCTCGACCGGGCCGTCGCCAGTGGCACCGGCGGACCGCTGCTGGCCCGGCGGCACCGGCTGTTGCAGGCCTGGATCGCGATGGTCCGGGGCCGTACGGTGCTCGCCGCCGACCGCCTCGGGTCGGTGACCGGCGGCCGGCCGCTCGAGTCGCGGGACCTGCTCTTCGCCACCGCGCTGGAGTTGGGCATCGCGCGGCGCAACAGCGACCTCGGCGCCCTCCAGCGGGGCTGGGGACACGCGCTGGAGGCCCTGGTCCGCCACCCGGTCGACCTGTTCACCCTGCTGCCGCTCGGCGAGCTGGCGATCGCCGGCGCGCGGCTGGGCGACCTGAGCCGGCTGGAGCCCTACCTGCGGGAGGCCCGGCTGCTGCTGGCCCGGCTCGGCGACCCGCCCCTGTGGAGCGCACCGCTGCACTGGAGCGGGCTGCACGCGGCGATCCTCACCGAGGAACCGGCGGCCGCCGACGAACACGTGGCCGCCCTGCTCGCCGCCGCCGACCACAGCCGGTACGCCGCCGTGGTCGCCGCCGCCGCGGCGAGCTGGGTGGAGGTGCTGCGCGGCGTCGTCGACCCGGTCCGGGTGGAGGCGGCCGCCCGCGGGCTGCACGACGCCGGCCTGTGCTGGGACGGCGCGCGGCTCGCCGGGCAGGCGGCGATCCGCACCTCGGACCGGCGGGCGATGACCGCGCTGCTGGACTGCGCCCGGATGTTGCAGGGCCGGCCGGCCGGGGCCAAGGGCGCGCCGCGGGCCGGCGTCGAGGGCGCCGAGGCGATCGCCAGCCCCGCGCCGCACCGGCTCAGTGACCGGGAACGCGAGGTGGCCGAACTGGTGGTGGCCGGGCTGACCTACCGCGAGATCGGCGACCGGCTGTTCATCTCGGCGAAGACGGTGGAGCACCACGTGGCGCGGATGCGGTCCCGGCTCAACTGCGCCAACCGGGCCGAACTGCTCGCGCTGCTGCGGACGCTGGTGGCCGACCGCTCGGGCGACGGGTCCGGCCGGCCCTGGCCGGAACGGCCGGCGCCGTGACCCGGCCCGACGCCACGGCCCGGCCCGGCGATCCGCGGATCCGGCGGCAGCTCGCCGCGCTCGCCGTCGTGCTGCTCGTGCTCTGGTCGTACACCGCCTACCTGACCGCCCGGGACGCCACCGAGCTGCTCCGGGTGCGGGCACTGGCCGAGGCCTTCGGGCAGCCCACCGACCGGCTGATCCTCGATCTGCAGTACGAGCGCCGGCTCACCGCGGAGGCGATCGCCGGGGCCGACCGGGCCCGCGTCGGCCTGGCCGGCGCGCGGGCGAACACCGACCGCTGGGTCGACGTCCTCCGGGCGGCCACCGACGGTCCCGACCTCCGCCTGCTCACCGCCGGCCCGGTCCCGGACCGGGTCGACGAGCTGGTCCGGCAGCTGGGCGGGCTGGCCGGGCTGCGGGCCGAGGCGGACGTCGGCCGGGCCGGGTCGATCTCCGGCTACCACCGGCTGATCGACGCCGCGTTCGCGGTCTACGGACCGGAGTGGGGGGCGCGGGAGAGCGGCCTGGCCGCCGAGACCCGGGCGGTGATCGCACTCGCCCGGGCCCGCGAGCTGCTCGCCCGGGAGGACACCCTGCTCAGCGCCGCGCTGACCAACGGCTGGCTCACCACCGACGATCGGCTCCGGCTGACCGAACTGGTCACCACCCACCGGTACGCCCGCACCGAGGCGGCCGCCGGGCTGCCGGCCGCCGACCGGGACGACCACCGCGACCTGGTGGAGGGACCGGGCTTCGGCGCCCTGCTCGCGCTGGAGGACCGACTGGTCCGCACCGGCGACGACGGACCGGTGCCGACCACCGAGCAGTGGCGGGCGGCGGTGGACCCGGCCCTGGCCGGGCTGCATGCGCTGGTGAAGTCGGCCGCCCGGGACAGCGTCGAGCGGGCCACGCCCGGCGCCGCGCTGGTGGTGCTCCGGACCGGCGTGGTACTCGGCCTCGGCCTGGTCGTCGTGCTCGCCCTGCTGTTCAGCTGGCTCGGCACGGTCCGCCGGCTGGCCGGTCCGGCGGCCGGCTTCGGGCTGACCGGGCGGGACCGGGGCGCGCCGTCGCCGGTGGGCCACCCGGCCGACCGGGACCCGGTCGCGTCGTCGCCGGCCGGCGACCCGGACCGGTCCGACGGCATCCGGACCGGGCCGGAGTCGGCCGGCGGGCCCTTCGCCGTCCGGAGTGGACCGGTCGGCTCCGGAGCGTCCGCCGGGCCCTTCGCCGACCGGCGCGGACCGGTCGGCTTCGGCCCACCCGCCGGGCCGGCCTCCGCCGAACCGCACCTGTCCGCGGTGGCGGGCCGGCGCGGCGGGACGGCGGTCGCCGACATCACCGGGCCGGGTCGGGACCCGGGTGCGGGGGAGCCTGCCCTGCACGAGCTGTTCCTGCGGTTGACCCAGCGCAACCAGGCCCTGCTGCGTGACCAGTTCACCCTGCTGGACGCGCTGGAGCGCCGCGAGCGCTCGGCGGCCGAGGCCGCCGAGCTGTTCCGGCTCGACCACCTGGTCACCCGGGTCCGGCGCAACGTGGAGACGGTGGTCACCCTCGCCGGCGCGACGCCGGCCCGGCGCTGGCGGCGGCCGGTGCCGCTGCTGGACGCGGCGCGCGGCGCGGTCGCCGAGGTCGCGGACTACCAGCGCGTCCTCGTCACGGCGCACTGGCCGTGGACGCTCGCCGGGCCGGCGGTCACCGACGTGGTCCACCTGCTGGCCGAGCTGATCGAGAACGCGCTGGTCTGCTCGCCGGAGAACACCACCGTGCGGGTCGCCGCCGAGGCCACGGCTCGGGGCTGCTCCATCGTGGTCACCGACGACGGGCCGGGGCTGGACGCCGCCGTGCTGGCCGAGCTGAACGGCCTGCTCGGCGACCCGCCACCGGGCGGCCCCCCGCAGGGTCGCGCGGGGTTGTACGCCGCCGCGCGGCTCGCCGCCCGCCACGGCATCCGGGTCTCGCTGCGTCCCGGCCCGCGGGGCGGAACGGCGGCGGTCGTGTGGCTGCCGGCCGGCCTGGTGGCCGCGAGCGGAGCGGACGGCGCACCGGACGGGGCGCTCGGCGAATCGGCCGGGACGGGTGACCCGGACCGGCCACCGGCGCGGCCCGGCCCGGGGTCGCGCGTCGACAGCGGCGGCCTGCCGGTACGCGACCGCCGGCCCGGGTCGGTGCGGCCCGGGCCGGGCACCGTCGGCTCCGACACGGTCGAGATGCCGGTACCCCGAGGACCGAGAGGACGATGATGACGCAATCAGTGGTCAGTGCCGACAGCCTGACCGCCGCCCTGAACGACCTGGTCGACCGGGTGCCCGGGGCCGATTTCGCGGTGGTGCTGTCCCCGGACGGGCTGCTGCTTGGCGCCTCCCGGGACGTCGACGACGAGCTGGGCGCCCAGCTGTCCAGCATGATCGCCGGACTGGAGGCTCTGGGCATGGCGGCCACCCGGGTCTGCGTCGGCGGCGCGCTGCGGCAGGTGGTGGTGCAGATGGCCCGGGCGTTCCTGTTCGTCGCCACCACCCGCAACGGGGCGATCCTCACCGTGCGGATCGGCGGTGACGCCGAGGTCGGCGACATGGCGTACGAGGTGGCGCTCTTCGTGGGGCAGGCCGAACGGCACCTGCCGGTGTACCTGGAGCCGGCCGCGATGGCGACGAGCGGGGACACCGGTGCGACCGAACGGCGACGCTGACGAGGCGTGGTACGACGACGACGCGGGTCCGGTGGTCCGGCCGTACGCGATGACCCGCGGCCGCAGTGCGCCCGACCAGGGGCGGTTCGACCTGATCACCCTGGTGGTGAGTCGGCCCGCCGCTCCCGCCGCCCAGCTCTTTCCGGAGCAGGCGCGGATCGTCGAGCTGTGCCGGCGTCCGCTGTCGGTGGCCGAGGTCGGTGCGGAGCTGGATCTGCCGGTGGGTACCGTGCGGGTGCTGCTCGCCGACCTGGCGGAGACCGGGCTGGTCGAGACGCACGAGCCACCGATGCTGTCCGCGTTGCCGACCGAGGCGCTGCTCAAGGAGCTGCTGGCCGGGCTTCGCGCGCTGTGACCGGGCCGGGGGGGCCCGCCGCACAGGGCGCGGCAGCATGCCCGGCGGACGATCTGTAGGGGGAGAAGGTAATGCCGGCAGCACCGCCGCAGCCACGGCGGACCGTGGCGATCATCGTGCTCGACCGGGTCCTGGCGGTCGCCGGGTCCGTGCGGCGCGCCGCCATCGGTTGGGGTGACGGGCCGGCGGTCGTCCGGCTCGCGGTGATCGCCGGGTTGGTGGTGCTGGTCGCGACGGCGGCCGCCGTCATGGTGGTGCTGCGGACGCCGGAGCGGCTGGCTCCGGTGGCCCTCGACCCGCCGTCGAAGGTCGCGGTGCCACCGGCTCCACCGGCGGACGGCGCCGGGGTGCAGGCCGAGCCGCCCGCCGCCCGCCCGACGGCCCCGCGCCCGAGCACCGCGGCGACCTCGTCGGCCGCGCCGAGCGGGTCCGGCCCCACCGGTACGCCGCCGGCCACCGTGGCGCTGGGCGCCGAGTTCGCCATCGAGGAGCGCGCCCTGCTCAGCTACGGCGCGGCGGTGACCGTCCGCAATCCCGGGCGGAGCCGGGTGACCGACTGGATTCTGGTCGTCACGCTCCCCCGGGAGTCCCTGGAGGTCACCTCGGTCAGCGGCGCCCGGGCCAGCCGGGACGGCGCGACGTGGACCTTCGTGCCGGACGGGGCCGGCGGAGCGGTCCCCGCCGGCGGTTCGGTGCGGGTCACCTTCCGGGTGACCGGCGCCCCGCTCAGCTCGAGCCCGACGGCCTGCACCATCGACGGCACCCCCTGCGCCGGCCTGCCGGACTGACCCGGCCGGGCGGTTCAGCCGTCCGGGTGGCGGCGGACGAAGTCCTGGTAGGTCTCGTTGGCCAGCTCGATCTCGCGGACCTGAGCGGCCAGTTCGGCCCGGCGGATCTCCGCCGCCGCGCGAGCGCGGGCCAGCCGCAGCTCGTGCCGCCGGTCGCTCAGCCGGGACCAGCCGCGGGCCGCCGCCCAGGCGATCCAGCCGCCCGACGCCACCAGCCCGGTCAACCCGAAGGCGAGCAGGAAATCCACCGTGGCCTCCCTTCCGGCCGCTCAGCCGACGTCCCGGCGGACCGCCAGCCAGGTGCCCAGTCCGAACGTCAGCAGGACGTATCCGGCCAGGACGGCGCCCGGCAGCACGGAGCCGGCGGCGTCGAGCACCCCGGGCGTGCCCCCGTCGAACTGGGACCGGGCGCCCAGCGCACCGGCCAGCGCGCCGGAACTCGGTGCCAGCAGCACCTTCTGCAGCGCCGTCAACGGGGTGAGCACCAGGGCGAGCCCGCTGACCGCGTTCTCCAGCACCAGCGTCCACACCAGACCGACGGCGATCGCGGTGGCGGTGCTGCGGAAGGCGATCGCGAGGAACCAGCCGACCCCGGCGTGCGCCGTGCAGATCAGCCAGGCGGCGGCCACCGCCCCGGCGAGCTCCCCGACCGACGGCCAGCCGGGGGACCGTCCCTCCACCGCGGCCAGCACCCCGGTGACCAGCGCGAGCGCGGTGAAGGTGGACACCACGAGCAGCAGGGTCAGCCCGCACAGCACGACGGCGTGCCCGGCCATCACCTGGGCCCGCCGCGGCCGCTGCGTGAAGATCAGGTTCAGCGTGCCCCAGCGGTACTCGTTGCCGACCACCAGGGCGCCGAGGATGACCACGATGGCGCCGCCGAAGAGCGGGAACAGCCCGATGCCGGTGGTGACGAGCTGGCCGGGCAGGACGGCGGCGAGCAGGGACTCGGCGGCCTCCGCCTGCTTCGGGTCGCCGGCCAGCGCGAGGTGCACCAGGTAGGGGATGCCGATGCCGAAGGCGAGCGCGAGGACGGTCCAGGTCAGGGTGACCGTCCACACCGCCGGGCGCTTCCGGTCGGCGAACCACGCCGCGCGGACCGAGGCGATCATCGGGTGCCTCCCGTTCCAGTCGGGGACGCGTGGCGGTCACCACGATCCGGGGCTGGTGACGCGTCGGGCTCCGACGCCGCCGGCTCGTCGCGGCGCGGTCCCGCCGGCGCGTCCCGGTGCGCGGCGGTCAGTTCCAGGAAGGCCTCCTCCAGCGAATGGCGCAGCGGGCGGAGCTCCCGCACGTCGACGCCCGCCTCGACGAGCCGTCGGTTGAGGTCCGCGGCCAGCGCCGGATCGGTGGTGACCCGGAGCCCGCCGTCGACCACCTCGACCGCCCGGACCCGGTCGTGCTCGCGCAGGCAGGCGACCGCCCTGTCCACCGGGGCGGCGTCGATCAGCAGCACCGCCTGGCCCAGCGCCCCGCGCAGGTCGTCGGGGCTGCCGTCGGCGATCAGTCGACCGTGGTCGAGCACGGCGATGCGGTCGCAGACCTGCTCCACCTCGCCGAGGACGTGGCTGGAGAGCAGCACCGTCCGCCCCCGCTGCCCGAGCGAGCGGAGCAGGTCGCGGATCTCGGAGACGCCGGCCGGGTCGAGGCCGTTCGTCGGCTCGTCCAGGATCAGCAGGGTCGGATCCTTGAGCAGCGCGGCCGCCACCCCGAGCCGCTGCTTCATGCCCAGCGAGTAGGTGCGGAACGCCGACCGCGCCCGGCCGGCCAGGCCGACCTCGGCGAGCACCCGGTCGGCGGCGCTGTCGGGCACTCCGGCCAGGCGGGCGGCCAGCCGCAGGTTGTCCAGACCGGACAGGTGGGGGTAGAAGGCCGGCGACTCGATGAGGGCGCCGACCCGGGCCAGCTGACCGGGCGCGCCCGGCGGCAGGCCCAGCACCCGGATCCGCCCGCTGGTGGGGCGGACCAGCCCGACCAGCATGCGCATGGTGGTCGTCTTGCCTGCGCCGTTCGGCCCGAGGAAGCCGAGCACCTCGCCCGTACGCACCCGCAGGTCGAGACCGTCGACCGCGGTCACCCCGCCGGGATAACGCTTGGTCACCTCGTGCAGTTCAATGGCAAAACGGTCATTCTTCAACGCGACGCCGCAATCGTACGCGGCTGCTCGAGCACTCCGGCGCCTACATTTGGCTGTCTGTTCATCCGGCAGTCCTTCGAATTCCTGACCGCGACGCAGCGTTATTTGCGTGCGGTCAATTAACTGCTCGTTAAGGCAAAGCCCAGGTCGTGACCAGTGTCCCGTCCTGGGCTCGGCCGCCACCTTGCGCGCTGGCCGAGGCCGTCGTCCTGGAACGATGTAAAAGCCTCTGACCTGCGGCAGCGCTGACGACGTCCCACAGCGTAGCGGAGGTCGATCGCCGCCGGAAGGCCCGGCATCCGGGGCGGCCGGGGAATTTGTCTTATCCGCAGCTCACGCCCCATCAATTCACCACCGCCACTACCGGCCGCAAAACATTCTGTTGACGAATGAGTTGATCTTGGGCAGCATGAAGGCACTTTAGAGATGACCGTGGTCGTTGGCATGGGAGCCCAGATGAGCCAGTCGCCGGACGGTGGAGTGACCCTTGAAATGCGACCCAAGCTCCGGCACGACGTGGTGTTCCTGGACGCGCCGGCCGGCGCCTACCTGCGCGGTCCGGACACCGCGTTCCTGATCAAGGGCCGGTCCGCGTTCCGCTGGTTGAGCTCGCTGAGCCCCTACCTGACCGGTGAGCACACGCTCGCGCAGCTCACCGCCACGCTGGAACCCGGACAGCGACAGACCGTGCTCACCCTGGTGCGCGCCCTGGTCGCCCGGGGCTTCGCCAAGGACGCCGGCCACCGCGCCGAGGTGGCGGAGCCGGTGGCCCGCCGCTTCGCCGCCCAGATCGAGTTCGTCGACCACTTCGCCGACGACGCGACCGGGCGGTTCCTGCGCTTCCACACCGCCCGGGTGGCGCTCGGCGGCGGGGGAGCGGCGCTGCTGGCCGCGGCCGCCGGCCTGCTCCGCAACGGCTGCCTCCGGCTGGACCTGCACCCGGACGACGACCCGGGGTCCTATCTGGAGGCGCTGCGGCCCGAGCTGGACGAACTGCGCGCCGACGGGCTGCCCGTCGAGGTCACCGTCGGCACCGGGCCGCTGGCCGCCACCCGGGCGGACGCCGTGCTCTACTGCGCCGGCCCGGACGGCCTGGCCCGGCTGGCCGAGCTGGCCCGCGGCTGGCACCGGGACGGCCCGCTGCTGGTGCCGGTGGTCTGGGACGCCGACCGGGCGGTGGTCGGCCCGACCGTCGCGGCCGGGCAGACGCCCTGCTGGTGCTGCGCCCAGCTGCGGCTCACCGCCGCCGCCGACCCGGCGGCGGCCGCGGACTTCTGGCGCCGGGTCGCCGTCGGCGCCGGCGAGCCGGCGTTTCTGCCCGAGGTGACCGGGTGGATGCTGGGCAACGCCGCCGCCTTCGAACTCTTCCGCGCCCGCACCGGCGCCGTGCCGCCGGACACGGCCGCGGGCGTCCTGCTGCTCGATTCGACCACGCTGGAGTCCAGCCGGGAACGGGTGCTGCCGCACCCCGCCTGCCCGGTCTGCCGGCACGTCGAGGTGGCCGCACCGCCGGCACCCCCCGCCTCCGACGACGAGACCTACCAGCGGGCCGAGGCGCTGGTCTCCCCGTACGCCGGCGTCTTCACCCGCTTCGTGGACGACCCGCTGGAGCAGGCGCCGCTGAAGACCGCCCGGCTGCGGCTGCCCGGCCGGCGCAGCCCGCGCGAGGTGACCGCCTTCGACGTGGACACCGTGATGAACGCCCGGCTGGCGGCCTACCGGGTGGCGGTCCGCGACCACGTCGCGCGGTACCCGGACCCGGCCGCCGTGCTGACGGCGTCGGCCGGCGAGCTGCGCGAGCGGGGCGAGCATCCGGTGCCGTGGCCGGAACTGGACCCGGCGACCGGCGCGCCGCCCGACGAGCCGGGGCGGCGTACCCGCTGGCTGCCCGCGGTGGTGCTGGGGCAGGGGGAGAGCGTCTGGGTGCCGGCCGCGCTGGCCCTGCCCACCTCCGCCCTGAACGCCGAGGGCTGGGCCGAGCCGACCGTGGCCGGCGCGGCCGTCGCCGCCACCGTCGACGGCGTGATCGACCAGGGGCTGGCCGACGCGGTGGCGTACCACGCGCTGACCGCCGCCCTGCGCGGCCGGGGTGACCTGCGGGTGCTGGCCGAGGAGGAGCTGGTCGACGACGACGACACCGCGTTCGTGGTCAGGGCGGCGCACCGGTTCGGCCGCCGGCTGTCGGTCTTCGCCCTGGGCGCGGCCGCCCCCGCGCACGCGGTGCTCGCCGTCACCGAGTCTCCGGACGGCGGCGACCGTGGCTGGGCGCTGGCCGGCGGCTTCGACCCGGTGTCCACCCGGTTGGCGGCCGTGCGGGACGCGGTCGGGCGGGTGCAGGTGCGGCACTTCGAGGGCGCCGACGCCGACCTCGGTGACCCGGTGCTGCGCGACTTCGACCCGGCGGCGGTCACCACCCGCGCCGCCACCGGCCCGGCCGTCCCGGCCGGCGTCACCGACCGGGCCGCCGTGCTGGCCGCGTTGGCCGAGCGCGGGATCGACGCCCTGCTGGTCGAGACCACCACCCGGGACGTCCGGGCCAGCGGGGCCTTCCGCAGCGGCGTGGTGCTGCTGCGTCACGACGGCCGCGCGGCCGACTGAACCACCACACCAGTGGTCCCGGCGAGGCACGCACCCTGGAAGGAGGTGGACACATGCCGATTACTTTGAACGACGAGCTCCGCGAGCTGGAGACCGAGACCTTCGAGATCGAGGAGGTCGAGGACGGCGGCGAGGCGCTCGCCGCGAGCAGCTCCAGCTGCTCCTGCTCCAGCTGCTGCAGTTGCAGCACGTCGAGCTGCTGCAGCACCAGCACCAGCACCTCCAGCTGCGGCTGACCGGGCGTCCGGGGTTGACCCCCCGACGCCGACGACTTCCAGTCCTGGTGGGACACCGCAAGACGACGCACCATCCGCCGCCGGCCGACACCGGCGAGTAGCCCCTGCGTGCCTCCGCTGGATCCACCGTGGTGGTGCGGGCGCAGACCACCGACGACTGGCGCTGACCGTGGCTCAAGGAGAGGCCCGTGCCGACACAACCCCTGACATCCGGCGCACTGCCCGACTCGGTCCGCAGCGAACTGCGTGACCTGCAGACCGAGACGTTCGAGGTCGAGGACATCGCGGACCTGTCCGCCGACCTCATGGACATCTGCAGCAGCAGCACGAGCACGTCGAGCTGCTCCAGTTGCAGCACGTCCAGTTGTTGCAGCTGCACCTCGTCGAGTTGCAGCAGCACCAGCTGAGCCGCGGCGCGGCCGGTCGCTCCGGACGGCCGGCCCGCGTCGTGGCCCGGAATCACCGACGGGAGGTGGAAGGAAATGCCGGAACTGACTGAGGAACTGCGCGCGCTGGAGACGGAGACGTTCGAGATCGAGGACGTCGACGCCGTCGACGCGATGGTCATGGACTGGTCCAGCTCCAGCTGTTCCTGCTCGAGCTGCTGCAGCTGCAGCACGTCGAGCTGCTGCAGCAGCAGCACCAGCACCGGATGCGGCGGCGGCTGACCGTCGCCACCGTCCCCGCCGGCGAGCCACGCCGGCGGGGCGCCCGGTCCGCCCCGCAACCGTAGCGAGCCAGACAGGTGAACCGCATGATCGTCGACGTCCGGACCACCTCGACCGGGTGGGACCCCAGCCTCAAGCACCTCGGTGAGGCGTTGCACCAGCGACGCCAGGACCGCGCGACCCGGCCGGCCCGCTCCGGCACGCCGCTGGACGGGATCACCGTACGCATCGCGGCCCTCGGCCTGACCGACCTGCAACACGACGACGGCGCGGGGCTGACCGGTGACGTCGTGCCGATCTGGCTGCACGGGGCCACCGCGCTGGTCGGCCCGCGCTGGTCGCCCACCGTCGAGGCCGACCAGGGGCCCGGCCCGTGCCCGGTCTGCGTGCAGCGGCGCTGGCAGGCCATCCGGCTCCGCGAGGAGCGGCACGCCCTGGAACACGGCGCCCCGGTCGGCACCGTGGCGGCCCTGCCGCACCTGACCCCGTTCGCCGTCGACGCGGTGTGGCAACTGCTGCTCGACGCCGGCCGACCGCAGCCCGGCCGGCCCGGCGTCGGCCGGCTGCGGCAGCTGCGGATGGACACCCTGGAGACCACCGTGGTGGAGGTGCTCGCCGACTCGGAGTGCCCGGCCTGCGCCACCCCGGCCCCGGACACCGCCGAGGCCGCCGTGATCCGGCTGACCAGCCGGCCGAAGCCGGCCGCGTCCGCGTACCGGCTGCGGTCGGCCCGGGAGCTGGACCTGCCGGTCGGCGCGCTGGCAAACCCGGTCGCCGGGGCGCTGGGCGGCAACGCGCTGCGCGCCTACAACGCCACCGCCACTGCGCCGGTCACCGGGTACTTCCGGGTCCGCAGCCGCTACGACCTGCACGAGATGTGGTGGAGCGGGCACGCCGACAGCTACGGCGCGAGCGAGACGTACGCGCTGCTGGAGGGGCTGGAACGGTACGCCGGGCAGTTCCCGCGCGCCCGGCGGACCACGGTCTTCGACAGTTACGCCAACCTCGCCCCGGACGCGCTGGACCCGGCCGGCCTCGGCTACCACCCGGCCTTCTACCGCGGCCACGGGCTCTACTACGCCCCGTACTCGCCGACCGAGCCGATGCACTGGGTGTGGGGCTGGTCGCTGCGCGACCGCGCCCCGCGGCTGGTGCCCGAGCAGCTCGTCTACTACCTGGACCGCCGCACCGACCAGCGCAAGTTCGTCCAGGAGTGCTCCAACGGCTGCGCCAGCGGCAGCTGCCCGGAGGAGGCGCTGCTGCACGGCATGCTCGAACTCGTCGAGCGGGACGCCTTCCTGCTCGCCTGGTACGGCTCGGCCCGGCTCGCCGAGATCGACCCGGCCACCTGCCGGGACGAGCGGGTGCACTTCATGCTCGACCGGGTGGATCTGCTCGGCTACGACATCCGGCTCTTCGACACCCGCGCCGACCTGCCGGTCCCGGTGGTCACCGCGGTCGCGGTCAAGCGCGGCGACGGGCTCGGGCAGCTCTGCTTCGCCGCCGGGGCCAGCCTGGACCCGGACGACGCGGTCCGCGCGGCGGTCTGCGAGACCGCGTCCTACGTGCCCGGCTTCGACGAGCGGGTCGCCGCCAGCGAGCCGGAACTGCGGGAGATGACCCGGGACTACACCAAGGTCACCGAGCTGAGCCACCACGCCCTGCTGTACGGGCTGCCGGAGATGACCCGGCACGCCGCGTTCCTCTTCGACGACCCGCCGCTGCGCTCGATGACCGAGCTGTACGGCGACTGGCTGGCGACCCGGCCCACCCACGACGACCTGCGCGCCGACACCGAGTACCTGGCCGGGCTGATCGCCGGGCTCGGTGGCGACGTCGTCGCGGTCGACCAGACCTGCCCCGAGCAGGAGACCGCCGGGGTGCACACGATGGCGGTGGTGGCGCCGGCCCTGGTCCCCATCGACTTCGGCTGGCAGCGGCAGCGGGTGCTCTTCAGCGACCGGCTCGCCCGCCACCTGGCCCGCGGCCGGCAGGGACCCGACCAACTCGGCCCGACCGGCCGCAACCCGAACCCGCACCCCTTCCCGTAGGAGCACCGACATGCAGCAGGAAGCCCTCGAGGTGGTCCGGGACTACGCCGGGGCGGTGTTCCGCCGGGCCCGGGTGCCGATGGAGCCGCTCGACTACGAGGTGGACTGGGCCGACCAGCCCTCCCGGCACACCAGCTATCCCGGCGCGCCCCGGGTGCCGCTGCCGGCCGACCTGCCGGAGCTGCCCACCCTGCGCGACCTGTTCACCGGGGAGCGTCCGCCGCCGCGGGTGGGCTGGTCGCTGCCCCGGCTGGCGACGCTGCTGCGGCTGTCGTACGGGGTGCTCGACCGGCGGCTGACGGTCAACTGGAACCAGGACGTCGCCAAGCGGACCCACTTCGAGCACGCCGTGTGGGGCCGGGGGACCGCCTCCGGCGGCGGCATGTACCCGGTCGAGCTCTACCTGGTCAGCGGCGCGTCCGGGCCGCTGCTGCCCGGGGTGTACCACTACCACACCGGCCAGCACGTGCTGGAGCGGCTGCTGCTCGGCGACGTCGGCGGCACCGTGCGGGCCGCGCTCGGGGCGGCCGGCACCGGGGACAGCTTCCTGCTGGCCGCCATCCGGTTCTGGAAGAACTCCTTCAAGTACAACAGCTTCTGCTACCACGTGGTCACCCAGGACCTCGGCGCGCTGCTCGGCTCGTGGGAGCTGCTCGCCGACGCGCTGGGCGTACCCCTGCGGCGGCTGCTCTGTTTCGACCCGGCGCCGCTGGACCGGCTGCTCGGCTTCGACAGCGACCAGGAGGGCGTCTTCGCCGTCGTCCCGGTCGAGTGGGCCGACGATCCCGCGCCCGCTGACCGCCGGCCGGTCGACCGACCGGCGGGCAGCGGGTGGCACGGCGACCGGTCGACCGGCGGGCCCCGGTCGGGCGGCGCCGAGCGGGACGCGGCCCCCGAGCTACGGGTGCGGTACCCGGCCTTCGAGCGGTCCCGACGGATCCGCCGGTTCCCGGCCGTCAGCGCGGTGCACCGGGCGGCGGCGGTCCCGGCCGTTCCCGCGCCGGGTGCGCTCGCCGGCGCCGCCCCGCAGGAGCTGCCGGGCGATCCGGTCGCCCTGCCCGCGCCGCTGACGGCGCAACTGGACCGTCCGTTGTCGACGGTTATGGCCAGCCGGTCGAGCAGCTTCGGCCGGTTCCGCCGACCGCCGGAGCTGACCGTCGCCGAGCTCGGCACCACCCTCGCCTTCGCCGCCGCCGGCCGACACCACCCGGCCGACGCCGGGCCGGCCGATACCGAACCCCCCGATTCCCACCCGGCCGACGCCGCGGCGTCCGGCGGGCCGGCGCTGACCCGGCTCTGGGTCTTCGCCAACCACGTCGACGGCCTCGCCACCGGCAGCTACGCCTACTGTCCGCGGCGGCACGCGCTGCTGCCCGCCGGGGCGGAACCCGAGGGCGGCATGTCCGCCTTCCTGCAACAGCAGTACTTCCTCACCAACTACACGATGGGACAGGTCGGCGCGGTGCTGGCCGTCTCCGGCCGGCTGGACGCCGTGCTCGACGCCGTCGGCCCGCGTGGCTACCGGATCCTGAACGCCGAGATCGGCGCCGTCGCCCAGCGGGCGTACTGCGCGGCGACCGCCCAGCGCATCGGCTGCGGCGCGGTGCTGGGCTTCGACAACGTCGCCATGGACGCCGCCCTCGGCCGCACCGGCACCGACGAACGGACGGTGCTGTTCCTGCTGCTCGGGCGGCATCCGGACGCCACCGCCGACCTGGCGTACCGGCTGTGACGTCCACCCCGCCGACGAAGGAGATCCCCGTGACGGTCGCCCTGCCCGCACCATCGGCCACCGAGGTGTCCTGGCGGATGCCCGAGGTCTTCATGCTGCGTACCGCCGGCCTGCCGCTCGAGGTCGCCGACCGGCTGGCCTTCGACCGCAGCGCCGCGTGGGCCCGCCGGGTCCTCGACCTGGAGGACCACCTCCGGACCGCCGGCCGGGAGCTCGCCGACGCCCTCGAGACGGCGGTGGCCCGCAACCTGGACGACGACCGGCTCCGGCGGCGACTGATCCGGCTGCGCCGCGACGTGTACAACCTGCGCCGGCCCGACCCCGACGACCCGGCGGGGTGGCCGAGGGACCGGCTCGGCGCGGACACCCACCGGTCGCTGACCGACTGGCTGGCAGAGCACGCCGGGTACCGGCGCGAGCTGGCCGGGGGAGCGGCGGTGCTGGCCGAGGAGTTGACCGAGCGCCGCGCGGTGCTGCGCGACCTCGCCGACGACCCCGACCTGCGCGGCGGGATCCTGCTCGCCTCCCCGTCGCTGGACCAGTACCTGCCCGGCTACCTGGCCGGGCCGGGCCGGCCCGGCAAGCGGGCCCGGCGGGTGGAGCGGTCGCTGCTCGAGTACGCCCTGCGCACCGCCGCCAAGACCAGCCCGTTCAGCCGGCTGACCACGGTGAACGTCGGCACCTTCGACCCCGGCACCGGCCCGCTGCTCGACGCCGTGACGGCGACCGCCGGGACCGCCGACGCGAAGCGCGGCATCGCCCGGCTCAACCTGGCCGCGCTGGGCCGGATCTCCGCCATCGTGCTCGCCGACGAGGCGCTCCGCGCCGACCTGCCGGTCGCCCTCACCACCGGGTGGCGGATCGAGCGGGGCCGGCTGCGGTACCTGCGCCGGCGCCGGACCGGATCGGAGGACGGCGACGCCGCGGTCACCCTGGAGTCCATCCACGAGTCGCTCTTCGTGCTGCCCACCGGACGGGTGCTGCACGACATCCTGGCCGCGCTCGCCGCCGGTCGGGTCCGGCGGCTGGCCGACCTGGTCGCCGAGCTGGCCACCGACGGGCGGCCCGCGGCCGAGGTGGAGCAGTACCTGCACCACCTGCTCCGGGTGGGCCTGCTGGTGGTGCCCCACCTGCACCTGGACATCCACGCCGACGACCCGGTCGAGGGCTACCGGCGCGCGCTGCGGCGGATCGGCCGGGACTGGGCGGACCGGCTCGCCGAGCGGGTCGACAGGGTCAACCGGCTCGCCACCGGCTACCCAGGGCACGACGTCGCCGGGCGCCGCCGGGTGCTCGCCGACATCCGCCGGGAACTCGCCGCGGCCCACGCGGACCTCGGCCGCCCCGACGTGCCCGCTCCCCGCACCCTGCTCTACGAGGACGCCACGCTGCGCACCCGGGGCCCGGTCACCGCCGGCCGCGGCAGCTGGGAGCGGGACGTCCTGCCGGCGCTGCGGGCGCTGGCCCGGATCATGCCGGTGTTCGACATCAACCTGCCCCGCCGGCTGGCCACCAAGGGCTTCTTCCGCGCCCGGTACGGCGCCGGTGGGCGCTGCGAGGACCTGCTCACCTTCGCCCACGAGTTCCAGCAGGACTTCTTCGAGCACTACACCGGGCGGATGATGCGCCGCCGGGCCTTCGACGCGGACAACAGCTACGTCCGGCAGGAGAACTGGTTCCGGCAGGAGGAGATCACCGCGCTCGACGACGCCCGGATCGAGGTCGCCCGGCGGGTCGACGAGGCGTACGACCGGCTGCCGCCCGGCGCCGAGGAGTTGCGCCTCGACGACGCGTTCATGGCCGACGTCGCCGCGATGGTGCCGGAGACGCTCGGCACGCTCGACCCCCGGTCCTTCTTCCTCCAACTCGCCGACCAGGGTGACCGGCACCGGGTGGTGGTGAACCGGGTGTACTCCGGGATGACCCTGCTCTTCTCCCGGTTCGCTCACCTCTTCGCCGACCAGGACCTCGCCGGCACGCTCCGCGCCGAACTGGCCCGGCTCCAGCCGCCCGGCGCGGTGCTCGCCGAGCTGAAGGGCGGGTACGACGCGACCAACCTCAATTTGCACCCGGCGGTCACCCCGTACGAGCTGGTCTGCCCGGGCGAGGTCAGTTTCCGGCCGGCGGGCGAGCAGATCCGGATGGACGACCTCAGCGTCGAGCACGACCCGGTGGCCGACCGGCTGCTGCTGCGCTCCCGCCGGCTCGACGCCGAGGTGATCCCGGTCTACCTGGGGTTCCTGCTGCCGATGGCGCTGCCCGAGGTGCAGCAGGTGCTGCTCACCTTCGCCTACCTGGGGATGGCGCAGCCGGACCTGTGGGCCGGCACCGGCGTGCCGCTGCCCGGGCGGGGCATCGCCGGCTACCCGCGGATCGTGCACGGCGACCTGGTGCTGCAGCGGCGGATGTGGAAGCTGCACCCGGACCACCTGCCACCGCCGCGCACGCCGGAGCAGAGCGACGCGGACTGGTTCCTGCGCTGGCAGCGGTGGCGGCGGGAGAACGGGCTGCCCCGCCGGGTCTTCGCCACGCCGGAGGGCACCCGGCTCACCCCGGCCGCCGGTGACGAGGCCGGCCAGCCGGGTGCGGCCGGCCGGCCGGACCACAAGCCGCTCTACGTCGACTTCGACAGCCACTTCTGCCTGCAGTTGCTGGAGGCGACCGGGCGTGGGGCGGGCAGCCGGCTGGTGCTCACCGAGATGCTCCCGGACCGTGACGAGCAGGTGCTGCGCGGGCCCGCCGGCAGCTACGTCACCGAACTCACCGTCGAACTCAACGGCGTCCGAGCCGGAAAGGTGGACCGATGACTTTCCCCTCCCCGGTGGCGCACGGCTGGCTCAGCGTCCACGTCTTCTACGCCAGCAACGCCAACCCGATGCTCGTCGAGGGCGTCCGGCCGCTGGTGGACGAGCTGCGCGCGGAGGGCCTGATCAGCCGGTACTTCTTCATCAAGTACTGGATGGAGGGCCCGCACGTACGGCTGCGGGTGCTGCCCGCCCCCGGCGTGGATCCGGCGGTGGTACGCGCCCGGGTGGACGCCGCCGTCGACGCGTTCCTGCGCCGCCGCCCCGCGCTCTACGAGGTAGACAGCGACGGGCTCGGCGAGCTGTACAAGCAGATGTACCTCGCCGAGTACGGCCGGCAGCGGTGGGACGAGGAGTACGGGTCGGACGGCGTGATGCCGATGCGGGCGAACAACAGCTACCACCACATCCCGTACGAGCGGGAGTACGGCCGCTACGGCGGACCGGCCGGCATCGAGCTCGCCGAGTGGCACTTCGAGCACTCCAGCGACGTGGTGCTGGACCTGCTCGCCACCACGAACGTGCACGTGCGTCCGGTGCTGCTCGGCCTCTCCGCCCAGCTGACCATGATGATGTGCGCGGTCTTCCTCGCCGACGACCAGCGGATCGCCGGGTTCCTCGACGAGTACCGCCGGTTCTGGGAGGTCTCCTACTCCGAGCCGAGCGACGACTACCACGACAGCTTCGACACCAGCTACCGGCGGATGGACGACGCGCTGCGGGCACGGCTGGCCGACATCCGCGCGGCCGCCCGGGACGGCGCGGACGTCCGGCCCGGCGGGGTGGCGGGCCGCTGGTCGGCGCACTGCCGCGAGCTGCGCGACCGGGTCGTGTCCGCGGCCGAGCGGGGCGAGCTGGTGTTCCAGCGCGGCGGCGGCGAGCCCACCGTGGTGTCCGACCTCGACGCCGCGCTGCCCATCCTGCTCAGCTCGTACGTGCACATGACCAACAACCGGCTCGGGGTGAGCATCCTCGACGAGATCTACCTGTCGTACCTGCTGCGCACGGCGCTGCTGGACGACCTCGCCCCGGCGACCGGGCGATGACCACCGCCGACGCCACCGGCGTGCGGCCCCGGCTGCGCGCCGGGATCACGCTCGGGCCCGGCCAGTGGCGGGACGGGAAGCTCGTCCACCACGTCAAGGACCCGGAGACCGGCTGGTTCTACCGGATCGGGCCGCGCGAGCACTTCCTGCTGTCCCGGATGGACGGCCACCGGACGCTGGACGAGCTGGCCGCCGAGTACGCCACCGCCTACCGGCGCCGGCTCGGACCGGAGAGCTGGCAGCAGCTCTTCGGGATGCTGCACCAGCGGCAGTTGCTCGACGGTACGACGGATCCGCAGGCGCTCGCCCGGCTGACCGCCACGGCCGCCGAGAACGCGGCCCGCACCCGGCGCGGCCCGCTGTCGGCCCGGTTCCCGCTGTTCGACCCGGAGCGGCTCTTCACCCGGCTGCTGCCCGGGCTGGCGCCGCTGTTCAGCTGGTGGTTCGTCGTCCCGGCGCTGCTGGCCGTGCTGGCCGTCGCCGGATACGTGGCGCTGCACCTGCCCGAGCTCCTCGCCGAGGTGGGCCGGGGCGGGAGGCCGCTGGCGGCCGTGCTGGCCGCCGTGGTGATCACCTGGGCGGTGGTGTTCCTGCACGAGTGCGCGCACGGGCTGACCTGCCGGCACTTCGGCGGGCGGGTCACCGAGATCGGCGTGATGTGGCGGTTCCCGATGCTGGCCCCGTACTGCAAGGTCGACGACATCGTGCTGTTCACCCCGCGCCGGCGGGTGGCCACCGCTTTCGCCGGCGTCTTCGTCAGCATGCTGGCCCTGGTGCCGTTCGCCGTGGTCCACCGGTGGGGCCCGACCGCCGGCGCGCTGCACGACCTGGCCGGCGCGATGCTGCTCTTCGGCTCCGCCACCGCCGCGATCAACCTGGTGCCGTTCCTGCGGCTGGACGGCTACCACATGCTCGGCCACGCGCTGAACCTGGCGGACCTGCGGGCCGACAGCTACCGGTTCTACGGCCGGCTGCTGCGCCACGGCGTCGGCGCGGTACGCGGCTACCGGCCACGGGACCGGGCCGCGTACGCCCTCTACGGCCTGGCCTCGGCGGCGTTCGCGGTGACCGTGCTGACCCTGCTGGTGCGGTACTGGTACGACGCGCTGCACCGCTGGGTCGGCGCCGGCTGGGCGGTCACCATCCTGGTCGCCGAGGCGGTGCTGGTGGCGGCGCTGCTCGCCCGCGTCGCCGCCCGGCGCCCGACCGCGTCGACCGGGACCGGCTGACCGGGCGGTCCCGACGCCGGGGTCACCTCCGTCGTCACGGCACGGTCCGCGGCCGGGAGCGGCCGGGCGGGTCAGCCGTCGGCGCCGGCGCGCTGCCGCAGCAGGGCGATCGCCTCGTCCACCCGACCGTGCTCGGTGAGCAGCGTCAGCAGCAGCGGCAGTGAACGCCAGTCGTCGTCGGCGACCGCCTGCCGCAGCAGTGCCATCGCCTCGTCGTGCCGGCCCTGGCCGGCCAGCAGCGTGGCCAACTCGTGGCGGGCCCGGGGCTCGCCCTGGTCGGCGGCGATCCGCCAGTAGCGCTCGGCCTCGTCGGCGCGGCCCCGGCCGGCCAGCAGCGCGGCGAGCCGGGAGGCGGCGTGCCAGTCGCCGTGCTCGGCGCGCAGCCGCAGCTCCTCGGTGCGGCCACGGTCGGCCAGCAGGTCGACCAGGACGCTGCCCGCGCCGGTCGCGCCGGTCTCACCGGAGGCCGCGAGGTCGCGCAGGTAGCCGGTCGGATCGGGGACCGCGACCAGGCCGGACGCCTCGGGGCCGAAGAAGCGGCTGCCGCCGAACTCCTGCCGGAGCTGGTCGTCCAGGTCGTCGGCGAGCTCGATCATGGCCCGCAGGGCCAGCAGCAGCTGGGTGGGCTGGAAGTCCTGACCGAAGACCGGGATGGACGCCCAGACCGTGTCCCCGGTGCAGTAGACCCGCCCGATCACCAGGCCGTTGGTGAGGTCGGAGAGTCGCTGGTAGAGCGTCTCGGTGGCATCGACACCGGTGAGCAGCGGCGAGAAAACGTCCACCAGCGGCGGGTCCTCCTGGGTGCGTACGAAGATCATGGCGGAACCGGCGCGGATGCCGACGTCGCCGTCGGAGTCGACCCGCAGCTGGTCGGCGGTGGTGCCGAGGATGCCGGCCAGCACGTCCCGGACCCGCTGGGTCAGCTTGCCGTCGTGGTACCGGTCGGCCAGCGCCGGCACCCGCCCGGAGCCCGACCGGCCGTCGGCCACCGGACGGGCGGCGAGCGCGGCGGCGAACCGGGTCCGGGTGGGCGGGGGGACGGTGGTGGCGGTGGTGGCGGGCCGGGCCGCCAGGGCGACGACGAGCCGGCGGAGGAAGCCGTCACGCGGCGTCATCGTGACTGCCGTTCACGCCGTCGCCGGTCGGGTCGGCGGGCTGGTCCGCCACCCGGATCTGGTCGAACATCTTGGCGATCACCAGGGGCGCCGCCACCCCGAAGGTGAAGGCGGCGAAGGCGGTGGTGGCCAGGCCACCGGCGCCGGCCGCCGCGGCGAGCCCGGTACCGGCAACCATCCGCAGCAGGACGGCGACGAGCACGATCGGCCGGTCCCGCGGGTCCCGCCACGGCCACTGCCACCGGTGCCCCGACTCGGTGGTCGGGCGCATCATCCCGTAGAGGTTCAGCGCCTCCGCCACCGCGCTGCCGACCAGTCCCCACATCGCGGCCATCCATAGAGACACATCCCTACCCTACTGATCGCCGATCCGGCTCCCGCACCAGCCCTCGGGCGCGGGTGCCGGGCGTGCCCGGGTGGTACCGCCGTCCTCGACGGTAGGCACCCGCGGCAAGCATCCCGACCCGGGACGGGTCGCTGCCGGCGGTGTCTGGCGGACGCCGCCCGGTTGACGACGGCGGCGCTCGCCGCGACGCCGGTGGGGTGACCGCCGGACGAGCCGTCGCCCGGCGGTCGCCCCCTCGGGCTCAGGCGATCCGCCGGATCCGGCGCACCGCGAAGAACAGCAGGAGCGCGGCGAGGGCGACGAAGATGCCCGTCTCGATGTACTGGAAGGCCCAGTACCGGTCCGCCGGCTGGTAGAGCTGCCAGTTGTAGGCGCCCGGCTGGAGGCCGAGTTCCGCACCGCAGCGCCCGCCGGCCGGCCCGGTCGCGCCGGGTGGACAGGCGATCTGCGCGTTGGCCGCCACCATGTTGCCCTCGGCGTCCCGGATGCCGTTGGCGAGGACCCAGTCGCCGTGGACCCGGTGCGGCATCGGGGTGTCGCTCTCCACCGGGAAGGTACGGGTCTGCGCCGCCATGTAGTGCGGCCGGGCGAACTCCACCAGGGCGATGCGCAGGCCGAGGAAGCCGGCCAGGGTGGCCCCCATGGCCGGGAGCATCCGGGGCCAGACCGTGCCCGCGAAGATCCCCAGCGCCACCGCGAGGACGGTGTAGCCGACCGGGACCAGGCCCTGCATGTCGAAGAAGATGACGTCGAACCGGCCCTGCCGCTCCGCCTGGGTCAACGGGCTCAGCCACCACGACATGCCCAGCCCGTAGCTCGCCGCCGCGACCGTCGCCCCCGCCCCGACCAGCCCGAACTTCACCATCGCCCAGCGGCGTCGGCTGATCCCCTGGGTCCACACCAGCCGGTGGGTGCCCTGTTCCACCTCGCGGGCGACCAGCGGAGCGCCCCAGAACAGGCCGACCAGCAGCGGCAGGACGAGGAAGAGGACGCCCACCAGGTTGAACGTG
The DNA here is from genome assembly GCF_052981855.1 of Micromonospora sp. LZ34. Lineage (NCBI taxonomy): Bacteria > Bacillati > Actinomycetota > Actinomycetes > Micromonosporales > Micromonosporaceae > Micromonospora > Micromonospora sp. LZ34. The sequence continues at coordinate 24,992 of NZ_JBRIQN010000018.1, forward strand.
CCGTACTGGTTGCTGAACTGGTCGAACGCCCGGTTGCAGGACTCGACTACGCCCGGCGCCAGCTCGGACCGGGCCAGCTGGCGTACGCACTCCGGACCGCCGAGGTCGGCGAACCGGTTGCGCATGGCGAAGCCGGTCGGGACCAGCACGGCGGCGAGGACCGCCAGGCCGGCGAGGGTGAAGAGCGCCTGCCGGCGGTGTTGACGCCAGGTCAGCCAGATCATGCCGGCACCTCCCATTCGGCGTGGCTCGCCTGCGCCTCGCCGTCGGCGAGGTAGCCGAGGATGACGTCCTCCAGGGACACCTCGCGGACGGTCCACCGCGGATCGACGATCGCCCCGTCAGTGCGGACCAGCAGGGTGGACTGCCGGTCGGTGTGGCTGGCCCGGATCACCGCCGAGACGCCGGCGATCGGGTCGCCGCCGTGCCGGGGCCCGAGCAGCTGCCGGTGCCCGGCGACCAGGTCGTCCACGGCGCCGACCAGCCGTGCCTGGGAGGCGTGCAGCACGATCAGGTAGTCGCAGACCCGTTCGAGGTCGGCGAGCAGGTGCGAGGAGAGCAGCACGGTGGTCCCCGCGTCGGCGACGCTGCCCATCAACGACTGGAGGAACTCGCGCCGGGCCAGCGGGTCGAGGCTGGCCACCGGCTCGTCGAGCAGCAGCAGCCGGGGCCGCTTGGCCAGCGCGATGGCGAGCGCCACCTGGGCGCGCTGGCCGCCGGAGAGCTGCCCGACCGGCTTGCGGGGCGGGATGCCCAGCTCGGCCAGCCGGTTGCGGGCCAGCGCCCCGTCCCAGCGCCGGTTCAGCTTGGCGCCGAGGGTGAGCAGCTCGGCCGCGGTGAAGTCCGGGTAGAGCGGGGTGTCCTGGGCGACGAACCCGATCTCGGACAGGGCAGCGGTGTTGCCGTACGGCGTCTCGCCGAAGACCCGCACCGCGCCGGCTTCGGGCCGCAGCAGGCCCACCGCCAGGTGCAGCAGGGTGCTCTTGCCCGCCCCGTTGGGCCCCACCAGGGCGGCGATGCGGCCGGCGGGCAACCGCAGCGAACAGTCCTGTAGCGCCCATTTGTTTCCGTACCGCTTACCGAGCTGGTCGGTCTCCAGCACGACGTCCATCCGGTCTCCTCTCATCTGCTCACGCTTTCCGTCTGCGGCGGCCCGGCCGGGAGGGTGGCCCGGATCGTGGTCTCCACCAGCGCGGTGATGTCCTCGTGGCCGAGGCCGGCGGCCTGCGCGCGGTGCAGCCAGGCCACCAGGTCGTCGCGGAGCTCCGCCTGGTTGGGCAGGGACGCGCCGGCGAGCGTGCGCCGGATGAACGTGCCCAACCCGGGGCGCCCCTCCACGAGGCCCTCGATCTCCAACTCCCGGTACGCCTTCAACACCGTGTTCGGGTTGATCGCCAGGGACTGCGCGACGTCACGAACCTTCGGCAGTTGGTCACCCGGGGTCAGCAGGCCGACCCGCAACGCCTGCTTCACCTGCTGCACCAGCTGCACGTAGGTGTTCACCTTGGACCGGCCGTCCAGCACGAACTCGATCACCCGCGACGATCCCTCCTATTGTCCTACGGCAGTAAGACTATAGGACAGCGCGGTCGGCGAACAGCCCGGAATTCGCGATGTGTCCGGGGTGGTGGGTGCCAGCGCGGACGACGCCCGGATGGTCAGCGGCACCGCGTTCGCCGCGACGGCCGGCGACAGCGCCCGCTGGGCCGCCTGATCGCCGCCGCCGAACGGGCGGGGTCCGGGCATCCCCTCGGATGCCCGGACCCCGCCCGGCTCACCACGGTGCCGGTGGTGGCGGGGGGACGACCGGCGGCCGGTCGTCGCAGGTGATGGTGTTCGGCAACTGCCAGGGGGCGAGCCAGCCGCCGTCGTTGCCGCCCAGGTCGGTGAGGGAGAACTCGGAACCGGCCGGGGTGAAGTGGAACGACCCGCAGTTGTTGACCCCGACCGCGCCCACGTGCCGGGCGTCGACGTTCTGGAACGACGCCGAGCCCGCCGCGCGCGCGCTCACCACCGAGGTGCCGGTGCCGTCCACCCGGATGTCCCGGAAGTGCACGTTGCTGATCGAGTAGAGGTCCTTCACCGCCCACTCGCTGACCAGCATGACGGCGTTGTACGTGTTGTCGAGGTACGCGTCCCCGACCACCTCGATCCGCGCGTCGATGCTGCGGTCCAGCGCGTAGAGCCAGATGGCGCCGAGGCCGATCTTCCAGTTCAGCTCGTACGTGCCGGCGCGGACGGTGGTGTTGTCCCGGACCCGGACGTAACCGGTGAACGGTTCCGCGCCGAACCGGGACCCGAGCTGGATGGCGCTGCCCTCCCGTACCGGGTCGGCGATCAGGTTGCCGGAGACCGTGTTGTCGGTGCCGCCGTAGAGGGCGATGCCGTTGGCGAGCACCGGCGACTGCACCGTGTTGTTGGCGAACGTGTTGCGCGCGTTCGCCGTCGTCTCCGACCACATCGCCAGGCCGTCGTCGCCGGTGTTGCGAACGAAGTTGTGCGCCACCAGCGAGTCGGTCACGCCGGTGTGGAAGTTCAGCGCGTCCGCGATCTGGTCGACGACGATGTTGTCGGTGACCCGCAGGTTGCGCATCGGCCCGTCGAACCACATGCCCACCTTGGTGTGGTGCAGATAGAGGCCCTCGATGGTCGAGTCGCTCAGCGCGCCGCCGATCGCGTTCACCTGGTCGGTGTCGATGCGCTCCCGGACATCGCCCTCGACGGCGAAACCGGAGAGGTGCACGTTCCGGCTGCCGCCGTCGGCGGCGTCCCGGCCGTAGAAGCCGACGCCGGTGTGCACGGACCCGTCCGGCGCCGGGGTGGGCAGCGCGACCTCCCGGCCCTTGATGATCGTGTACCAGTTGCCGGCGCCCTCGATGGTCACGTCGTCGACGATGATGTGCCGGTTCACCTGATAGGTGCCCGGCGGAAGGTAGACGGGGAGCCCGGTGCGCCGGGCGAAGGCGATGGCCCGTTCGATGGCCGGGGCGGCGTCCCGGCGGCCGGTCGGGTCGGCGCCGAACGCCAGCACGTTCGCCGCCGCCAGCCGGACCCGCGGCGGGCCGACCAGTTCGGAGTCGAGCAGGTCGATGACGGTCCACGCGGCGTTGCTGCCGGCGGGCACGGTGAGCCGGATCCGGTCGCCCGCCCGGTAGGTCCGGCCGAGCAGCAGGCGCTGCTCGTCGTAGAAGTGGCTGGGGCGGAACGGCTTGGAGATGCTCGGGTACGGGGTGGTCTGGGCGGGGACGCAGGAGCACTCGGTGATCCACCAGTCGGGGTGGAGCAGGTCTGCCTGCGGGTCGTTGGTGAACGGGTACTGGTTGTACAGCCAGGCGTACTGCGAGGTGAGGGTCATGGTGCGGACCCGCTTGCGGTTCACCGCGACGTCCAGCGGCGCGGTGATGCCGCCGCCGTTCGGCGCGTCCGGGATGCTGTAGCGCACGGTGATCGCGTTGGCCGCGGAGGGCAGGACGAACTCCACGTGCTGGCCGGGGGTCAGCCGTACCGCCCGCCGGCCGGAGGCCTCCGACGGCAGCGTGTAGGCCGTCCGGTCGGGGCCGATGACCTCGCCGTCGGTGTAGGCGTTCTCCGCCTCCTGCTCCAGGAAGCCGACCCGGGCGCCCCGGCCGGCGACCAGCGCCGGATCGAGGGCGGCCCGGGTCACGACCGGGCGCTGGCCGGCCGGGTCGGCGGCGGCCGGGGCGGGCGCGCCGGCCAGCGCGCCGGCCGCGAGCGCGAGCGCGGTGGCGGACGCGACCGTCCGCGCGGGTCGGCGCCGCCGCGACGACCGCGGCGGGCCCGGTGGGACACGTCGGAACATCGGTGACTCGTTTCTGTCGGTGGTGGGGATCCCGCCGGCCGGGTGGGGCGGGGGTACGGGCGGACGGCCGGGGACCGGCCCGCCGCCGGGTCAGGGGGCGTACACCTCCACCTGGGACAGCTGTCCCGCCGGCCAGCCGGTGTTGCCGGTGATGTGCACCCGCACGTACCGGGCCTGGGCGGCGGGGAAGGTCAGCGTCACCTGGTTGCCGGTGGCCGGGTCGAAGACCCGCCCGGCGGCGGCGACTGCGGTGGTCCACGCCGCGCCGTCCGGGCCGATCTGCACCGAGAGCGTCTGGGTGCGGGTCTGCCAGGCCGGCGACGGCGGCAGCCGGAGCACGACGCGGCCGACGGTCGTCGGTGCGCCGAGGTCGACCCGCACCCACTGGGGGAAGGCGTTGTTGGCGCTCTCCCAGTAGCTGTCCGGACTGCCGTCGACCACGTTGGCGCAGCCGTAGTCCTGGGTGTGGCTGCTCTCCGCCACCGGCCGGCCCCGGGCCAGGTCGGCCTGTTGGGCGGGGGTGGTGGTGACCGTGACCGCGTTCGACGGCGGCGACGGCGTCCCGGCGGTGTCCAGCGCGACGACGGTGAAGGTGTAGGCGGTGGCCGGGCTGAGCCCGGTGACGGTGGCGGAGGTTGCGGTGACGGAGGCGACCGGCTGGCCGCCCTGGCGCACCTGGTAGCTCGCCACCCCGTCGGCGTCGGTGGAGGCGGTCCAGGCCAGCGACACGCTGGTGGCGCTCCGGCCGGTCACCGTGAGGTTGCCCGGCGCCGTGGGTGGGGTGGGGGTGCCGCTCGCCGCGTACGCCTGCACCCGGGCGAGCTGCGCGGCCGGCCAGCCGGTGTTGCCGGCGATCGTCACCCTGACGTGCCGGGCGGCGGCCCCGGGCAGTGACAGGGTGGCGGCGTTGCCGGTGGCCGGGTCGAAGCGGACGGCGGCCGGCGCGGTCAGCGTGCTGAAGGCCGAGCCGTCGGTGCTGCCCTGCACCGACACCGTCTGGGTGCGCGGCTCCCAGCCGGGCGGCAGGGCGAGCACGAGGCGGGCCAGCGGGTGGCTGGCGCCCAGGTCGACCTGCCACCACTGGGGGAAGGCGCCGTTGGCGGACTCCCAGTAGCTGCCCGGGTCGGCGTCGACGGCGTTGCCGGCGACGAACGGGCCGTGCTGGCTGCTCGCCGTGCTGGGCCGACCGGCGGCCAGGTCACCGGTGGGCGGGTTGCCGCCGACGACCGGCGGCGTCGGCCGCACCGGGGTGAGAGCGAGCTGGCCCTTGAGCATCCGCCCGCCGTCGGCGGTGATCCGCAGGTAGTAGTCGGACGAGCAGAGGGTGCCGTCCTCGTCGAGCGACCGGATGCCCGCCCCGGCCGGCGTGCTCGCCTGCGTCTCGCTGGTCTTGGCGATCTGGTTGCCCTCGTTGAACTCGTCGAACATCGAGATGTAGATGCCCTGGGCGCCGAGCCGCACGGTGTTGTAGAAGTGCCGCCAGTAGAAGTCGCCGTGCCGGCGGTGCCCGGCGGACAGGTCGCCCGGCATCACGCAGGGCTGGTAGTCGATGCCGTGCGCGGCGCAGTCGGCCAGGTCGGGCACGTTCACGTTGGTGTGGAACCAGTCGAGCCCGTCGAGGGTGCCGGTGCGGCCGACCATCCACGGCGAGAGCATGTCGAAGGCGTGGTAGACCTCGGCGAAGCCGGGCCGGGAGTCGTTGATCCCCTGCCGCCAGTAGGTCGGCACCCCGCCGATGACGTAGCAGCCCTGCGCCTTGAACCAGCGCACCACGTCCAGGCAGGGCGCGGGGGCGAAGGGGCGGCCGTCGTCGTTGAAGCCGAAGCCCCAGACACAGACCACCGGTCTGCCGTTCTGCCGGGCGTACGCCGGGGAGGCGGTGTGCGCCGACATCTTCGTCGTCCAGTCCTCCTTGAGCTGGGACTGCATGGCCGTCCAGCCGGTGACGTCGTACATGACGTAGAACTTGCGCCCGAACCGCTCGGCCGCGGCGCGTACCTTGACCGCCATGGCGTCGCGGGTCGGCCCCTCGTCACCGAACGGGTTGAACCGCTGCAACGCGGCGGTGTCGCAGCCGTGCTCCTGCATCCAGCGGAAGTGGGTGTCGACGGTCTGCTGGTCGTAGGAGGAGAAGAGCTGGGCCGGCTGGCCGTTGCCGAGGTTGGGATAGGCGGTGGAGTAGCCGCGGGCGTACTCCCGCATGTCGGGCCAGGAGACGATGGTCGTGTTGGCCGGTGACGGCGGTTGGAACCGGTCGCGGCTCCAGTGCCACCAGCCGCCGATCGGCGCCCCGTCGCCCGGGCAGCTGAACCAGCCCTGGTAGCCGACCGTGATCCGGCCGACCACGTCGCCGGGCGGGCTGGCGGCGCGTGCCGGGCGGGTGAGAGCCGGCACCAGGTCGGCCGGGGAGACGGCGGCGAGCGCGGAGCCCGCCGCGACGGAACCGATCAGCTTGCGGCGGGAGAGCGCCATGGCCACCGCTCCTTCACCAGGCCGGCGAGAATTGACGGTCATCATGCCAGCGCCGGACACGCGGCCGCAATGCTCTGACTGCTCTTTGAAAGATCCCGGCTATTTGCCTGTAAGAACCGGATGGTCGGCGTGAACGTCACCCGGGTCGGCGGCCTGAGTTGCCGGCCACCCGCAACCGCGCGCAGTACGAGCCCGGCACTCGGCCCCGTCGATGATCATTGCGGTATCGTGCCGGCCGGCCGAGCCGGAGACGGGGCGTGGCCCATGACGGGTACGAGAACGACGGGTGGTCGGTGGCGGCTGGCGGGCGCCGCGGCGACGGCCGTCATCGGGCTGCTGACCGCGACCGGCTGCGCGCGGCTCGCCCCGGCCGGCTGACCGGGCGGGCCGGGCCGGAGCCGGCAACCCCGCCCGACCTGGCGCGCGGCCGTGACCGCTCCGGTCCCCGGTCGGGAGCAATCGCCGCGGTCACCGGGCCGTCACCCGTAGGGTCGGAGGCGGAACGGGGGAGTGCGGCCGGACGGGACGGGCTGGTCGATGGCAGCCGATGGCGACAGCGAGGCGGCGGCCCCGCGGGATCCGGTGCGTCCGGCGTTCCTGGAACTCTTCTTCGACCTGGTCTTCGTCTTCGCGTTCATCTCGCTCGCCAAGAAGATGTGGGACGAGGTCAGCTGGACCGGTGCCGCCGAGACGCTGGTGCTGCTGCTCGCGTTCACGTTGGTCTGGGCGCTGACCACCTGGGCGGCGGACACCCTCGACGTCAGCCGGCCGGCGGTGCAGACGGTGTTCACCGGGGTGATGGCGGCGAGCCTGCTGCTGGCGGCCCTGGTGCACGACGCGTACGGCGACGCCGACCTGCTGTTCGCGGTCACCTACGTGACGATCCACCTCGGTTCGGCCACCTACAACATCCTGGTGGTGGGGGACGCGTCCGGGCGGAACCTGAGCGTCCGGGTCTTGTGCTGGGAGGCGATCGCCGCGCTCGGGTGGATCGGTGGCGCTCTCTTCGCCGGTCCGCCCCGGCTGGCGCTCTGGGCGGCGGCGGTCGCGGTGGAGTACGTCGCCGCCGCGCTCGGCTGGCGGGTGCCGCGACTCGGCCGCTTCCGGCCGGAGGGCTGGCGGCTGGTGGGTGAGCGGGTCGCCGAACGGTACCGGCAGTTCATCATCGTCGCGCTCGGCGCGGCGCTCTTCGTGACCGCGACGACCTTCAGCTTCGGCGAGTACTCGACCGGGCGGGCCGCGGCGCTGGCGGTGGTGTTCATGATCGTGGTGCTGATGTGGCGGATCTACATCTACCGCGCCGGGGAGCTGCTGACCGAGGCGATCGCCCGGTCCACGAACCCGTCGCTGCTCACCCAGTCCGCCGCGGTCACCCACCTGATCATCGTGGCCGGTATCCTGGTGGTCGCGGTCGGCAGCCACCTCGTCCTGACCCGCCAGTTCGGTGAAACGCCAGCGTCCTGGGTCGCGGTCATCCTCGGCGGACCGGCCCTCTTCCTGGTCGGCCGCGCGCTGCTCGACTACACCGTGTTCGGCCGGGTCTCCCGGTCGCGGATCGCCGGCCTGCTGCTGCTGGCCGCCGGGGCACCCGCGATGTCCCTGCTGCCGCCGGTCCTGGTCGCGCTGCTCGCCATGACCGTCCTGGCTCTGATCGCCGCGGCGAACCTGGTGAGCACCCGGCGGCGCACCCGGACGCCGATGCCCCCGGCGCTCGGCCCCGCCTCACCGGGCGGGCGGGGCGGCGCTGACCAGTCGTGAGTGAGGGGCCACCCGCTCACCGATCAGGATGAGCAGCAGCACCAGGTTCGCCGCGACCATGATCGCCAGCGGAGGCAACGGCGTCATCGCGGGCGCCAGGGCGGCCAGCGCGACCACGCCCAGCGCCCGGGACCACAGCACCCGCCCGGTCACCACGGCGTCGAGCAGGCAGCTGCCGAGCAGGAACAGAGCCGGCCCGCCGAGCAGGGCGACGATCAGGGCCGCCGACGCCGCGCCGGACGGATGGTCGATGACGAGGGTGTCGCCGGCCGAGATGACCACCACCCCGGCCACCAGCACCAGATGGCTGTACGAGGTGGAGGTGCCCGGCCGGACCCGTTCCACCGCCAGGACGGTCGGCGGCGCCAGCAGTTGCCGGACCCGCTGAAAGTACAGGTGGAACAGCAGGATCGCGTTGGCGAACGCCACCGCGCAGGCGGCCATCGGGCCGGCCTGGAAGCCGCTGCCGCCCAGTCCCATGCCGGTCGTCAGGATCAACTCACCGAGCGAGATGATGAAGATCTCCCGGTGCCGCTCGGACAGGTGCGTGCCGGTGAAGATCTGACTGGCCAGTTCGGTGCGGCCCAGCCACGGCGTGGGCCAGCCGATCCGGGCCGACCCGAGGTCGACCGCCGCCGCGAGGGCCCAGAGCGCCAGCCGTGCGGTGCCATCCACGAACACCCCGGCCACCCACGGCACGACGGTGACGCCGAACCAGAAGAAGACCCGGATACTGCGGGCCTGGATCGCACGGTTCACCCGGGTGCCGGGGATCAGCACCGCGTCGCGGACGACGTGGATGGCGAAGTACGCCGCGACGAAGAGCCCGCCGTGCGCGTCGAAGGCTTGCGGCACCGCGACCGCCATCAGCAGCGTGCCGAACATGACTGCCAGGACGGTGGCCTGGATGATCGGCAGCCGCGGGTTGAACAGGTCGGTGAGCCACGCGGTCAGCACCCAGACCCACCAGGCGGCCAGCAGCAGGACGGCGGTGCGCGCGGCACCCTCGAGGCTGAGGTCCTCGGCCAGCCCTTCGGCGAGGCGGGAGAGCATGAAGATGTAGACCAGGTCGAAGAAGAGCTCCAGAAAGGTCGGATACTCCGGCTCGCCGCGCCGGCGGAGGATCCGGGGAAGCGGACTGGACGTCACCGCGTCTGCCTCCTCTGGCGGGCTGCACCGGGAGGGGAGCCTCCGGCGACCTGGCACTGCCCGGAGCACCTGCCAACCTACCGAACGGCCGGTCACCGCAGCGCCGGAACGGCCCTACCGTCCGCGTTCGTGGACAGGCGGCCGTTGCCGGCCGTCGATCTGCCCGACCCGGACGGCCGTGGCAGTGCCCGGTGGCTCGTACCGGTGACAATGGCCCGGTGGATCCCGAGGAGGTGACGGCCGAGGCCGCCCGGCCGCTGCGCCGGCCGGTGCTGGTGCAGCGCTGGCAGGATCTGTCGTCCCTGCACTGGGCCGTCGAGCCGGAGGTGGTGGCGCCGATGCTGCCCCCCGGCACCCGGCCGGACGTCCTCGACGGGCGCACGTACGTCGGCCTGATCGGGTTCCGGATGGTCGGGCTCGGCCTGTTCGCCGGCCCGGGCCTGCCCTACCTGGGCACCTTCTGCGAGACCAACGTGCGGTTGTACAGCGTGGACGTCGCCGGCCGGCGGGCCGTGGTGTTCCGGTCCCTGGACGCGTCCCGGCTGCTGCCGGTGCTGGTCGCCCGGGCGAGCCTGCGGCTGCCCTACCTGTGGTCGCGGATGCGCCTGCGCCGCGACGGTGACCTGCTCACCTACACCAGCCGCCGGCGCTGGCCCGGCCCGCGCGGCGCGGCCACCGCGTTCCGCGTGCGGGTCGGCGCCCCGATCGCCGAGCCGACCCCGCTCGAGCACTTCCTCACCGCCCGCTGGGGCCTGCACACCCGCGCGTACGGCCGGACCCTGCACCTGCCCAACGTGCACCCCCGGTGGCCGCTGCACCGCGCGGAGCTGGTGACCCTCGACGACGAACTGGTCCGCGCCGCCGGCCTGTCCGCTCCCGGGGCGGCGCCGGTCAGCGTGCTCTACTCGCCGGGCGTCCCGGTGCGGTTCGGCAGCCCCGCCGTCGTCCGCTGACGGCTCCGGCACCGGGTGGGCCGCCCGGTGGCCGTGGACCGCCGGGGACTGGTGATTTCACCGATGCGGGCACCGGCCGACACGTCGAAGACTGACGAGCGTCGATATCCCCGACCCCAGGGAGTGCCCGACGTGTCACCGACCACCACCCGTCCCCGTCCCCTCGCCCGCGTCGCCGGGCTGGCCGTGGCCACCGTCCTGGCCGCCGCCGGTGTCCTGGCGGCCGCTCCGGCCCAGGCCGCCGAGAACCCGTACGAGCGCGGCCCCGCCCCGACCACCGCCCTGCTGGAGGCCAGCCGGGGCCCCTTCGCCACCGCCTCGCAGAGCGTCTCCTCGCTCAGCGTCACCGGCTTCGGCGGGGGTAGCTGACTGCTGGCGTCCCGAGCATCTTTGATGCTCTCGGGGGCGCTATGATGCTCATCGTGAACCTGAAGGAGTGGGCAGCGTCGCAGGGCATTGCGTACATCACCGCGCGTCGGCAGTACGCGGCTGGGACGTTGCCTGTTCCCACGTACCGGCTCGGCCGGCTGATCATGGTCGGCGAGCCGATGGCTGCGGCCACGGCTGGTACCGGGCAGGTCGTGGTGTACGCCCGCGTCTCGTCCGCTGACCAGAAAGCGGACCTGGACCGGCAGGTGGCACGGGTCGCCACGTGGGCGACCGGCCAGCGGCTCGCGGTGTCGCGGGTGGTGACCGAGGTCGGGTCCGCGCTCAACGGGCACCGCAAGGAGTTCCTCGCGCTGTTGCGTGACCCGGCCGTGTCCACGATCGTGGTCGAGCATCGGGACCGGTTCGCCCGGTTCGGTGCCGAGTATGTCGAGGCAGCATTGGCGGCGCAGGGCCGGCGACTGCTGGTGGTCGACCCGGCTGAGGTGGACGACGACCTCGTGCGGGACATGACCGAGATCCTGACGTCGCTGTGCGCCCGCCTGTATGGACGTCGCGCGGCGGCGAACCGGGCTCGCCGGGCTGTCGAAGCCGTCACCGAACCGGACGGGCCAGCGTGAAGACGATCCAGGCGTACCGGTTCGCGCTCGACCTCACCCCGTCGCAGGAACGCGCGGTGCTCGCGCACGCCGGGGCGGCTCGGGTCGCGTACAACTGGGCGCTGGCATGGGTCAAGGCGGTCATGGACCAGCGTGCTGCGGAGCGTTCCTACGGTGTGCCGGACGAGTTGCTGACTGCGGCGGTGTCGTGGTCGCTGCCCGCGCTGCGTAAGGCGTGGAACGCCGCGAAGGCCGAGGTGGCGCCGTGGTGGGCCGAGTGCTCGAAGGAGGCGTTCAACACCGGCCTCGACGCCCTTGCCCGCGGGTTGAAGAACTGGGCCGACTCCCGCTCGGGCAAGCGGGCCGGACGGCCGGTCGGGTTTCCCCGGTTCAAGTCCCGCCGCCGGTCGACGCCGAGCGTGCGGTTCACCACCGGAACCATCCGCGTCGAGCCGGACCGCGCGCATGTGGTGTTGCCGCGGCTGGGCCGGTTGAAGCTGCACGAGTCGGCCCGTAAGCTCGCCCGCCGTTTGGAGGCCGGCACCGCCCGGATCATGTCCGCGACCGTCCGGCGTGATGGCGGCCGATGGCACGTCGCATTCACTGTCGAGGTCGAGCGAGCCGAAGGTCGACCGGCGTGGCCCGACTCGACGGTCGGAGTCGACGTCGGCATCACGCACCTTGCCGTGCTGTCCACCGGCGAAACGGAACCCAACCCGCGCCACCTGATCGACGCACAGCGCCGCCTGCGAGCGCTGGGCCGGGCCTTGTCGCGTAAGACCGGCCCCGACCGGCGCACCGGACGGCGGCCGTCGAACCGGTGGCAGCGCGCCGCGAACCACCTCAGCCGCGCCCACGCCCAGGTGGCGAACCTGCGCCGCGACGGCTTGCACAAGCTCACCACCCGGCTAGCCCGCCAGCATGCAACGATCGTGGTCGAAGACCTCAACGTCACCGGCATGCTGACCAACCGCCGGCTGGCCCGGCACATCGCCGACGCTGGGTTCGCCGAGCTGCGCCGGCAGCTGGCATACAAGACCGAATGGAACGGCGGCCGGCTGATCTTGGCCGACTGCTGGTATCCGTCCTCGAAAACCTGCTCGGGCTGCGGCACGGTGAAAACCAAGCTGGCCCTGTCCGAGCGCACCTACCACTGCGACACGTGCGGCCTGGCCCTCGACCGGGACCTCAACGCCGCACGCAACCTCGCCGCCCTCGCGGCCGAGTACGACACCGCCGGGAGTGGCCCGGTGGCAGGACGTGGAGCCAACCGTAAGACCCGCCCCGGCGGGCCAGTGGCCGTGAAACGTCAACCCGGCACCGCCACAGCGGGCAAGACCGGGACCGTCCCGCCGCAAGGCGGGACTACCTACGACCGTGTGCTCACCAAAGCGCACTGAGAGGTAACGGAGTCATCTACTACCCGACCAGCACCAGCGAGGGCACCTTCGGCGCCATCGCCATCTCGCCGGGCTACACCGCCGCCTGGTCCAGCATCAGCTGGCTCGGACCGCGGATCGCCTCGCACGGCTTCGTGGTGATCGGCATCGAGACCAACAGCCGGCTCGACCAGCCGGACAGCCGGGGCCGCCAACTGCTCGCGGCGCTCGACTACCTGGTCCAGCGCAGCTCCGTCCGGAGCCGGATCGACGGCACCCGGCTCGCCGTGGCCGGGCACTCGATGGGCGGGGGCGGCAGCCTGGAGGCCGCCGTGTCCCGGCCGTCGCTGCAGGCCGCCGTGCCGATCGCACCCTGGAACCTGGACAAGACCCGGTGGGCGGCGGTCAGGGCAGTACGACGGTGCGGGCGCCCTCGCCCCGGGCCATCCGGTCGAACGCCGCCGCGGCGCCGTCCAGGTCGGTCCGGTCGGTGATCAGCGGAGCCAGGTCGAGGGTGCCGTCCAGCACGGCCCGGGCGAGTTCCGGCACGTCCCGATCGGGGTCGGACGACCCGTAGACCGAGGAGCGCAGCGTCCGGGCCGAGTGGAAGATGTCCAGGGCGCTGAGGCCGACCACGTCGTCCTTGGCGCCCATGCCGACCACGGTCACCTGCCCGCCGCGCCGGGTGGCCCGCCACGCGGCGCGGATGGCGGCGCTCCGCCCGACGCACTCCAGCGCGTGGTCGACGCCGCGGCCGCCGGTCCGCTCGCGGACCGCCCGGTTGAGCGCGTCGTCGGCGAGCAGGAAGGCGGTGGCGCCGGCGGCGGCGGCCAGTTCCGCCTTGGCCGGTGACACGTCGACGGCGAGCACCGGGTCGGCGCCGGCCGCCCGGGCGGCCGAGACCACCGACAGGCCCACCCCGCCGAGACCGATCACCGCCACCGATTCGCCGGGAGCCACCCGCGCGGTACGGCGCACCGCGCCGACCCCGGTGAGCACGGCGCAGCCCAGCAGCGCCGCCGCGTCGAAGGGAAGCTCCGCCGGTACCGGGATGACCGCGTCCTGCGGAACGACCACCGCCTCGGCCAGCGCGCCGAGGCCGAGCGTGACGTGCAGCGGCTCGCCGGCGGACGTCCGGCCCCGCGCGGCCGCGGGGGACCCGGCCCGCTCGCAGAGCCACGGCTCACCGCGCCCGCAGTACCAGCACCGCCGGCACGGCGGCGCCCAGTTCAGCACCACGTGCGCGCCGGGCGCGACCCGGTCCACGCCGGCGCCGACCTCGACCACCACGCCGGCGGCCTCGTGCCCGAGCACCAGCGGGTACGGTGGCGCCAGCGTGCCGTTCACCATGGACAGGTCGGAGTGGCATACGCCGGCGGCCCGGATGCCCACCCGCACCTCGCCGGGCCCGGCGGCGGGCAGCTCCACCTCCTCCACCCGCAGCGGCTCGCCCGCCGCCCGGGCGACCAGCGCCCTCACCGCTGGATGGCCTTGGTCTGGAGGAACTCGTCCAGCCCGTAGCGGCCCAGTTCGCGACCGAGGCCGGACTGCTTGTAGCCGCCGAACGGGGCGAGCGGGTTGAACGGCGCGCCGTTGACGTCGACCGCGCCGGTGCGCAGCCGCCGGGCCACCCGCAGTGCCCGGTCCTCGTCGGCGGACCAGACCGCGCCGGCCAGCCCGTACCGGGAGTTGTTGGCGACGGCCACCGCCGCGTCCTCGTCGTCGAACGGGAGGACCGCGAGCACCGGACCGAAGACCTCCTCCTGGGCCAGGGCGCTGTCCGGGTCGACGTCGGCGATCACGGTCGGGGCGACGAAGAAGCCGCGCTCGGGCAGCGGGGCGTCCGGCCCGCCGGCGACCAGCCGGCCGCCGTCGGCCAGCCCCCGGGCGACGTGCCCGGTGACCCGTTCCCGCTGCGCGGCGGAGACGAGCGGGCCGAGTCGGGTGGCCGGGTCGAACGGGTCGCCGAGCCGGTAGCCCGCCGCGGCCTTGGCGGCCAGGGCCAGCGCCTCGTCGTAGCGGTCCCGGTGCACCAGCATCCGGGTCCAGGCGGTGCAGGTCTGGCCGGAGTTGAGGAAGGCGTTGCCCACGCCGACCTTCACCGCGGTGGCCAGGTCGGCGTCGTCGAGGATCACGTTGGCGGACTTGCCGCCGAGCTCCAGGGCCACCCGGGCGATCCGGTCGGCGGCCAGGTGGGAGATCCGCCGGCCGGTGGCGGTGGAGCCGGTGAAGGAGACCATGTCGACGTCCGGGTGGGCGGCGATGACCTCGCCCACCTCGGGGCCGGTGCCGGGCACCAGGTTGACCACGCCGGGCGGGAAGCCGGCCTCGTGGATCGCGTCGAAGAGCAGGTAGGCGGTCAGCGGGGTCAGCTCGCTGGGCTTGAGCACCACCGTGCAGCCGGCGGCCAGCGCGGGCGCCAGCTTCGCGACCACCTGGTGCAGCGGGTAGTTCCACGGGGTGATCGCGCCGACCACGCCGACCGGCTCGCGGACGACCAGCGAGTTGCCGACCGTCTCCTCCGCCGGTGGCCGGCCGGCCAGTTCGACGTAGCTGCGCAGCACGGTCAGCGGCAGCCCGGCCTGCACCCGGACGGCGACCTTCAGCGGGGTGCCCAGCTCCGTCGCGACGGTCCGGGCGATCGTGTGCGCCCGGGCGGTGAGCGCGGCGTGCAGCCGGTCCAGGGCGGCGGCCCGCGCGGCCGGGACGGCGCCGGCCCAGCCGGGGAAGGCGGCCCGGGCCGCCGCGACGGCCCGGTCGACGTCGTCCGCCGTGCCGGCCGGCACGGTCGCGACGACCTCCTCGGTCGCCGGGTTGCGCACCGCCAGGGTCTGCCCGGAGGAGGCGGCGACCCAGGCCCCGTCGAGGTAGATGTCGGTCCGAGCGAGATCCATCGCGCCCCTCACGTACGTCGGCGAAAACTAGCGGTGCAAGTTTTGGTTCCCGACTCTAGTACGCCGTGCCGGCCGGCGGGAGGGGCGACAGCGGCCCGATGTGTGCCTCGTAGGTGCGGGAGAGGCCGTTGATGAGCGCGTCGAGGCCGAGCGCGAAGGCGCCCTCGTCGACCCGCTGCTGGTGCTCGGCGAGCCGGTGCGCCTGGGTCAGGTGCGGATACTGCTCGGCGTAGAGCCCCGGGTCCTCGACGAAGCCGCGGGCGAACGACCCGAGCGCCGAACCGGCCACGAAGTAGCGCATCAACGCGCCGATGTGGGTGGCCCGGGCCGGCGGCCAGCCGGCGTCGACCAGTCCACCGTAGACGGCGTCGGCCATGGCCAGCGCCGCCGGCCGCCGCCCCGGCCCGCGCGCCAGGTACGGCACGATGTTCGGGTGCGCGGCCAGCGCCGCCCGGTAGGAGTGCCCCCACCGGCGCAGCGCCTCCCGCCAGTCGACCCGGCCGAAGAACGACACGTCGACCTGGCCGGTGATGCTGTCCGCCACCGCGTCGAGGATCTCGTCCTTGGTGGCGAAGTGGTTGTAGAGCGACGGCCCGCGCACCCCGAGTTCGGCGGCGAGCCGGCGGGTGGAGAACCCCTCCAGCCCCTCCGCGTCGATCAGCGCGGCGGCGGCCTCGACGATCCGCTGCCGGCTGAGCAGCGCCTGCCGTGGCCGGGGCATGCGTCCCTCCCTCGCTCGACGGTCCGCCGCAAACTCTGCCACAGCCGGGTCTGGACGGAGTTTAACTTGCACCGCTAGTTTATCGGCCATGGACCTTCAGCTCTCCGCCGAGCAGGCGGCGGTCCGCCGACTCGCCGCGGAGTTCGTCGACCGCGAGGTGACACCGCACGCGGCGGCCTGGGACCGGCGGGAGTCGGTCGACCCGGAGATCGTCGGGAAGCTCGGCCAGCTCGGCTTCCTCGGGCTGACCATCCCCGAGGACGACGGCGGGTCCGGCGGCGACCACTTCTCCTACTTCCTGGTGCTGGAGGAGCTCGGCCGGGGCGACTCCGCCGTGCGGGGCATCGTCTCGGTCTCGCTCGGGCTGGTCGCCAAGTCCATCGCCGCGCACGGGTCGGCCCCGCAGCGGGCGCAGTGGCTGCCCCGGCTCTGCACCGGCGCCGCGCTGGGCTGCTTCGCGCTGACCGAACCGGACAGCGGCTCGGACGCGGCCGCGCTGACCACCCGGGCGGTCCGCGACGGCGACGACTGGCTGATCACCGGCACCAAGACGTTCATCACCAATGGCACCACCGCCGACGTCGCCCTGGTCTTCGCCCGCACCGGCGGCCCGGGGCACCGGGGGATCACCGCGTTCCTGGTGCCCACCGAGGCGCCCGGGCTGACCCGGCGGGAGATCCACGGCAAGCTCGGCCTGCGCGGGCAGGCCACCGGCGAACTCCGCTTCGACGCCGTCCGGGTGCCCGACTCGGCGCGCCTCGGTGACGAGGGCGCCGGCTTCCGGCTGGCGCTGGCCACCCTGGCCAAGGGCCGGATGTCGGTGGCCGCCGGCTGCGTCGGCATCGCCCAGGGCTGCCTGGACGCCGCGGTCGGCTACGCCGGGCAGCGCACCCAGTTCGGCAAGCCCATCGCCGGGCACCAACTGGTGCAGCAACTGCTCGCCGCCATCGCGGTGGACACCAACGCCGCCCGGCTGCTCGTGTGGCAGGTCGCAGACCTCATCGACCGGGGGCAGCCGTTCGCCACCGAGGCGTCGATGGCCAAGCTCTTCGCCAGCGAGGCCGCCGTCCGGGCGGCCAACAACGCCGTCCAGGTCTTCGGCGGGTACGGCTACATCGACGAGTACCCGGTCGGCAAGTACCTGCGCGACGCCCGCGTCACCACCCTTTACGAGGGCACCAGCCAGATCCAGCAGCTGCTCATCGGCCGCGCGCTCACCGGCGTGAACGCCTTCTGAACTCAAGGGAGCAACCGTGACCAGATTCGCCGACCGGGTCGCCGTCGTCACCGGCGCCGCGCAGGGCATCGGCGCCGCCACCGCGCACCGGCTGGCCGCCGAGGGCGCCGCCGTCGCCGTGGTCGACCTCGACGCCGAGCGCAGCCAGGGCGTCGCCGACGAGATCACCGCGGCCGGCGGCCGGGCCGTCGGCATCGGCTGCGACGTGACCGACCCGGAGGCGGTGGCCGGGATGACCGACCGGGTGGTACGCACCTACGGCGGGCTGCACGTGCTGGTGAACAACGCCGGCATCACCCGCGACGACCTGCTGTTCAAGATGCCCCTGCAACGCTGGGAGGCGGTGCTGACCACCAACCTGACCAGCATGTTCCTCTGCTGCCAGGCGGCCCAGCAGCACATGGTCGCGGCCCGGTACGGGCGGATCGTCAACCTCAGCAGCCGCTCCGCCCTCGGCAACCGGGGACAGGTCAACTACGCGGCGGCCAAGGCCGGCGTGCAGGGCCTGACCGCCACCCTCGCCATCGAGCTGGGCCTGTTCAACGTGACGGTGAACGCGGTCGCCCCGGGCTACGTGGCCACCGCGATGACCGCCGCCACCGCCCAGCGGGTGGGCAGCAGCCCGGAGGAGCACCAGCGGATGGTCGCCGAGCACACCCCGCTGCGCCGGGTCGCCCAGCCGGCCGAGATCGCCTCGGTGATCGCCTTCCTGGCCAGCGACGACGCCTCGTACGTCAGCGGCCAGACCCTGTACGTCAACGGCGGCGCGCGCTGAGGCGCGCGTACAGCTCAGCACCCGGAGGGGACATGGACTTCGCGCTTTCCGACACCGAGCGGGCCATCCGCGACACCGCCCGCGACTTCATCACCAAGGAGGTCATGCCGCTGGAGCAGGAGCTGCTGCGGCGGGAACGGGCGCACCGGCCCGGCCTGGAGCACAGCGAGCTGCGCGAGTTGCAGCTCAAGGCGCGCGCGTTCGGCTTCTGGGGGCTGGCCACGCCGGAGGAGTACGGCGGCATGGACCTGCCGGCGGTCACCCAGTCGCTGATCTGGACCGAGATCGGCCGCTCGTTCGTGCCGTTCCGGTTCGGCGGCGAGGCGGACAACATCCTGTTCCACTGCAACGAGGACCAGAAGCGGGAGTACCTGATCCCGACCATCGAGGGCGAGCGGCGCAGCTGCTTCGCGATCACCGAGCCGGGCGCCGGGTCGGACGCGGCCAACATCAAGCTGAGCGCCCGCCGCGACGGCGACGACTGGATCCTCAACGGCGAGAAGACCTTCATCACCGGCGGCAACGACGCCGACTTCGCCATCGTGATCGCGGTGACCGACCGGGAGAAGGGTGCCCGCAACGGCGGCGCCACCGCCTTCCTGGTGGACCGGTCGATGGGCTGGCGGTCGGAGTTCATCCAGACCATGGGCGAGGGCGGGCCGGCCTCGTTGATCTTCGAGGACGTGCGGGTGCCCGGCCGCAACATCCTCGGCGAGCTGGGGCAGGGCTTCACCCTCGGGATGGAGTGGATCGGCAAGGGTCGCTACACCATCCCGTCGCACGCGGTGGGCATCGCCGAGCGGGCGCTGCGGATGGCGATCGACCAGGCCAACAGCCGGCAGACGTTCGGCCGGCCGATCGGCGAGAACCAGGCGATCCAGTGGATGATCGCCGACTCCGAGACCGAGCTGGAGGCGGCCCGCTGGCTCATCCTGCGGGCGGCCTGGACCGTGGACCAGGGCATGGACCCCCGGCACGCCTCGTCGATGGCCAAGCTCTACGGGGCCGGCATGGTCAACCGGGTGGTCGACCGGGTGCTGCAGATCCACGGCGGGATGGGCTACACCCGGGAGCTGCCGATCGAGCGCTGGTACCGGCAGGTCCGGCTCTACCGGATCTTCGAGGGCACCGACGAGATGCAACGGCTGATCATCTCCCGCGACCTGCTGCGCGGCTACACCAAGCTCGGAGGGCACCTGGCATGAGGACCTTCGCCTCCCTCAACGAGCTGGCCGCGGCGGTCGGCGAGACCATCGGCCCCGGCGACTGGCAGCGGATCGACCAGAGCCGGGTCGACCTCTTCGCCGACGCCACCGACGACCACCAGTGGATCCACGTCGACCCGGAACGGGCCGCCACCGGCCCGTTCGGCGGCACCATCGCCCACGGCTACCTGACGCTGTCCCTGCTGCCGGCGCTGGTCGGCCGGCTCTACCGGGTGCAGGGGCTGCGGATGGGCGTCAACTACGGGCTGAACCGCGTGCGCTTCCCGGCCCCGGTCCGGGTCGGCGGCGCGGTGCGGGCCGCCGCCACCATCGCCGAGGTGTCCCCGGTGGACGGCGGCGTGCAGCTGGTCGCCGCGGTCACCGTGGAGAGCGACGCGGGCGGCAAACCGGTCTGCGTCGCCGAGACGGTCAGTCGGCTCTACGCGTGACCCTCGCGCCGGCCGGGCCCACGCGGCCCGGCCGGGCCGCCTAGAAGGCGTACCGGATCCGGCAGTACGGCGTCCGGGTCCCGATCAGCCCGGTCAGCGCGGCGACGTAGCGGCCCTTCTCGCCGGTGCGGTAACGCACGTTCCAGCCGCCGGTCTGCGAGCGCTTGGGCTGCTGGAGGTCCGGACGCCAGAGCAGCTCCTCGGCCTTCGGGTGCCAGCCGAGGTTGACCTCGTGCAGCCGGTCGTTGTGGGTGAGGAAGACGACCTCGGCGGCGAGCTGCGCCCGGGCCCGCGGCCCGATCCCGGCGTCGAGCTGGTCGAGCAGCTCCGCCCAGTCGTCGAGCCAGCCGTCGCGTACCACCACCGGGCTGAAGTTGACGTGCACCTCGTAGCCGGCGGCGACGAAGTCGTCGATGGCGGCGATCCGCTCGGCGACCGGTGAGGTGCGGATGTCGAGCAGCTTGGCGTCCCGGGCGGGCATCAGCGAGAACCGGATCCGGGTCCGCCCGCGCGGGTCCCAGTCGAGCAGGTCCCGGTTGACGTGCTTGGTGGCGAAGCTGGCCTTCGCGGTGGGCAGGTCGCGGAAGCAGGTGACCAGGTCCCGGACGTTGTCGCTGACCCGGGCGTCCAGCGAACAATCGGAGTTCTCGCCGATGTCGTACACCCACGCGTGCGGGTCGCACTGGTTCGGGGGTGTCCTTCACGCCCTGCCGGGCGACGTGACGGGACAGGTAACCGGTGATCCGCTCGATGTTGGCGAAGACCGTGACGGGGTTGCTGTAGCCCTTGCGCCGCGGCACGTAGCAGTAGGCGCACGCCATGGCGCAGCCGTTGGCGGTGGAGGGGGCGATGAAGTCGCTGGAACGGCCGTTCGGCCGGGCGGTGAGCGACTTCTTCACCCCGAGCACGAGGGTCTCGGTCTTGATCCGCACCCAGCGGGCCACGTTCGTCTCGTCGCCGTACAGCTCCGGAATGCGGGTGTGGCTGTCGATCTCGACCCGCTCGGCGTCGGGGAAGCGGGCCAGCACCTGCTGGCCCCGCGGCAGCGCGGCGGCCTCCGGCTCCACGAAGATCCGCCGGATGTCGAGCAGCCGGGACTGCGGGGCGACGTCAGTCACGAACCGGTACAACTCCGGACCGACCGCCCTTCCTCCCGCCCGCGCCGACGTTTCCCGCCGGGCGCGCCGGGTATCCGCCGCCATGCCCGCCGTGTCCCGCCGACGCCGCTGACGTGCCCGAGGGGCACCTGATCCACCGCTACGCCCGCGAGCAGCAGGCCGCGCTCGCCGGGCAGGTGCTCGCGGTCTCCAGCCCGCAGGGCCGCTTCGACCCCGGCCCGTACGACGGGCGGCGGCTGCGCGCGGTGGAGGCGTACGGCAAGCACCTGCTCTACCACCTGGACGGCAGCCCGACCCTGCACGTGCATCTCGGCCTGCGCGGGCTGTTCCTGCGATACGACGACCCGACCGCCGCCCCGCGCGCCGGGGTGCGGATGCGGCTGACCGGCGCCGCCGTCGCGTACGACCTGATCGCCCCGATCCGGTGCGAGCCGCTCCCGGCCGCCGGCGAACGGTCGCTGCGCGACTCGCTCGGGCCGGACCCGCTGCGGGCCGACGCCGACCCGGCGGAGGCGGTGCGCCGGCTGGCCGCCGTCCGGGGCGCGGTCGGCGCCGCGGTGCTCGACCAGGCGGTCTGGGCGGGCATCGGCAACGCCTGGCGCGCCGAGCTGCTCTTCCTCGCCGGCCTCGACCCGGACGCCCGGGGGATCGGGCCGGAGACGGCCCGGCGGCTGTGGGACCTCGCGGTGCGGTACCTGGCCCTGGGCCGGGACGCCGGCCAGGTGGTCAGTGACCCGGCGGCGCCGGACGAGCGCTGGGTGTACAAGCGGCAGGCGTGCCGGCACTGCGGCGCGCCGGTGCGGATGTGGGAGCTGGGTGGCCGCTCGGCGTACGCCTGCCCGGTCGACCAGCCACAAGCATGAGCCGGCGCCGTGCCGCACCGTGACCGGGCGTCTCACCCGGCCCGGGCGGCGGCCTCCGGGCGCCGGGCCGACCCCGGGTCGGGCTCGTCGGGAGAGCGGCGGGGCGGCCCCGACACCCCGGCCACCGCCTCCTCGACGCTGTCGAAGACCGGGAAGAGGCCGTCCAGGCGCATCGTGTGCAGCACCGTGCGGATGTAGCGGGACGGCGCCGCGAGGCAGAGCACCACCCCGCGCTCGCGGGCGTCCCGGTGGGCGCGGACGAGCAGCCCGAGCCCGGTGGAGTCGATCAGGTGGACCCGGGTCAGGTCGACCACCACGTGCCCGGGTACCTCCACCGCCGAGTGCAGGGCCGCGCGGAGCGCGTCGCCGCCGTCCAGGTCGATGTCGCCGGCGACGCTCACCACCGGGACGTCCTCGAGGTAGTCGATGCCCAGCACCGAGCCGGGGTGGCTGCCACCCGTCGGGTCGGCCGGCAGCGGCTCGCAGCGCGGGCAGCGGTGCGGGCCGGTGGCGAAGGGTGAGCCGCTCCAGCCGTGCTCGGCCACCAGCGTCCAGACGACCTCGGCGTCCGGCAGCACGCAGGCGGTCGCCCGGACGGTGTCGCCGCACGCGTCGCAGATCAGCGTCATCAGGTGCTCGTCGGGTACGACGGTCATGTCCTCTTCCTCGCGTTCCCTCGGCCGGTCCGTCCGGGCCGCGGCGCCGGCAGGGACGACCGTGCCGCGAAGCCCGGTCAGGCCGGGTCGGATCGCCCGTGCCCGGTGGTGACGGCGACCAGGGCGACGCCGGCCGCGGCCGACCCGATCTGCACGACGAGGTCGAGCAGGTCGAAGCGGCCGCCGGCGTCGGCGAGGCCGACCACCACCGTGCCGAGCACCGCGGTGACCACCCCGACCACCAGCGCCAGCCAGACCGGGATCTCCCGCCGGCCCGGTGCGGCGAACCGGCCCAGCGCCCCGACGGCGAGGCCGACGGCCACCGCCGTGCCGAGACCGGTCGCGGTCATGGCTGTCCTCCTCCGTACTCGGCCCGCGGTCGCGGGGTCACGACGGCGACGCGACCGTCGCCCTGCCGTACGTGCGGCCGGTCGGGCCGCCGGAGCGGGCCGCCCCACCGGCCGGCCGGGGGGCCATGCCGGCCGGTGGGGACGTCGTACCGGCCGGCGGAGGCGTCGCGTCGGCCGGTGGGGCCGGTTGCCCGGTGGCGGTCACCGGCAGCACCTGGTCCAGCCGGGCGGTCTGCAGGATCCGCTGGATCCGCGGGTTGGGGTCGCGCAGGCTCAGCACCGCCTGCCGGCGGGCGAGCCGCCGGTGCACGTCCAGCAGCAGGCCGATGCCGGCGGCGTCGATGTGCCGGCAGCCGGCCAGATCCACCACCACGTGCCCGGGGGAGAGCGCCAGCACCCGGTCGAAGGCCAGGCCCGTCACCGACAGGCCGGCCCGGTCCAGCTCCGTGCTGAGGGCCACCTCGATCAGTGGCACCGCCCACCCCGCCTGCGCTTTCGTCACCGCTCGCGCCTCCCCGCCGTCCGCTCCGGCACCCACCCTCCCGGCCGCCCTTGGCGCTGGTCGCGCGGTTCCATGACAGTTGCGTGACAAATCCGAGCGACGCCGGCCAGGGCTGGGCGACCGGCGGGCCGCCGGGGATGATGCGGATATGACGGGCGTGCTGGTGATCGAGGACGACGACCGGATTCGCCTGGCGCTGCTGCTGGCCCTGGAGGACGAGGGCTACACCGCGCGCGGGGCGGCCACGGCGGAGGAAGGGCTCCGGGCGCAGCGCCGGGACCCCGCCGACAACGTGCTCGTCGACCTGATGCTGCCTGGGCTGGACGGCTTCGAGTGCATCCGGCAGCTGCGCCGCGACGACGACGTGCCGATCGTGGTGGTCAGCGCCCGCGACGACACCCACGACATCGTCGCGGCGCTGGAGGCGGGCGCCGACGACTACGTGGTCAAGCCGGTCGCGATCAAGGAGCTGTCCGCGCGGCTGCGCGCCCTGCGCCGGCGGGCCCGCTCCGCCGCCCCGGCCGTGTCCGTGCTCACCTTCGGCGAGCTGGAGATCAGCCCGGAGGCGGGTGAGGTGCGCCGCGCCGGGCAGCCGGTGCCGGTCACCCGCACCGAGTTCCGGCTGCTCTGCGAGCTGGCCGAGCACGCCGGGCGGGTGCTGTCCCGGCAGCAGCTGCTGAGCCGGGTGTGGGGCTACGACACCGGCGACGAGCGGCTCGTCGACGTGCACGTCGGCCGGCTGCGTCAGAAGATCGAGAGCGACCCGGCCAACCCGCGCCACCTGGTCACGCTGCGCGGGCTCGGCTACAAGCTGCAGCGATGAGGCGGCTCGGCCTGCGGGCCCGGGTCACCGCCGGCTTCGCCGTCGGCGCGCTGCTGCTGGCGGCGTCGATGGCCCTGGTGTCGTACGAGCTGACCCGGCGGTCCCTGCTCGACGAGCGGGAACGCACCGCGCTGCGGGCGGCGTACTTCGACGCGGCCGTGGTGCGGGCGGGACTGGACACCGGGGCACCTGACGTGGTGGAGGTGCTGCGGTCGCTGGACACCGGCGGCAACCGCCGCCCGCTGCTGCACCGCGACGACCAGTGGTATCTGCGCAACGCCGACGACGGGCTGACCGCCGCCGTCCCCGGCGAGCTGCAGCGCCTGGTGCGGGGCGGGGAACCGGCGGTGCAGCGGGTCCGGATCGACGGCCAGCCGGCCCTGCTGGTCGGCGTGCCGCTGGCCGAGGCGGCCAGCTACTACGAGGTGACCTCGCTGCGGGAGCTGGAGGAGACGCTTCAGGTCCTCGCGCTGGCGCTCACCGCGGTGGCCATCATCGTCGGCGGGTCCGGCGCCGCCGTCGGCTGGTACGCCACCCGGCACAGCCTGCGGCCGCTCACCGCGGTCGCCGACGCGGCCGAGAAGATCGCGGCGGGCAACGTCACCGCCCGGCTGGCCCCGACCACCGACCCGGACCTGACCCGGCTCTCCACCTCCTTCAACCACATGGTCGACCAGCTCGCCCGGCGGATCGAACGGGACCGCCGGTTCGCCGCCGACGTCAGCCACGAGCTGCGCTCGCCGTTGCAGACGCTCTCCGCCGCGGCGAGCGTGCTGGCCAACCGCCGAAAGCAGCTCGACGAGCGGACCGCGCTGGCCGCCGGTCTGGTGGCCGACGAGGTCGCCCGCTTCCAGCAGCTGGTCAACGACCTGATCGAGCTGGCCCGCAGCGACCGGCCGGCCGAGCTGGCGCCGGTGGACGTGGCGGCGCTGGCCCGCGACGCCTGCCGGTCCCGCTCGCTGCCGGCCGCCCTGGTCCAGGTCGCCGCGGGCACCGCGACGACCTGGTGGGTGGACCGGCGCCGGGTGGGGCAGATCCTGGTCAACCTGCTCGACAACGCCGTGCGGTACGGCGGCGGGCCGGTCGCGGTGCGCCTCGCCCGGCGGGGCGGGACGGGCATCGTCGAGGTCGACGACGAGGGGCCCGGCGTGCCGGTCGCCGACCGGGAGGCGGTCTTCGACCGGTTCGTCCGGGCCCGGGCCGCCCACGCCCGCGCCGGTGGCGACGGCACCGGCCTCGGGCTGGCCCTCGTCGCCCAGCACGCCGCCGCCCACGGCGGTCGGGCCGAGGTCGGGGACCGGCCCGGCGGCGGGGCCCGGTTCCGTGTCGAACTGCCGGAGTCGGTCCGATGAGCGTGCGGACCGCGGTGGGTCGTCGGTCGGCCCGTCCGGTGGGGCGCCGCGCCGGGCTGGCCGCGCTGGTCCTGGTGCTCGCCGGGTGCGGGGTGCCGGCCGAGGACGCGCCACGCACCGTGCCGGCGCCGCACGGCCCGTTCCCGTCGGCGGCGACCGGCGAGGCGACCTCCCCGGCGGGACGGGTCGCCGAGGTGCTCTGCTTCGTCCGGGACGACCGCCTGGTGCCGGTGGAGCGACGGCTGGACGCGGTACCGTCGCCCGACGCCCAGCTGGCCCACCTGCTCGCCGGGCCGAGCGCCGCCGAACGGGACCGGGGCCTGACCAGTTCGCTGCCGGGGGCGGTCGCCAACGCCACCGTTCGGATCACGGGCACCCGCGCCGACGTCGAGGTCGACGCGGTCGACGACGGGGCGGGCCGCAGCGACGAGGTGCTCGCCTTCGGGCAGCTGGTCTGCACCCTGACCGCCCGGGCCGACGTGGCGACGGTCTCGTTCCTGCGCCGCGGGCAGCCGCTCGGCGTTCCGCGGGCGGACGGGTCGCTGGCCGAGCAGCCGCTCAGCGCCGCCGACTACACGCACCTCATCGCGGCCCGCTGACCGGCGCGGGCCGGGCGGCCGGCCCGGCGCCGGTCAGCCGGTCAGCCGGCCGTGCCCCACCAGAGCCCAGCTGAGCAGGACGAACGAGGCGGTCGAGGCGACCGCGCGGACCAGGTTCCAGCGCACCCAGGTGGCGGTGAAGCGGTCCCGCACGGCGGCCAGGTCCGGCACCCGGTCCGGGTCACCGGCGGCGAGCAGCTCGTCGTTCAGCGGCACGTTGACCCGGCCGGTGACCACCAGCACCACCAGGTAGAGCAGCAGCGCCGCGAGGATCCACGGCAGCAGGGCCCGGTGAGCCCCGCCGAGGTGCAGCGCCGCCGCCAGCGCGGTGCACACCAGCGCGCCGAGGAAGCTGACCAGGAACCAGCCGTTGACGATCGACTCGTTGATCCGCTGCATGGCGAGGACCAGGGTCCGGTCGTCCGCCCGGGCCAGGCCGGGCATCACCGCGTAGGCGAACGCCGCGAACAGGCCGGCCATCAGGCCGGTGGAGACCGTGGCGGCGAGCAGGGTGAGGGTACGCAGGACGGTCATCTCAGGCTCCCCACACGCCGGTCGCGGCGGCCGTCCGCGCGTACTCGCCGACGTCGCGGGGCGGCCGGCCCAACGCCCGTTCCACGCCGTCGGCCAGGCTGGCGTTGCGCCCGTCGAGGACCTCGGTGAACAGGTACGTCAGCAGCGCGACCACGTCGGCCGGGGCGCCGGACCGGTGCAGCGCCTCGGTGTACCCGGCCGCGGGGACCGGGGTGAACCGGACCGGGCGGCCGGCCGCGGCGGCGATCTCGGCGACCACCTGGGCGAACGTCAGCAGCCGGGGACCGGTCACCTCGTAGACCTCGCCGGCGTGCCCGTCCCCGGTCAGCGCGGCGACGGCGACGTCCGCGACGTCGTCCGCGTCGACGAACGGCTCGGCCACCCCGTCGACCGGCAACACCAGCTCGCCCCGGCGGACGTCGTCGGCGAACGCGCCCTCGCTGAAGTTCTGGAGGAACCAGCTCGCCCGCACCACCGTCCACCGGCCGCCGGCCGCGTCGACGACCTGCCGCACCGCCCGCTCGGCCTGCTCGGCCTCGGGCTCACCCCGCCCGGAGAGCAGCACCACCCGGTCCACCCCGCCGGCCACCGCGAGCCGGGTGAACGACTCCACGGCCTCGACGGCGCCGGGCACGGCCAGGTCCGGCTGGTACGACAGGTACACCGCGCCGACCCCGGCCAGCGCGTCCGGCCAGGTCGCCCGGTCGGTCCAGTCGAAGGGAGGCGTGCCGGTCCGGGAGCCGAGCCGGACCGGCCGGCCGAGCGCGGTGAGGCGGTCGGCGACCCGGCGACCGGTCTTGCCGGTGCCGCCGATCACGAGCACGGTCTGCTGGTTGATCGTCATGCCCTCCATCCAACGTCGGGTCGTCGCCGGTGGCCATGCGCGGGACGCGCGAGGGCATGCGCGTCCGTCTCGACCGGACCGCCGGCGACCTCCGCCGCCCCGGTACGCCGGGCCGGGTCAGCGGCCCTGGGCGCGGGCGGCCGGGGCACCGGGGCCGAAGGCGGTCAGGAACCGGTCGCGGAAGGCGTCCATCGGCCAGACCGGCGCGTCGGGCCCCGGTCGCAGGCCGTCCTGCCAGCCCCAGCCGGCGACGCGGTCCAGCACCGCCGGGTCGGCGGCGACGATGCTGACCGGCACGTCCCGGCTGGCGTCCTCGCCGGTCACCACCGGCGCGGGCTGGTGGTCGCCGAGGAAGATCAGCACCAGGTTCTCGTCCCCGTAGGTCTCCAGATAGGAGATCAAGGTGCGCACCGAGTACTCGACGGCCTTGCGGTAGCCGGCGCGGGGCTGCGACTTCGGGTTGGTGATGGCGGCGTCGCGGTAGACGCTGCCGTCGCCGACGGCGTCCCAGTCGATCACCTGCGGGATCCGGGTCCAGGGCGAGTGGCTGGAGATCAGTGGGATCTCGGCCATCAGCGGCGGGCGGTCGGCGACGTCCCGCTCCCGGCGCTGGAAGGTGGCCAGCGTGTACTGGTCGGGCATCGGGGCGTAGCTGAACTTCGGTCCCCGGTAGCCGAGGCCCGCGGCGTCGTAGTACCGGTCGTAGCCGAAGAAGGCGCCCTCCGGCCAGGGCTGGGTGGCGGCCGGCATCACTCCCACGGTGTCCCAGCCGGCTCGCCGGAACGCGCCACCGAGGGTGAGCCGGTCGCTGGCCAGCAGGCTGCGGTGGCGCTGCTCGTTGTCGATCCAGAGCCCGGACAGCAGCGTGTCGTGGGCCAGCCAGCTGCCGCCCCCGATCGTCGGCGAGGTGAGGAAGCCGCTGCGGGCCTGGAAGCCGGCGGCGCGCAGTCGCCCGGTGCCGGCGTCCAGCACCTCGCCGACCCGCGCGTACTCCGGATCCTCGACCGCGTCCCGCCCGTAGCTCTCCACGAAGGCGACGATCACGTCCTTGCCGCGCAACGCGGTGAGCAACTGCTCGCCGGGTGTCTCCCGGAACGGGTCGGCGCCCACCTGTGCGGCGAACGCCTCCCGGTCGCGCAGCCGCGCCTGCGCCTGCCGGGTGTGGTCGGCCACCAGGGCGGTGGCTTCGGCGTCGGCCACCGGCACCCCGGGCGCGATCCGCATCCCGGTGGCCGCGGCGACCACCCAGAGCGCCACCAGCGCGGCGACCACCCGCCGCGCCCCGAGGTGGTGCCGCGCCGCCAGCCCGGCCAGTCGCAGCGCCGCCGCGGTGAGGGCCACCAGCAGCGCCAGCACCAGCACCAGCGCCCCGACGACCGCGCCGGTGCCACCGGCCCGGCCGAACGAGTCGGTGAGGAAGCCGACCGCGTCGTCGAGCAGCGCCCAGTCGAGCACCACGTCGAACGGGCGGCCCAGCGCCGAGCGGAAGCCCAGGTCGGCGAGCTTCAGCACGGTCAGCAGGCCGAGCAGCGCCCCGGCCAGGGCGGCCACCACCCGCCGCGGCCGGCCCGGCAGGGCGAGCAGCAGGGCGGCCACCAGGAGCCCCTCCAGCGGGATGCGCAGGAACGCGCCGGGGGTGAGCTGCCCGGGCCGGCACGGCGCGGTCAGCGCGGCCAGCACCAGCAGGGCGGCCAGCGCGGTGGTGACCCGGGCCGCCACGGTCCGGCGGCGCCGGCCGCCGTCCCCGGCGCGGGTACGCAGACCGGGTGAGCCGGTCGGCGGATGGATCTCGGAGGCGGGGTCCGACGCCGACTGTCCGATCCGGTGCGGCGGCGTTCCGGACCCGTCCGGGCCGGTCGTCGGCGGGTGGGGTGGGTTGCGGGTCGACATCTAGGCTCCCGGGTTCAGCGCAGCGACAGCACGGGCGGGGCGACCGGCCGGTCCCGGCCGCCGGCCGGCTCGCCGGCGGGGCGCCGGCCCACCGGCGGCGCCGCCCGGCTGACGGGCGACGCCGGCCGGGCCACGCCGACGTCGACCCGGCGCGGCTGGACCGGCCGGACCGGGCGGTGCCGCCACAGCCACCCGACGTCGTGGCCGAAGGACTCCACCAGCAGCGCCAGCGCCACGGCCAGCACCACCACGGTCAGCGACCGCGGCAGCGCCCCGGACGCGGCGACCAGCAGCAGGACCCCCTGGACCGCGGCGACCACCTTGCGCCAGTAGCGCGCCGGCAGCGGCCGGCGCATCCAGGGCAGCACCCGGGCCGCGGCGACGAAGGCGTAGCGCATCGCGCCGATGGCGAGCACCCAACCGCCGGCCGACGGCGCCACGTACAGGCTGAGCACCAGGATCAGGAACGCGTCGACCTCCATGTCGAAGCGCGCCCCGAACGCGCTCGCCGTGCCGGTGCGCCGGGCCACCCGCCCGTCCACCGCGTCGAGCAGCAACGCCACGGCGGTCAACCCGACCAGCAGCCCGACCGGCGTGGGCCGGCCGGCGGCGTCCGCCACCAACGCCGTGACCCCGCCGACCAGGACCGCCCGGGCCAGCGTCACCCGGTCCGCCGGGCCGAGCCCGGCCGCCGGGGCCAACCCCCGGCTCAGCACGGCGCAGCCGAGCGTCGCGTACGCGAGCCCGGCCAGCCAACCCGCGGCGCCGAGGCCGACCGTTCCGGCGAGACCGGCGAGCAGGACAATCTGGACGATCAGCCCGATCACCGGACCAGTTCGAACCGTGGGCACCGTGCCTCCGTGTCTATGATCGACAACCCCTGACGGGGTACACGGAAAAACCGGCCGTTCGGTTCGGTCGGGTGAGGAGATGCCGGTGACCCGCGAGGCCCACGCCTTCTGGCTCCGCGCGCCGGGCCTGGGCGAGATCCGGCCGGTGTCGCTGCCCGCGCCCGGCCCCGACGAGGTCCTGGTCCGCACCTGTTACTCCGGGGTCAGCCGGGGCACCGAGACCCTGGTCTTCGCCGGTCGCGTGCCGGCCGGCCAGTACGCCGCGATGCGCGCCCCGTTCCAGGAGGGCGACTTCCCCGGCCCGGTGAAGTACGGCTACCTCAACGTCGGCGTGGTCGAGCAGGGCCCGGCCGAGCTGCTCGGGCGGACCGTCTTCTGCCTGTACCCGCACCAGACCGCGTACGTCGTCCCGGCCGACGCGGTGGTGCCGGTGCCCGACGCGGTGCCGCCCGCCCGGGCGGTGCTGGCCGGCACGGTGGAGACCGCGGTCAACGCGCTCTGGGACGCGCCGCCGCTGCTCGGCGACCGGGTCAGCGTGGTGGGCGGCGGCATGGTGGGCTGTTGCGTGGCCGCCGTGCTGGCCCGGTTTCCCGGCGTCCGGGTGGAACTCGTCGACGTCGACCCGGCCCGCGCCGCGGTGGCCGAGGCGCTGGGCGTGCGGTTCGCCACGCCGGAGCGGGCGGCCGGCGGCCGGGACCTCGTGGTGCACGCCAGCGCCACCGGCGCCGGGCTGCAACGCGCGCTGGACCTGCTCGCCCCGGAGGGCACCGTGGTCGAGCTCAGCTGGTACGGCGACCGCCCGGTGCAGGTGGCGCTGGGCGGCGCGTTCCACTCCGGCCGGTTGACGGTCCGGGGCAGCCAGGTGGGGGCGGTGGCGCCGGCCCGCCGCGGCAGCCGCACCTTCGCCGACCGGCTCGGGCTCGCCCTGGAACTGCTCGCCGATCCCGCGTTCGACGCGCTGATCACCGGCGAATCGCCCTTCGCGCGGCTGCCCGACGTGCTGCCCCGGCTGACCGCCGGCAGCCTGCCCGCCCTGTGCCATCTGATCAGCTATGACGGGAAGTGATCCGTGTTCAGCGTCACCGTCCGGGACCACATGATGATCGCCCACAGTTTCCGGGGGGAGGTCTTCGGCCCCGCCCAGCGGCTGCACGGGGCGACCTTCGTGGTCGACGCCACCTTCCGCCGGGCCGACCTGGACGCCGACGGGATCGTGGTTGACATCGGCCTCGCCACCGAGCAGCTCAAGGCCGTTCTCGGCGAACTGACCTACCGCAACCTCGACGACGAGCCCGCGTTCGCCGGCGTGAACACCACCACCGAGGTGCTGGCCCGGACGGTCGCCGACCGGCTCGCCGACCGGGTGCGCGCCGGCGACCTGGGCCCGGGCGCGCGCGGGCTGGCCGGCATCACGGTGACCCTGCACGAGTCGCACGTCGCCTGGGCCAGCTACGAACGGTCGCTCTGATGGCCACCGTGCACGTCGTGCTGCCGAACGACATCGACGACCCGGCCGGGCCGAGCGGCGGCAACCGCTACGACCGCCGGCTCTGCCAGGGCCTCGCCGCCGCGGGCTGGTCGGTGCGGGAGCACGCCGTGCCGGGCGGCTGGCCCCACCCGGCGCCGGCGGACCGGGCCGGGCTGGCCGGGCGGCTCGCCGCGCTGCCCGACGGCGCGCTGGTGCTCCTCGACGGCCTGGTCGCCTCGGCCGTGCCCGAGGTGCTGGCCCCGCAGGCCCGCCGGCTGCGCCTGGTGGCGCTGGTGCACCTGCCGCTGGGCGGGGACGCGGAGGCCGCCGCGCTGGCCGCGGCCGCGGCGGTGCTCACCACCAGCGAGTGGACCCGCCGCCGGCTGCTGGCGGCGTACCCACTGCCGGCCGACCGGGTGCACGTCGCCCCGCCCGGGGTGGACCCGGCGCCGCCGGCACGCGGCACCGCCGCCGGCTCGGCGCTGCTCTGCGTCGCCGCGGTCACCCCGCACAAGGGACACGACGTGCTGGTGGAGGCCCTCGCTGCGGTCGCGGAGACGCCCTGGACCTGCGTCTGCGCGGGCCCGCTGGACCGGGATCCGGACTTCGTCGCCGGGCTGCGCCGGCGGATCGACGCGCACCGGCTCGCCGACCGGGTGCGACTGGTCGGCCCGCTGGCCGGCGAGCGGCTCGCCGCCGGGTACGCCGGCGCCGACCTGCTGGTGCTGGCCTCGCGCGGCGAGACGTACGGGATGGTGGTCACCGAGGCCCTGGCGCGCGGGATCCCGGTGCTGGCCACGGCCGCCGGCGGGCTGCCGGAGGCGCTCGGCCGGGCGCCGGACGGAACCCCGCCCGGGTTGCTGGTGCCGCCGGACGACCCGGCGGCGCTCGCCGGCGCGCTGCGCCGCTGGCTCGGCGACCCGCCGCTGCGTGACCGGCTGCGCGCGGCGGCCCGCGCCCGGCGGGACACCCTCGACGACTGGACGCTCACCGCGACGCTCACCGCCAAGGTGCTGAAGGAGGCGATGGCGGCATGACGGTTTCCCTGCCCCCGGACTTCGCGCGGTGGCTCGCGCTGCGGGAGGCCGCCGACGCTGCGGCCCGCTCGGTGGAACTGGTGGACCGGGTCCGCGGCCGGCTGGCCGGCGGCGGGCCGCTGGTGGTGCACGACCTCGGCGCGGGCACCGGCTCCCTGGGACGGTGGCTGGCCCCGCGGCTGCCCGGCCCGCAGCGCTGGGTCCTGCACGACGGCGACGCGGACCTGCTGCGCCGGGCGGCCGTCGGGATGGCCGGCGTGGTCGCCGCCGACGGCACGCCGGTCATGGTCCGCACCCGGCAGGGCGACCTGACCCGGCTCACCGCCGCCGATTTCGCCGGCACCTCGCTGGTGGCCGCCTCCGCGCTGCTCGACATGCTCACCGCCGACGAGGTCGACCGGTTGGTCGGGGCGTGCGCCGGCGCCGGCTGCCCGGTGCTGTTCATGATCTCGGTGACCGGGCGGGTGGAGCTGACCCCGGCCGATCCGCTGGACGAGGAGGTTGCCGCGGCGTTCAACGACCACCAGCGTCGTACCGTGGCCGGCCGTGCCCTGCTCGGTCCGGACGCCGTGGAGGCCACCGTCGCCGCGTTCGCCCGGCGCGGCGTCGGCGTCGACGTGCGCCCCAGCCCGTGGCGGCTCGGCCCGGACCAGGCCGAGCTGGCCGCCGAGTGGTTCACCGGTTGGCTGGACGCGGCCTGCGAGCAGCGGCCGGAGCTGGCCGGCCCGGCCGTGGCGTACGCCCGGCGCCGGCTGGCCGACGCGGCGGCCGGCCGGCTCGACGTGGTGGTCCGGCACAGCGACCTGCTGGCCGGCGGTGATTGAACCGGCGGGCCCGCCGGCACGTGCCTACCAGCAGGAAGATCGTCGTGCGGGGAGGGCTCGGGTGGGGGCGGAGACGGACGGCGCCGCGTCGACGCGGCCGGGACGGTCGGGCTGGGCCTGGGCGCGCACCGTCGGCGGGCTGGGCGTGCTCGCCGTCCTGCTCGGCTGGCTGGGCACCGGCCCGTTCCTGGCCGGACTGCGGCTGATCGACGCCCGCGCGCTGGCGGCGGCGCTCGGCATCGGCGTGCTCACCACGGTGTGCTGCGCCTGGCGGTGGAGCCTGGTCGCCGGCGGGCTCGGGGTGCGGCTGCCGCTGCGCACCGCGGTGGCGCACGTCTACCGCGCGGTGTTCCTGAACGCGACCCTGCCCGGCGGGGTGCTCGGCGACGTGCACCGGGCGGTGCGGCACGGGCGGGACGTCGGCGACGTCGGCCGGGGCATCCGCGCGGTGGTCTGGGAACGCGTCGCCGGCCAGGCCGTGCTCGCCGGGGTCGCGCTGGTGGTGCTGCTGGCCTTCCCGTCCCCGGTGCGGCCGTACCTGCCGGCGGTCACCGCGCTGGCGGTGGCGGCCGGGCTCGGCGCGGCGCTGCTGGCCCGCGCGCTGCCCCGCTCCGGCCCGTCGCGTTGGGCGCGGGCGCTGCGCACCGCGGCGGCGGACGTCCGCGCCGGGCTACTCGCCCGGCGGACCTGGCTGGGCGTGCTGACCGCCTCCGCCGTCGCGGTGGCCGGTCACCTGGCGACGTTCCTGCTCGCGGCGCGCACCGCCGGCTCCACCGCGCCGCTGACCCTGCTGGCGCCGCTGACCCTGCTCGCCCTGCTGGCGATGGGGGTCCCCGCCAACGTCGCCGGCTTCGGGCCACGCGAGGGCGTGGCCGCGTGGGCGTTCGGCGCCGCCGGCCTGACCGCCGCCGAGGGGGTCGCCACCGCGACGGTGTACGGGGCGCTCGTGCTCGTCGCGAGCCTGCCCGGCGCCGCCGTGCTGGTGGCCCGACGTGTCCGCGTGCCCGCCGGCACCGTCCGATGAGGAGATCCATGTCCGAAGCACCGCCTCCCGCCACCGTCCGTACGCAGGTCACCGTCCCGCTGCGGTTCCCCGACGGGTACGCCACCGCCGCGCGGGTGTTCACCTTCGACGGCCTGGCCGACGGCCGGGAGCACCTGGCGCTCGGGCTGGGGGACTGGACGGGGGCCCGCGACCGCGGCACCGCCGGCGGCGCCCCGCCGCTGGTCCGCCCGCACAGCGAGTGCCTGACCGGCGACGTCTTCGGCAGCCAGCGCTGCGACTGCGGCCCGCAGCTGCGCGAGGCGGCCGAACGCATCAGCGACCGCGGCGGCTTCCTGCTCTACCTGCGCCAGGAGGGGCGGGGCATCGGCCTGTACGCCAAGCTCGACGCGTACGCGCTGCAGGACGCCGGGCTGGACACCTACGAGGCGAACGAGGCGCTCGGGCACCGGCCGGACGAGCGGGACTACACCGTCGCCGCGCAGATGCTGGCCGCCCTGGGCGTGCCCCGGATCGCGCTGCTGAGCAACAACCCGGACAAGGCCGCACAGTTGCGCCGGCACGGCGTGACGGTGGCCGGGCGGGTCGCCACCGGGGTGTACCTCTCCCCGGCCAACGCCGGCTACCTGGCGGCGAAGGCCAGCCGCGGCGCGCACGACCTCGACCTCCCGCTGGTTGGTCCGTGACTGAGCGCCCGTACGTCCTGCTCAGCTGCGCGACGTCGATCGACGGTTACCTCGACGACGCCACGGAGCAGCGGCTGCTGCTGTCCAACGCGGTGGACCTGGACCGGGTCGACGGGGTCCGGGCCGGCTGCGACGCGATCCTGGTCGGTGCCGGCACCGTCCGGCGGGACGACCCCCGGCTGCTGGTGCGTTCGGCGCAGCGCCGGATGGCCCGCGTCGACCGGGGCCTGCCCGCGTCACCGACCCGGGTCACCCTGACCGCGACCGGTGACCTCGACCCGGCCGGCCGGTTCTTCACCGTCGGCGAAACCGACCGGATCGTCTACTGCGCCACTGCCGCCGTGGAGAAGACCCGACATCGGCTCGGCGCCCTCGCCGACGTGGTGGACGCGGGCGAGCCGGTCGACCTGGCGTGGACGCTGGCCGACCTGGCCGCCCGGGGCGTACGCCGGCTGATGGTGGAGGGCGGCGCGAGCGTGCACCGGCAGTTCCTCACCGCCGCGCTCGCCGACGAGCTGCACCTGGTGGTCGCGCCGTTCTTCGTCGGCGACTGCCGCGCGCCGCGGTTCGCCGGCGACGGCCGGTTCCCGTGGCACCCGGGTTGTCGCGCCCGGGTGGCGGAGGTGCGCCAGATCGGCGACGTGGTGCTGGTGCGCTACGCCCTGTCCGACCGCTGCCCCGGGGGCTGACGGGCCGGGCCCGCGGTTGACGACGCCGCCACCCGGCGGCGAGGGTGGCGCGAACCGGCGGTTCGGGCCCCCGGCGCCGCGCCCGCGCCGCATCCGCCACCCGAGGGGGTCCCATGCGGTTCAGCGTCATCCTGCCCCACGCCGGCGACGTCCGACCACCGCCGAGCGTGCGGTCGAATGGGAGCAGGCCGGGGTGGACGTGCTCTGGGTGCCCGAGGCGTACGCCTTCGACGCGGTCACCGTGCTGGGTTTCCTGGCCGCCCGGACCCGGCGGGTCGGCCTCGGCTCGGCGATCCTGCCGATCTACACCCGTACCCCGGCGCTGCTCGCGCAGACCGCCGCCGGGCTGGACGCCCTCTCCGGCGGCCGGGCGCTGCTCGGCATCGGCGCTCCGGACCGCAGGTGGTGGAGGGCTGGCACGGGTCGCCTACGACCACCCGGTGGCGCGTACCCGGGAGGTCGTCGAGCTGTGCCGGCGGGCGTGGCGCCGGGAGACGCTGCGCCACGACGGCCACTACCGGCTGCCGCTCCCGCCGGAGCAGGGCACCGGGCTGAGCCGGCCGCTGAAGATGCTGACCCGCCCGGTCCGGGAGCGGATCCCGATCTACGTGGCGTCGCTCGGCCCGGCGAACGTGCGGATGACCGCGGAGGTCGCCGACGGCTGGCTGCCGGCGCTCTTCCCGCGAGCAGGCGGCGCGGGTGTGGGGGGAGGCACTGGCCGCCGGCGCCGCGCGGCGGCCGGCCGAACTCGGCCCGCTGGAAGTGGTCGCCGGTGGCCCGTTCGCCATCGGCATCGACCTGACCGCGGCGTTCGCGCACGCCCGCCGGTGGATCGCCCTCTACGTCGGCGGGCCCGGGGCCGCAACTTCTACCACGACCTGGTGTCCCGGTACGGCTACCCGGCTGAGGCGGACCGGATCCAGGAGCTCTACCTGTCCGGGCGGAAGGCGGAGGCGGCCGTCGCCGTGCCGGTCGAGTTGCTGGAGGCGGTCAGCCTCATCGGTTCACCCGGTCGCGTTCGCGAGCGGGTGGCGGTGGGGATGCCACGCTGCTGGTGCACAAGGGCGCCGAGTTCGAGGAGGCCGGTGTGGTGCCGCCGTGGAGTCGGCGGACTCGGAGGAGTACGCGTGAACGTCTACCCGGCCGGGGTGGAGGCGGCTCTGCTGGCCCACGAGGCGGTCCAGGACGTGGCCGTGCTCGGGGTGCCGGACGAGGAGTTCGGTGAGCGGGTGTGCGCGGTGGTGCAGCTGACCGGGCAGGGGCTCGCCGCCGCCGACGCGCCCGCCACACTGGACCGGCACTGCCGCACCGGCTGGCCGGGTTCAAGGTGCCCCGGGTGTGGCGGGTGGCCGACCGGCTGCCCCGCGACGAGACCGGCAAGCTGCGCCGCGAGGCGCTGCTGTCGCTGGCGCCGCGACCGCCGGCCGCCGCGCGCTCCTAGCGACCGGGCAGCACTCGCCGCAGCGCGCGGGTGGAGCCGGGTTCCGCCCCGATCGGGCTGTGCTCACCCGAGCCGGGTCTTCTGCACCTTGCCGAGGGCGTTGCGAGGCAGCGCGTCCACCAGGTGCACCCGGCGGGGTCGCTTGTGGACCGACAACAGGCGGGCCACGAAGTCGATCAGCTCCGTCTCGGTCACCCCGTCGCCGACCACGTACGCGGTCACCTGCTGGCCCAGCACCGGGTCCGGGGTGCCCACCACCGCCGCCTCGCGTACCCCGGGATGGGCCAGCAGCGCGTCCTCGACCTCCCCGGCGCCGATCCGGTAGCCGCCACTCTTGATCAGATCGGTCGAGGCGCGCCCGACGATCCGGTGCCGCCCGTCCGGGCCGATCGTGGCGATGTCGCCGGTGCGGTACCAGCCGTCGCCGGTGCGGGTGGCCGCGTCCGCGTCCGGCCGGTTGAGGTAGCCGTCGAAGAGCGTCGGACCCGAGACCACCAGCTCTCCCATCGCCGACCCGTCCGTGGGCAGCGGGTCGCCGTGCTCGTCGGCCAACCGGGTGCGGACGCCGGGCAGCGGCAGGCCCACGCAACCGGCCTCGCGGGGCCCGTCCGCCCGGGCGCTCACCGTGATCAGGGTCTCGGTCATCCCGTACCGCTCCACCACCCGGTGCCCGGTGAGCGCGCGCAGGCCGGCGAAGACCGCCGCCGGCAGCGCCGCGCTGCCGGAGACCAGCAATCGGGCCCGGCGCAGTGCCCGGGCGGCCGACGGATCGGCGCAGACCCGGGACCAGACGGTCGGCACCCCGAAAAGCAGCGTCCCGCCCGCGGCGGCGTACCGCTCGGGGTGGGGGCGTCCGACATGGTCCAGCCGGCTGCCGTGTCGCAGCGGCCCGAGCAGACCCAGCACCAGTCCGTGCACGTGGAACAGCGGCAACCCGTGCACCAGCAGGTCGTCGGGACTCCAGGCCCAGGCGTCGGCGAGCCCGTCCAGGCAGGCGGCGATCGCCCGGCGGGAGAGCAGGACCCCCTTGGGCAGCCCGGTGGTTCCACTGGTGTAGACGATCAGCGCGGGCCGGCCCGGGCCGGGCTCCGGGTGGCTGGACGAGGAGACCAGGTCCGGTGACACGGGGACCACCGGCAGTCCGCCGCCGTCGATGTCGTCCCCCTCGGCGGCGAGCACGGCGGCCGCGGCGGAGTCCCGCAGGATGTGCTCGCGTTCCATCGGCCCGGCGTCGGGCGGCACCGGCACCACGGTGACGTCCGCCAGCAGCGCGCCGACGACCCCCACCACCGTCTCCAGCGACGGGGTGGCCAGCACGGCCACCCGCTCCAGCCCGCGGATGCGGTCGGCGACCGCCGTGGCGCGGGCCAGCAACTGCGCCCGGGAGACCGACCGGCCGGCCACCCGGACCGCGTTCGGAGGGTCCTCCGGGGCCTCCGACAACGCCGTCAACAGGGTCACGTCGTCGCCTCTCACGAGCAGCGGGGCGGTCGCCGGCGGGCGGACCGGAGCCCGGTGGCGCGGGCCCGGCCCGACCGTAGCCACCGCCCGGGCATGCCCACCACCCCTGGCGCCGGGTCGGTCCCGATCCCGGCATGCCGGCGAGGGCCGTCCACCCGTCCTCCCCCGACCGACCGGGTCCTGCACCGACTGTCCTGTCTGTACGGTTCGCGGGGTGGCTCGGGCCACGGACTGTCTCCCCACCCGGTGGCAGGGAGGGATTACTGTCGGAATCCTGCCTGTGCGAGTTCGCCGACCAGCAGCACAGTGGGCAGGGTCGGCGCACCGGCGGGCGTCGCGTCGACGGTTGCCGGGCATCGTACGGCGGGCCAGGGGGTGATCTTGAGCATCACGGAGGAGGAGTCGTCCCGGACGGGTGTCGCGGCACAGGCATTCGTCGCTGTCGTCGAGGCCGACGCGCACGGCGGGCTGGGGCGTGTGCCGGCGTCGATCCTGCGCGACGCCGCGGTGGCGGCGGCCCTGCTGGCGCGGGAGGCCGCGCTGATCGCGTCCATCGTCACTCCCGACGACCGTCGTCGCGACGGCGCCGAACCGCGCGTCGTGCGGCTGCTCGGCCGGCTGTGCGACACGGCGTACGCCGCCGAGGACCACCAGCTCAGCCAGCTGCTCGACTGGTTCGCGAGGGCGTGGTTGGGGCGTCCGTTCAACGGTTCCATCTACGGCGGCCGGCACCTGCCGGAGGAGGTGTACGCCCCCCTCGCCGCGCTGACCGACCAGGTCGGCGACGCGCCGGTGATGATCTGCGCGGCCGCCCGCCAGGAACTGGAGCGGGTGCTGGGCGCGCTGGAGCGGGACGCGTTCCGGCTGAGCGCGATCGACCGCGAGGTGACCAGCGCGCTGTTCGTCAAGCCCGTCCGCGAGGTCGTCGCGGCGGCCCGCGCCGGGCGGCCGCACGATGCCGGCCTGCTCGGTGAGCGCCCGGAGGAACTGGTGGCCATCGCCAACCGGACGCTGCGCGAGCCGATCCCGACGAACGGTCGACGCTGGCCGCTGCTGGTGCGGGCGACCGAACAGATCCAGGAGCACGTACGCCGGTTGATCGAGATGGGACGGCTGTCGCACGGCGCTGTCACGCCGCCCGCCGTACCCGGCCACGGTCTGCCCGCCCCGCTGGCCGAGCTCCTGGACATCGCTCTCACCGCGGCCGAGCCGCCGCCCGTCGGCGAGCGCCTTTCGGAGGCGGTGGCGAAGGCCGCGCTCGCGCACGCCGGCACGCCCGAGCTGGGTTGCCGCGTGGCGGCCGTGCTGGAGGGTCTCGACATCGCGACCGCCGAGGTCGAGGAGGCCCTGGCACCGCTGCGTGACCTGCACGAGCGGGTCCTCGAATACGCCGCCCGCTGTCCGGACGACGCCGAGGTGGAGGAGGTCGCGGCGCTGATCGGCGAGGGCATCGCCGACTGTGACCTCGGGTACGCCCGGGACGGCCTCGAGCTGCTCGCCGTGACGGTGCGTGGAGCGGAACTGCGGCGGCGGCTCGCCCGGACCGACAACCGGATCGACACCATGCCCCCGGCCCGGGCCCGCAGCGCCGGCCCACACCTGCGGGCCGCCCGGATCGCCATCGACGAGCAGCGGTTCGAGGACGCCGAGTTCCACCTGACCGAGATCGACGGCCCGACCGACACCGGGGCCCGGTCCGCACCGACCCCGGGTGCGGCGACCGCGCCGCCGCCCCCGTCCCTGGCGGACTTCAAGCGCCGCCGTGACGTGTCCGACCTGTCCGCCCTGTCAGCCGCGATCGAGCAGGCCGTCGCCGACGGTGACCGCGACGAGCTGCTCGCGCTGGTGCGCCGCCTCGGCCGGCCCGACACCGGCGAGGTCATCGACCTGGTGATCGACCGGTTCGCCACCGACGGCGAGCTCGTCGAGGCGTTGCTCTCCGGACTTCCCCCGCGGCAGCGTCCCGCGCTGCTGCACCGGCTGGCCGAGGTGCGGCGTGCCCGCGGCGACGAGGCGGGCGCCGAGGAGGCCGCGCGGCGCAGCCGGCCACCCGTCCCGCCGGCCGACCTGACGGCGGCGGCGCCGCTGCCGGCCGCCTACCTGCTCGTCCCGAGGACGAACCCGTCGTCGTCGACCGACGCCGGCGACGACCGCCCGTCTGCGGCCGAACTGGCCGACGACGCCCGCGCCGGCGCTGCCATCTCCCTCGGCTGGGCGGTGGGGCGGTACGTGGTCGCCGGGGAACCGGTGCGGGGTCTGGAGCTGTACCGCGAGTGCGCGGAGCGCTTCTACGGCAACGCGACGTTGGCGTGGAACCTGGGCTGTGCGTACGCCGCGGTGGGCTGCCGCGCCGAGGCGCTCGGCGCGCTGAGATACTTCGTCGACTTCATGGCGGATCGGGTGCCGGCGGAGCAGCGCACCGCGCTGACCGAGTTCCTCCGGGTCAACGGCGAGCTGGCGCCGGAGTGGGCGCCGGCCGCCGCGGCGCCGGCCGTGCCGCACCACGTCATGCAGGCGCAGGAGAAGGCCGCGAAGGCACTGTACGAACAGGGCCAGGCCGAGGCGGCGCTGCGCCGGATCCGTCGCCTGCTGCGGGTGGCCCCGCACTCGCCCGGCGCCTTCCTGCTGCTGCGGATCTGTCGGGAGCAGCGCTGGCTGGACCAGGCCCGCGAGTCGGTCACGGAGATCGCGGCGGCCGGGGCCGCGAACTGGCGCCACCACTACGAGCTGGCCCGGATCGCGGTGGAGGTCGGTGCCGCCGACCTCGCGGAGGAGCACCTGCGGACGGCGGCCGACCTCGGCGCGTCGGTGGACGAGCTGCACCGGTTGCGGCAGCGGATGGGTGCCGACCGGCCGGGCGGCCGGGTGCGGCCGAACGGTGCGGCGGAACCGGCGACCGGGGCGACGGCGCTGACCCGGGTCCCGCAGCCGCGCGACCTGATCCGTGAGGTGCGCGCCGCCATCGTCGACCCGTACGACCCGTCCTACCTGGTGGAGCTCGCGCGCCAGGCCCTCAAGGCGACGCCTTCGGCCGCCCCGGTGATCCTGGCGGAGGTCCTGGCCGCGCCGCAGGCCGAGGAGCTGCTACGGGCGTTGGTCCGGTTCCTGCCGGCCGAGGGCCAGCTCAGCGCGGTGCTGGTGCTGGCGCCCGAACTCAGCTACGCCGGCCGCATCCGGGACGCGATCGAACTCCTGCGGGGCATGGAGACCGTCGTCCGGCCGACGGAGTTGCCGCGGGTGTGGTTGACCCTGCAACGGCTGATGCGCGACGCGGGCATCGACCCGGACAGCGAACCGGGGGGCTGGCTCCGGCTGCCCGCCGCACCCGGACCGCCGCGGCCGGACGGCCCCGCGCTCGCCCCGCCGCCATGGATCACCGACATCGTGGTCACGTCGGGCACCCCGCCTGCGGTCCACCGGGCCCATCAGGTGCAGCTCGAGCAGGGACCGGCGGCCGCGGCGCCGCTGTGGCGGGACGCCGTCGCCGCCGGCTTCGGCCTGGCGCTGCCCAACGCCCTCGGCACGCTGGTGCTGACCGGGCGGGCGGGGGAGGCCGTGGCGCTCTACCGGCAGACGTCGGATCGCCTCTACCTGGTCGCCAGCGCGGCATGGAACCTCGGCTGCGCCTTCGCCCAGCTCGGCGACCTGGAGTCGGCCGGTGCCGCCTTCGAGTACCACACCCGGGTCACCTCCCGGACGTACCTGCCCGAGCAGCGGGCCGCCCTGGAGCGGCTCTTCGCCGAGCTCGGACGCCCGCTGCCGATGCCGGTCGCCTATTCCGGGTGGCGTTCCGTCCCGTCGCCCCGATCGGCCCCGCCGGCCGCGGTGGCGTCGGCGTCGCGTGCCGTCGAGGCGTTCCGGCGCGCCCCCGACGCGCACCGGTTCATCGTCGCCAGTTCGGCCCTGCGTGCCGAGATGGCCGACGCGCCGCGGGACCGGCAACGGCTGCTGCTGGCCCGGATCGAGGAGATGTTCGAAGAGCTCCCCACCCCGACGGCGCATCCGTACGCCGAGCTGATCCGCGCCCTCGCGCTCGCCGGGGAGGACCAGCGGGCGTGGACGATGGTGCTGGAGTGCCTCGAGCGGTTCGACCTCGCCGGGGACCTGCTCGCACCGGCACTTGCCCTGGCCACCGGTCGGGACCGGGCGGCGCAGCTCGAAGCGATCCTGGGCCGGCACGCGGACGACGCGGACTACACCCGTTACCTGACCCTGGCGAAGCTCGCCCGGAAACGGGGCGACGGGACGGCGCGCCGGCGGTACGCCGAAGCCGCGTTGCTGCAGAACCCGTCGTCGGCCGAGGCGCGACAACTGCTGGGCAAGCGCGCCCGGCCGACCGAGAGCAGACCGCTACGGGAACGGCGGTCCGCCCTCGAGGAGCTGGTGCGGTCCATGACCACCCGGGAACCCGCCGAGGTCCTCGCCCAACTGCCGGACTATTCGGCGGAGATCAAGCGGCTGGAGAGCCGGGCGGTCGACGTGCTCACCCCGTTCCCGCCGCGCGACGAGTTCATGGACATCGACGACGCGGCCCGGCCGTCGGTGCACGCCGGGATCCGCGCCGCCCGCAACGAGGACTGGCCCCTCGCGGCGACCGAATTCGGCGCGGCGCTGCAGATCCAGCCGCGCCATCTGGGGATGGCGCGCAACGCGGCCGGCGCGCTGATCCGCCTCGGGCGGTTGTCGGACGCCCGGGCCATCGCGGAGTCGATCTCCTACAGTGTCCAGGGCAAGCTGCTGCTCGCCCAGCTCGCGTACGCCGCGGGGGAGCTGGACCAGGCCACCGGGTACCTCGCCGAGCTCTCCGTGGCCAGCGTGCCCGAGGCGAACGCGTACGCGTTCGGGCTGGCCGGCGTGCTCCTGCATCTGCAGAACCGCCCCCGCGCGGCCGCCGAGGCGCTGCTGCGCCGCGCCGAGGACGCCCTCCCGGGTCGCCCCGAGTTCGCCACCGCGCTCGCCGCGGTGATCGCGAACCAGCACGGCCACGACGACCTCGTGCAGCGGGCCGTCGACCTGCTGTTCACGCCGCGGCTGACCAGCGAGCAGGCGGTCGCGTGGGCGATCGAGCGGCACCGGCTGGAGGCCCTCGGCGCGGCCCACGCGCCCGAGCTGCGCCCCGACGATCTCGAAGCGCTGGTGGATCACTTCGCCGGCCACGACCCGGTCCGGCTGCGGAACTTCCTCGACCGGCTGGCGGACCGGTTGCCGGCCGACCGCAACCGCGAGCTGCGGCTGCTCCGGGCGCGGATCGCCGAGGAGTGCGGCCTCGTCGAGGACGCGTTCGCGGCCCGGTTCAGCCTGCTCGATCCGAACGCCCGCGACCGCCGGGCCATGCTCGACGACCTCACCGCGTTCTGCGAACGCACCCTCTACCTGGAGGGTCTGGAACGGGTTCTCGAGGTCAAGCGGGAGTGGCACCTGCTGACGCCGGGCGACCGCGATCGTGCGGAGGCCCAACGCAGCAGCATCGAGTACCGCAGGTCCGTCTACCGCGAGAAGATCAACGCCACCCTGTGGGAGATCCAACGGATCAAGGCGGACGACGACATCGGGCGCGTCGAGCCGCCCCTGGCGGCGTTGACCGACCGGCTGCTCGGGTTCACCGAGGGGACGGGCGTCGCCCAGGCGGTCCACCGGCTCGCCGCGCTGTGGCGGCGCTGCGTCGACCTGCTGCCGCTGGTCGGTGATCCGGCCACCGACGCCGGGCTG
Organism: Micromonospora sp. LZ34; assembly: GCF_052981855.1. NCBI lineage: Bacteria > Bacillati > Actinomycetota > Actinomycetes > Micromonosporales > Micromonosporaceae > Micromonospora > Micromonospora sp. LZ34. Next base: position 69,490 of record NZ_JBRIQN010000018.1, read on the forward strand.
CGCAGCGAACTGCTGACGGTGCTGCGGCAGATCCGGTCGCTGCAGGGCGGTCTCGGCTCCGCGGTGGTCGAGGAGGCGGCGGTCACCGTCGGCAAGTGGCTGTACGGGCGATGGGAGCAGATCGCCCGCGACCAGCGCAGCTCCACCGGGGCGATCGAGGTGAACGTCCTCGCCGCCAGCCGGATCGTCGGCGGACCGGTCGAGGCGGTCGTCGAGTTCACCGCGCACGTCGACGTCCGGGACCTGCGCGTCCGGCTCGGCGGCCAGACCACCAACCTCGGGCCGATGGGTGCCGAGGATCAGCGGACCGAGGGGTTCTGCGCGGACGACGTCGCGGACGACGTGAGCCTGACCGTGACTTTCCAGACCGCCGACGGCCTCCGCGACGAGATCGTCCGGCAGCTCACCCCCGAGGTGGGCGACCAGCACGACCACCCGGTCCGGTCGCTGTTCACCCCGAACGTCAGCGCGACCGGCGACATGTTCTTCGGTCGCAACGCCGAGCTGGAGAAGCTGCGTCTGGAGTACGGCGAGGCGCACACCCGCAATGCCACGATCCGTAGCCTGACCGGCCCGCGGAAGGTCGGCAAGACCTCGCTGCTGCAGTGGCTGGAGACGGACGGCCCACCCGCGACCTGGAAGATCCCCTATGTGCTGCCCATCTACCTGGACGTCAGCTCGTTTCCATCGGGGGTCCACCCGCTGGGCCGCATCGGCCGCGCGATCGCCTCGGCCGCCGAGGCGCTCGCCGCGCAGGGCCGGTTCACCGACCCGGTGCCGCCGCCGCCGGCCGAGCCGGACGACGCGCAGGCGTTCATCCGGTGGTGCCGGCAGCTGCGTGCCGCCTGCGGCGAGCGGATGGGGTTCCTCGTCATCCTCGACGAGATCCAGGAGCTGCTGAAGGATCTCCACGCCCGGCAGGAGCTGGGCCCGGTCGCGGCCAGCCTGCGGACGATCGCCAACAGCGGTGCCGTCGCCCTGCTGCTGTGCGGCTCGTGCACCGGCGCCACGCTGAAGTCGCTGCTGGCCGGCACCGCGCTGCAGGACGAGTTGCAGACCGAGACGCTCGGCTACCTCGACCGCCGGGCGACGGAACAGGTCTTCGAGGAGGGCTTCGCCGGGACGGCCCGCATCCTGCCCGAGGCGAGGGCGGAGGTGTGGCGGCTGACCGAGGGCCACCCCAACCACACCCACCACATCGGCAAGAACGTCGCCCTGCGCCTCACGACCGACCGCCGCCGGCTGGTCACCCGCAGCCTGGTCGGCGAGGTCGGGCTCGCCATGGCGAAGACCTCGGCCGCCACGATCGGGATCGTCAAGCTGGAGACGGAGGGGCCGGACGGTCGCGACCTGCTCGTCCAGCTCGCCAACCGGGCGCAGGGGGCCATCGACCTCGGCGAGACGGCCGAGTTGAAGCGGGAACTCGATGCTCGGCACATGGACCAGATCGACCGCTACCTGCTGATCGGCCTGCTGCGGGTCGACCGCGAGCAGTACCGGTGGGCGAACGAGATCATCAACCTGCACGTCCAGCACTTCGCGGAACGGCAGTTCTCCCAGTTGCGGTTCACCATCGAGGAGAGCCACCTGCACGCGAGCCAGTACGAGACCCAGCGAACGTATTCGCTGGGACCGTGCCGTACCCGGCTGGTCATGCGGGAGGGGCAGTTGTTCACCGCGAAGCGCGTGACACAGGGGGCCGACACCGGTGCCCGGTCGCGGGCCGATTCGTCGGCGCTGACCGGCGACGAGACCGCCAAGCTGGTCGACGAGTTCCTCACCTACTTGTCCCGGACGCCGGTGACCGGCGTGCCCCGGTATGTGGGGCGCGAGGGTGACTGGTTCCTCTTCGACCATGCCGAGGGCCGCTCGCTGGCGGAGATCGCCCGGATGCAGCGCGACGTGCCGACCGAGCCGCACAAGCTGGTCCGGTGGATCGCGGCGGCGTGCGACGTGGTGGAGCGGGTCTTCCGGTTGCGGGGGATCACCCACGGCAACATCAAGCCGGGCAACCTGATCGTGGACGACACCACCGTGAGCGTCGTCGACTGGGGGCGCGGCACCCACGACGGGTCGGCCAACCCGATCAGCGGCGGCACGCCCGGCTACCTCAGCCCGGGCTATCTGCGCCGGCTGGAGCAGGACGAGGGCGGCTCTCGGCCGACGGACGACGTCTTCGCCCTCGGCGTCGTCCTGTACCAGATGCTCGACCCGAACGGCGCGCTGCCCTACGGCACCGATCTCGGCGACCTCGACCGCGCCGACCGGCCGGTCGGGGCCCGGCCGTTGCCGGTCGAGTTGCCGCTGATGGCGTGCCTGAGCCGGGCCATCGCGCTGCGCGACGAGGACCGCTACGTGACGGCCGCCGACTTCGCGCGCGACCTCCGGCTGGCCGTGCCGGAGGCCGCGCCGGGACGGCCGGCCCAGTTCCCACCCCCGCCGGCGCCGACCCGTACGGCGGGCCAAAACCTGATCATCCACAGAGTCGAGGAGATGAACGTGACCAAGGACGGGATCAGCATCGAGGGCAGCTCGGTCACCAATTCGGTGGTGGGACACAAGAACCGGATCGGGACGTTCGCCGTCGGCGCCGGGGCGGAGGGCTCGGAGCTGTCGTCCCGGCTCGCTCAGCTCAGATCCGCCGTCGAGGCACTGCGGGCCGAGCTGTCGCCCGGGCTCGCCGACGGCGTGGCCCGGGACCTGGCGGCGTTCACCGGCGAGGTGACCGCGGAGACGCCGCGGGCAGACCGGCTCCAGCGCATCGGCGCCGACATCGTCGATGCCGCGGAGACGCTGCCGGCGACGACCCCGCTCTTCCAGCGGGTCGGCCTGCCCGTCATCACCCTGGTCAACGACATCATCAACATGATCGCCGGCTGACGGCGACGGAGGGCCGGTGCACGCCCCGACCCTCCGCCGCCCTAGCGGGAGACGTGCTGCGTCTCGGTGAACTCGGCGTCGCCCTCGTTCCAGCGCATGACCACCGCGAACGCGCGGCCGTCGCCGAGCGCGCCCATGAGCGGCCAGGAGAACTCGCTACGCGGCACGATGTCCGGGGCCTCGTCGCCGTACAGCCGGGGTGGGGTCCCCTGACCGGCGAGCCTCCCGACACTGACCCGCACCCGCTCGGCCCTCGCGGCCCCGGCGTTGGTGACGACCAGTCGTTCCCGCCGGATCCGGTACTTCACCGCCCCGCGGTCGTCCCGGTACTGCTCCCGCTCGCTGTCGTACCGGGCGCGCAGCACCGCGCGTTCCCGGCCGCTCGTCCGGCGGGGGACCGCACCGAGACCGAGCAGGTCGAGGTCCGCCTCGATCGCCTGCCGCACCTGGTGCCCGAGGTCCTCCGGGCTGGCGTACGTGCCGAGCAGTCCGAGCTTCGACAGGTGCTCCTGGAACGAGCGAAGGGCTTGCACCTGCCCGAGATCCGCGTCCCGTGGGATGGGCTCGTCGGAGAAGTAGACGTGCACCGGCTTGCCCGCGGCGTGCGAGCGTTCGATCTCCTCCGCGGTGCCGGACACCGCCGCCGTGGTGGCCATGCCCAGCCGCGAGTCGAACAGGGCGATCACGATGTCGGCGCGGTCGACGAGTTGCTCGTTGATGATGCTCTGTGCGCTCCCACCGAGCCGGGGCACCGCGTTGGTCTCCCACCGTCTGGGTAGCAACACCACCTGTTCCCGCTCGGCCCGGGCGGCGTTCCAGCCGTGCAGGGCCTCGGTCACCGCGTCGCGTTCCGCTGCCGTGTCTCCCGGCGAAGCGATCAGGACCCGCAACACGTGTGCGTCGAAGGGCATGGCGACCAAGGTAGCGGACCGGGGCACCCGCCAGCCGCTCCCGCGCCCGGGCCCGGGCCCGCCATCGGCCCGTCCCGGGTTCCCGGTCAGCGGGGCGCGTCGGCCCGGTCCAGGAAGAGCAGCTGGGCCCGCTTCTCCGGCAGGTCCACCTGCGGCCCGGCCACGAACCCGCAGCGCAGCAGCCGCCTGATCGCCCGCTCGTTGCGCGCGTCCGGCTCCACCACGATCCGGCGCCGGTCCGGATCGGACAGCACGAAGTGGAGGATCACCTCGACCAGGGCCGCGGTGAACCCGTGCTCGGTCGACGACGGCGGACCGAGCAGCAGGTGGATGCCGTAGTCGCCGGGGCGCACGTCGTAGTACTCGCCGACCGGGTCGGCGTACGGGTCGTACGTCTGCAGCAGCGCGACCGGCACCCCGTCCCGGTGCATCAGGTACGCGTGGTGCGTGCGCAACGAGTCCAGGTACCGGTAGATCTCCTCGACCCGTTCCCGGTCGGCGTCGAGCATCCCCCAGAACCGGGCCCGCTCCTGGGTCACCCAGCCGTGCAGCAGGTCGATGTCGGTGTCCGGGTCGACCGGCCGGATGGTCACCGTCCCGAACCCGGGCACGTCCCGGGCGTACCGGTGCGGGTCGGCGCCGGGCGTCGTGGCGGTGCGCTGCTCAGTGCTCATCTCGCTCCTCGGTGAGGCGGTCCCAGTCGGTGATCACCGGGACGAGTTCCCCGGTCAGCCAGAGCGGCTGCTGGTCATGGTGGTGCGGGTCGCCGGGCACGCCGGAGGCGCCGTGCGGCACCACCCAGCGGCTCTCCTCGCGCCGGGCCAGGTCCCAGACGTACCGGGCGACCGGCGCGCGCAGGCACGCGTCGGTCACCCCGGGCACGCTGGAGGTGGCCAGCACGCAGTCGTGGTCGCCGGCCAGCTCCGGTCCCGGCGCGCCGGCCGGCTCGGGCAGCGCCCGCCACGGCGCGAGCCGGTGCCGCTCGCCCCAGCGGACGGCGCCCGGGTCGGCGGCGGCCACCTCCTCCACCGCCGCCCGGACCAGCGCCGGCCGGTCCACCTCGGGCAGCCCGAGGCGCAGCAGCGACTCCAGCGCGTAGCCGACCCGCGGGGTGAGCGCCAGCCAGGGCCGGAACAGCTCCGGGTACGCCGGTGGGCCGGCGAGACCGGCCAGCGCGGGGTGGGCCGCGAACCGGCGGACCACCGCGGCGCGCAGGGCGGCGAAGGCGGCCGCGTCGACGCTGTCCGCGGCCATCCGGCGGTCCCAGCGGCGCAGCCGCTCGCGCAGCGCCCCGGCCCGCGGGCCGAGCCCGGTCAGCCCGTCCAGCAGCGCCAGCAGCGGCTCGGCCGAGGCCAGGTAGGTGTCGGTGTGGACGCGGGCCATGTCCCCGGCCCGCCAGCCCGTCGACGCGTCGAGCAGCGCCCGGATCCGCTCGGCCCGGTGCGGCGGCGCGAACTCCACCCCGAGCGGCGCGGCCAGCCCGCGCTGGTTCGCCATCACCGCGACACCGTCGACCTCGGCCCGGGGCAGCGGCGCGTGCCAACCCCGCCAGGCGTGCCGCGGGTCCCAGGCCGGCACCACCCGCAGCCGGTTGTCCGGGTGCCGCACCGGCACCGCGCCGGCGACCCGGTGCAGCAGCCCGCCGGCGGTGTCCGCCGCCTGCACCACGTTCACCGGCTCCACCCAGTGGTCGAAGGCGGCGTCCACGTCGGCGACGGTGCGCGCCCGCAGCAGCGCGGGCAGCGCGGCGAAGCCGAGGTTCCCGGTGACCCGGGGCGGGTAGCGCAGGCTGACCGCCGGCTCGTCGTCGGGGCCGCCGGCGATGACCGGCCCGCGCTCGGTCTCCACCACCTCGACCTCGACCGGCGCCGCCCCGGCCACCTCGACGGTCTCCACGTGCGCCCGGACCGGTCGCCAGCCGTCCGGCCCGTACGCCTCCACCGCCGTGCCGCGCCGGCGCAGCCGCTCGGCGTACAGGTCCTGGTAGTCGGCCATCGCGTTGGTGATCGACCAGGCGACCTCCCCGGCGTGTCCGAAGTGGCCGATCCCGGGCACTCCAGGCACGGCCAGCCCCAGCACGTCGTACTCCGGGCAGGCGAGCCGGACCTGCTGGTAGATGCCGGGGTCCTCGACGAAGCGGTGCGGGTCGCCGGCGAGCAGCGCGGCCCCGCTGGCGGTCCGCTCCCCGGCCAGCAGCCAGCCGTTGCTGCCGGAGGTCGCCGGCCCGTCGGTGTGGAAGAGGGTGACCGCGGCGGCGCCGAGCCGGCGGGCCACGTGCTCGCGCCACAGCTTGCCGGGGAAGCCGGCGAAGAGGATGTGGTGGGCCAGCCAGAGTGCCAGCGGGGTCCACGGCTCCCACCGGCCGGGGCTCAGCCCGGTGGCGGCGAACTCCGGGGCACGGGCCGCGCCCGTGGCGAGCCCGGCGTTGACCCCGTCGACGTACCGGCCGACCCAGCCGGCGGTGGCCGGGTCGAGGGCGGCGTGGCAGCGCCGGGCGGTGTCGGCCAGCCGGGCCCGGCGGGCGAAGACGTCCCACTCCACCGCCTCGGCCCCCAGGAACGCCGCGCTGGTGCCCTGCGACCGGTGCCGTTCGACCTCCAGTTGCCAGGCCCGGTCGGCGGCGGTCGTGCGGCCCTGCGCGAACGCGAGCTCGTCGGCGCTCTCCGCCCGCAGGTGCGGAATGCCCCACGGGTCCCGGAAGACCTGGATCCGCCTGCCGGCACGCGCCGGCACGGCGGCCGCGGCGCGCCGCGGGGTCCGGTCGCTCACGACACGGTCGCCGCAGCCCGGCGGCGGGCGGCGGGCACGACCAGCGGGGTGCCCGTCTCCGGGTCCGGGATGACCCGGCAGGGCAGCCGGAACACCTCCTCGACCAGCTCGGCGGTGACCACCTCGGCCGGCGGCCCGGCGGCCACCACCCGCCCCTCGCGCATGGCGATCAGGTGCGTCGCGTAGCGGGCCGCGTGGTTGAGGTCGTGCAGCACCGCCACCAGGGTGCGGCCCTGCTCCTCGTGCAGCCGGGCGCAGAGATCCAGGATCTCGATCTGGTGGGCGATGTCGAGGTAGGTGGTCGGCTCGTCCAGCAGCAGCAGCGGCGTCTGCTGGGCCAGCGCCATGGCGATCCAGACCCGCTGCCGCTGCCCGCCGGAGAGCTCGTCGACCGCGCGGTCGGCGAGGTCGGCGACGCCGGTGGCGGTCATCGACTCGGTGACGATCCGCTCGTCCTCGCGCGACCACTGGCGCAGCAGCCGCTGGTGCGGGTAGCGGCCGCGGGCGACCAGTTCGGCCACGCCGATGCCGTCCGGCGCGATGGACGACTGGGGCAGCAGCCCGAGGGTACGGGCCACGCTGCGCGCCGAGCGCCGGTGGATGTCCTCGCCGTCCAGCAGCACCGCCCCGGCGGCCGGCCGCAGCAGCCGGGACAGCGCGCGCAGCAGCGTGGACTTGCCGCACGCGTTCGGGCCGATGATGACCGTGAAGGACCGGTCCGGCACGGCGACGGTCAGGTCCTCCGCGACGGTGCGCCGCTCGTAGGCGAGCGTCATCGCCTGGCCGCTGAGCCGGTGGGGCTGCATGGTCGTTGCTCCGTTCTGGTGAGTGGTCGTCACAGCCGGCCGGCCCGGCGTTCGGTGGCGAGCAGCCAGACCAGGTAGCCGCCGCCGATCACGCCGGTCACCACGCCGACCGGCAGCTGGTGGCCGCTGAACGCCCGCTGCGCCAACTGGTCGGCCGCGACCAGCAGCGCCGCGCCGACGGCCATCGCCGGCAGCAGGTTCGGCCCGGGCGCCCGGGTCAGCCGCCGGGCCAGGTGCGGCGCGGTGAGCGCCACGAACGACACCGGCCCGGCCGCCGCCGCGGCGAGGGAGACCAGCAGCACCGCCGCGCCGAGCAGCAGCAGCCGCACCCGCTCCACCGGTACGCCCAGCGCGGTGGCGGTGTCGTCGCCCAGCTCGATCACCCGCAGCGCCGGCGCGCAGCCGAGGAACACCACCGGCACCAGCACCGCCAGCGTGACCAGCAGCGGCAGCGCGTTGACCCAGCCCCGCCCGTCCAGGCTGCCGGTGAGCCAGAGCACGGCCCGGGCCGCGTCCATCAGCGGGGCCCGGGTCAGCAGGTAGCCGTTCACGCCGGTGAGGATCGCGGTGACCCCGATGCCGACCAGGATCAGCCGGTAGCCGGGCAGGCCGTGCCGCCAGGCGAGGGCGTGCACCAGCACGCCGGTGGCCAGTCCGCCGGCCACCGCGGCCGCGCCGAGCGCCAGGCTGCTGCCGCCGACCACGACCACCAGCAGTGCGCCGGTGGACGCGCCCTGGGTGAAGCCGAGCACGTCCGGGCTGCCCAGCGGGTTGCGGGCCAGGGACTGGAAGACCGCGCCGGCCAGCGCCAGCGCGGCGCCGACGCAGACGGCGGTGACCAGCCGGGGCAGCCGCAGCTCGGTGACGATGAAGTCCTCGGCTAGGCTGCCGCCACCGGCCAGCGTGCGCAGCACGTCGGCGGCGCTCATCGGATAGTCGCCGCTGCGCAGGGCGAGCACGCCGAGGGCCGCGGTGAACAGCGCGCAGGCGGCGCCGACCACCAGCGCGCGGGGGCGCAGGCGCAGCGACAGCCCGCCCGGGGTACGCAGCAGGATCACGGGTGGGCCACCCGTCCGCGCCGGATCAGCCAGAGGAAGAGCGGCCCGCCGAGCACCGCGGTGACCATGCCCACCTGGAGCTCGCCCGGGCGGCCGAGCACCCGGCCCAGCACGTCGGCGCCGAGCAGCAGCACCGGGGCGAGCAGCGCGCAGTACGGCAGCAGCCAGCGCAGGTCCGGCCCGGTCAGCGCGCGGACCAGGTGTGGCACCAGCAGCCCGACGAAGACGATCGGGCCGCAGGCCGCGGTGGCGGCCCCGCAGAGCAACGTGATCGCGGTGATCACCACGCCGCGGATCAGCGCCGGCCGGGCGCCCAGCGCCCGGGCCGAGTCGTCACCGAGCGCCAGGGCATTGAGCGGGCGGGCCGCGACCAGGGCGACCAGCAGGCCGGCGCCGATGAACGGCAGCACCCGCAGCACCGTCGCGGTCTCCGCGGTGGCCAACGACCCGACCGTCCAGAACCGCAGCCGGTCCAGGGATGCGGCGTCGAGCAGCATCACCGCGCTGACGTACGAGTAGAGGGTGGCGTTGAGCGCCGCGCCGGCCAGCGCCAGCCGGGCCGGGGTGGCCGCCCGGCCGCCGCCGACCGCGTACACGCCGACGGTGACGGCGGCGGCGCCGAGCAGCGCGAACCAGACGTAGCCCCCGACCCCGGTGACGCCGAGGAAGGCGGCGGCGGTGGCGACCGCCGCGGCGGCGCCGGCGTTGATGCCGAGCAGGCCCGGATCGGCGAGCGGGTTGCGGGTCAACGCCTGCATCACCGCGCCCGCCACCCCGAGGGCGGCGCCGGCGAGCAGGCCGAGGAGCGTCCGTGGCAGCCGCATCCGGTGCACGACGGCGTACTCGGCCGAGTCGCGGTTGAGCAGGCCCTGCCACACCTCGGCGAGCGGCAGCTGCTTGGCGCCGACGGCGATGCTGAGCACGGTGACGGCGACGAGCAGCAGCAGGGCGGCGACCAGACCGGCGGCCCGCAGCGCGGCACGGCCGCGACGGGGCGGGGCCGGCACCGCGGGCGGCGCCGCGGTCAGGCCACCGCTGCGTGGTGACTGGATGACGGACAGTGTGAACTCCGGTGGGGAAACGCCGAACGGGACTTGACAGCAGGTTAGGTTAGGTTAACCTAACCGCGCTGTCCATGGTCACTCCCCGACCCTGATCGAAAGACGACTTCATGTCTGATCCCGTGTCCGCCCGTCGCCTCTCCCGCCGTGGCCTGCTGGCCGGCGGTGCCGCCACCTTCGCCGTCCTGCTCGCCGGCTGCGGACGCGACGGTGACTCCGCATCGCCCGCCGCCGGCAACGGTTCCGGCCCGTGGTCGTTCACCGACGACCGCAACGAGAAGGTCAGCGCCGGCACCCGTCCGTCCCGCGTGGTGGCCTTCACCGGCACCGCGGCGGCCCTGGTCGATTTCGGACTCGACAAGCAGGTGGTCGGTGTCTTCGGGGAGACCAGGCGCGCGGACGGCACGAAGGACCCGCAGGCCGGCGACCTGAACGTGGAGAGCGTGGAGATCCTCGGCAACGTCTGGGGCGAGTTCAGCGTCGAGAAGTACGCGGCCCTGCGCCCGGAGCTGCTGGTCACCCACACGTACGACCCCGGCGCGCTCTGGTACGTGCCGGACGAGAGCAAGGACAAGATCCTCCCGCTGGCGCCCAGCGTGGCCGTCACCACCGCCCGGGTGCCGATGACCAAGCCGATCGAGCGCTACGCCCAGCTCGCCGAGTCGCTCGGCGCCGACCTGTCCGCGAAGAAGGTCACCGACGCGAAGGCCCGCTTCGAGGCCGCCGCCGAGTCCGTCCGCCAGGCGGTCAAGACCAACCCGGGCATCAAGGTGATGGCCGCCTCCGGCAGCCCCGACCTGTTCTACATCTCCAACCCGAAGGTCAGCACCGACCTGATGTACTTCGCCGAACTCGGGGTCGACATCGTGGTGCCGACCAAGCTCGAGACCGGCGACTACTTCGAGGCCCTCAGCTGGGAGAACGCCGGCAAGTTCCCGGCCGACCTGATCCTGCTGGACAACCGCGGCACCGCGCTGCAGCCCAAGGACCTCACGGCCAAGCCGACCTGGCAGCAGCTGCCCGCGGTCAAGGCCAACCAGGTCACCGCGTGGGACGCGGTGCCCCGCTTCTCGTACGCCGGCGCGGCGCCGCTGCTGGAGAACCTGGCCAAGGCGATCCTGGCGACGAAGAAGGTCAGCTGATGACCAGCGCCGCCGCCGAGGCGCTCGCCGCGCAGTACCGGCTCTACGCCGCGCACGTGGTCGACGTGCGGCGGATCGGCGGCTGCCTGATCCGGATCACCTTCGGCGGCACCGACCTGGCCGGGTTCGCCAGCGGCGGCCGGGACCAGAGCGTCTCGCTGTTCCTGCCGCACCCGGACAGCCGGCGCCGCTGCTGCCGGAGCCGAGCGAGCCGGACTGGTCCGCCGCCTACCGGGCGATGGACCCGGACGTGCGGGCGGTGATGCGGTCGTACACCATCCGGGCGCACCGCCCCGAGCGGTCGGAAGTGGACATCGACTTCGTCAGCCACGGCGACCCGGGCCCGGCCTCCCGGTGGGCCGGCCGGGCCCGGCCGGGGGACCGGGTGGTGCTGCTCGGCCCGGCCGTGGCGGAGAACCGCAGCGTCTGCTTCCGCCCGCCGCCCGGCACCGACCTGGTGCTGCTGGCCGCCGACGAGACCGCGCTGCCCGCCGCCGGCGGGATCCTCGACTGGCTGCCTGCCGGAACGCGGGTCCGCGCCTGGATCGAGGTCCCCGACGCGGCGGACATCCAGCAGCTGCCCACCGCCGCGCAGGCCGAGGTCAGCTGGGTCGTCCGGGGCAGCACCCCGCCCGGCAGCGACCTGCTGGTGGACGCGGTCCGCGCCGCCCGGCTGCCGGCCGGCGCGACATACGCCTGGGTCGCCGGGGAGTCCGCGATGGTCCGCGCGGTGCGCCGGCACTTGGTCGGCGAGCGCGGCCTGGACCGCCGCCGGGTCACCTTCACCGGCTACTGGCGCCGCGGCGCCTCGGAAGAGGACCTGCGCGCCGAGGCGCTGGCCGACGCCACCGCCTGACCGCACCGCGACACCACCGAACCCGTCCCACCGCCGCCCTGGCCGCCCGCGCACCGCGCGGGGGGCGGGTGCCGGCTGCCCACGTACCACCGCCGTCCGCAACCGAGCGTGGAGGACCTGCCCATGAGTCTGCCGGGACACACCGTCGAGGTCGTCACGGCCACCCCCGGATCGACCGCCGCCCGGGCCCAGCTGCTGAACGACGGGTCGGTCGAGCGATATCGCACGGCGGTCGCCGCCGGCGTGGACCGGGTGGCCCGGCGGGTGGCCGCCGTGGACCGCCCGTTCACCGGGGTCACCCCGGCCGAACTGGCGCCGCGGATCGGGGCGATCGACCTCGACCGCCCGCTCGGCGACACCACCGCCGCCCTCGACGAGCTCGAGGAGGTCTACCTGCGTGACGCCGTCTGGTTCCACCACCCCCGCTACCTGGCCCACCTCAACTGCCCGGTGGTGATCCCGGCGCTGCTCGGCGAGGCGGTGCTCAGCGCGGTGAACTCCTCGTTGGACACCTGGGACCAGAGCGCCGGGGCGACGCTCATCGAACGCCGGCTGATCGACTGGACCGCCGAGCGGATCGGCCTCGGCCCCGCCGCCGACGGCGTCTTCACCAGCGGCGGCACCCAGTCCAACCTGCAGGCCCTGCTGCTCGCCCGGGAGGAGGCGCTCGCCGGCGCCGCCCCGGCGGCGCGCCGGGACCTGCTGCCCCGGCTGCGGGTGGTCGCCTCGGCCGCCGGCCACTTCAGCGTCCAGAAGTCGGCCACCCTGCTCGGCCTCGCCCCGGACGCGGTGGTCACCGTCGAGACCGGACCGGACCGGCGAATGCGGCCCGAGGCGGTACGCCGGGAACTCGACCGGTGCCGGCGCGCCGGCCTGGTGGTGATGGCGGTGGTCGCCACCGCCGGCACCACCGACTTCGGCACCATCGACCCGCTCGACGGGATAGCCACCGTCTGCGCCGAGGCCGGGGTGTGGCTGCACGTCGACGCCGCGTACGGCTGCGGCCTGCTGGTGTCGCCGACCCGGCGGCACCTGCTCGACGGCATCGAGCGGGCCGACTCGGTGACCGTCGACTACCACAAGTCCTTCTTCCAGCCGGTCAGCTCCAGCGCGTTGCTGGTGCGCGACGGGCGCGCGCTGCGGCACGCCACCTACCACGCCGACTACCTCAACCCGGCCCGGATGGTCGTGCAGCGCATCCCCAACCAGGTCGACAAGAGCCTGCAGACCACCCGCCGGTTCGACGCGCTCAAGCTCTGGCTCACCCTGCGGGTGATGGGCCCGGACGCGGTCGGCACGCTCTTCGACGAGGTGCTCGACCGGGCCGCCGACGCCTGGGAGCTGGTCAGCGCCGACCCGCGCTTCGAGGTGGTGACGCGCTCGCCGCTGAGCACCGTGGTGTTCCGCTACCTGCCCACCGGCGCGGCCCGCGACCTCGCCGACGGGGCCAACCTGCACGCCCGGGAGGCGCTGGCGGCCTCCGGCGCCGCCGTCGTCGCCGGCACCACCGTGGACGGCCGGCAGCACCTGAAGTTCACCGTGCTCAACCCGGCGACCACCCGTGACGACGTCGCCGCGGTGCTCGACCTGATCGCCGAGCACGCCGGCCGGTACGTGCACGCCCACGCCGCCGCCCGGCCCGCCGCCGACCTCACCTGCCAGGTCGGCTGACCACCGTTCCCGCGACCCGCGCCTGGAGGCCGGATGTCCACCCACGACTTCATCGCGATCGGGCTGGGCCCGTACAACCTGGGCCTGGCCTGCCTTACCGCGCCGATCACCGACCTCGACGGGCTCTTCCTGGAGGCCCGTCCCGACGTCGACTGGCACCCCGGCATGCTGCTGGAATCCGCCCGGCTGCAGACGCCGTTCCTGGCCGACCTGGTCACCCTCGCCGACCCGACCTCGCCGTTCTCCTTCCTCAGCTACCTCAAGGAGACCGGCCGGCTCTACCCGTTCTACATCCGGGAGAACTTCTTCCCGCTGCGCGTCGAGTACGACAACTACTGCCGCTGGGCCGCGGCCAAGCTCGACAACCTGCGCTTCGGCCACCGGGTCACCTCGCTGACGTACGACCCGGCCGACGAGCGGTACGTGGTCACCGCCTCGGTCGCCGGCACCGAGGTCGTGCACCGGGCCCGGCACCTGGTGCTCGGCACCGGCACCCCGCCGTACCTGCCGGAGACCTGCGCCGGGCTGGCCGGCGACGCGATCCACAACTCGCGCTACCTGCCGCACCGGGACGCGCTGAAGGCCAAGCGGAGCATCACCGTGGTCGGCAGCGGGCAGAGCGCCGCGGAGATCTACCACGACCTGCTCGGCGACATCGACGCGCACGGCTACCAGCTGAACTGGGTCACCCGCTCGCCCCGGTTCTTCCCGCTGGAGTACACCAAGCTGACCCTGGAGATGACCTCACCGGACTACGTGGACTACTTCCACGCGCTGCCCGAGCCGACCCGCTACCGCCTGGAGGCCGAGCAGAAGGGGCTGTTCAAGGGCATCGACGCCGACCTGATCAACGACATCTTCGACCTGCTCTACGCGCGCAGCGTGCACGGCCCGGTGCGCACCCGACTGATCACGAACACCGAGCTGACCAGCGCCGCGTACGACGCCGCGACCGGGACGTACACCCTCGGGCTGCGCCAGGTGGAGCAGAGGCGGGACTTCACCCTCGACACCGAGGGGCTGGTGCTGGCCACCGGCTACCGCTACCGGGTGCCGGAGTTCCTCGCCCCGGTGCGCGACCGGATCCGCTGGGACGGCCACGGCCGGTTCGACGTGGCCCGCAACTACAGCATCGACAACACCGGCCGGGGGATCTTCCTGCAGAACGCCGGCACCCACACGCACAGCATCACCTCGCCGGACCTGGGCATGGGCCCGTACCGCAACTCCTGGATCATCCGGGAGCTGCTCGGCCGCGAGCACTATCCGATCGAGAAGAGCATCACCTTCCAGGAGTTCGGCGCGCCGGCCGGGGTGGCGTCGTGACCGCCGTCGTGTACACCCGGGTCGACCCCCGGCTCGGCGAGCTGGCCCTGCGTACCCTCGACCCGGAGGCGGACGCCGCGCTGCTGCACGGCTGGGTGACCCATCCGAAGGCGGCGTTCTGGATGATGCAGGACGCGGACGTCGCCGCGGTCGCGGCGGAGTACCGGCGGATCGCCGCGCACCCGCACCACGACGCCCACCTCGGGCTCTGGCGGGGCCGGCCGGCGTTCCTCGCCGAACGGTACGACCCCGCGCACGTCGAGCTGGCCGGCCGCTACGACCACCGCCCCGGCGACGTCGGCATGCACTTCCTCTGCGCCCCCACCGACACCCCGGCGCACGGCTTCACCCTGGCCGTCATCACCACCGTCATGGAGTGGCTCTTCGCCGACCCGGCCACCCGACGGGTGGTGGTCGAGCCGGACGTGCGCAACACCGCCGTGCACGCGCTCAACGCCGCGGTCGGCTTCGCCGTCGTCGGCGAGGTGACCCTGCCGGCGAAGACCGCTCTGCTGAGCGTCTGCACCCGCGAGCGGTTCGGCGCCGCCACCGCCGTGCGTGATCCCGCCCCCGACCCCGCCGCCCGCACCGAAGGAGTACCGGCATGACCGCCCGCGCCGTCGCCGCCCACCTGACCCCGGAGAACTGGGCCCGGGCCAACCGGCTGCTGGTCCGCAAGGCGCTCGCCGAGTTCGCCCACGAACGCCTGCTCAGCCCGGAGCCCGACGGGCCGGGCCGGTACCTGGTCCGCAGCGACGACGGCGGCGTGGCGTACCGGTTCGCGGCCCGGGTGCTCAGCCTGGAGCACTGGCAGATCGACCCGGAGAGCATCACCCGGCACCGCGGCGAGGACGAACTGCCGCTGGACGCCGTCGACCTCTGCCTGGAGCTGCGCGGCGCGCTCGGTCTCAGCGACCGGGTCCTCCCGGTCTACCTGGAGGAGATCACCTCCACCCTGGCCGGGGCCGCGTACAAGCTGGACCGGCCGGCGCTGCCGGCGGCCAAGCTGGCCCGGGCCGACTTCCAGACCGTCGAGACCTCGATGACCGAGGGCCACCCCTGCTTCGTGGCCAACAACGGTCGGCTCGGCTTCGGCATCGACGAATACCACCGGTACGCCCCGGAGGCCGCCGCGCCGGTCCGGCTGGTCTGGCTGGCCGCCCACCGCGACCACTCGACCTTCACCTGCGCCGCGGACCTGCACTACGACACCCTGGTGCGCGGGGAACTCGGGGCGCAGACCCTGGCCGGTTTCGCGGAGACCACGGCCGAGCTGGGCCTGGACCTGGCCGACTACCACCTCATCCCGGTGCACCCGTGGCAGTGGTGGAACAAGCTCGCCGTCACCTTCGCCGGGGAGGTCGCCCGGCGGCGCCTGGTCTGCCTCGGCGAGGGCCCCGACGAACACCTCGCCCAGCAGTCGATCCGCACCTTCTTCAACGTCACCGAACCGCACCGGCACTACGTGAAGACGGCGCTGTCGGTGCTGAACATGGGCTTCATGCGGGGGCTCTCCGCGGCGTACATGGAGGCGACCCCGGCCATCAACGACTGGCTCGCCGACCTGATCGCCGCCGACGAGGTGTTCCGCTCCACCGGGCTGACGATCATCCGGGAGCGGGCCGCAGTCGGCTACCGACACCCGCAGTACGAGGCGGCCACCGACCGGTACTCCCCGTACCGCAAGATGCTGGCCGCGCTCTGGCGGGAGAGCCCGGTGCCCGCCCTGGAGCCGGGCCGGCGGCTGGTCACCATGGCCTCGCTGCTGCACACCGACCGCGAAGGCCGGTCGTTCGCCGCCGCGCTGATCGCCGGCTCCGGGCTGGCGCCGCGGGTGTGGCTGCGCCGCTACCTCGACGCCTACCTCACCCCGCTGCTGCACAGCTTCTACGCCTACGACCTGGCCTTCATGCCGCACGGCGAGAACGTCATCCTGGTCCTCAACGACTGCACCGTGCAGCGGGCGATCTTCAAGGACATCGCCGAGGAGATCGTGGTGATGAGCCCGGACGCGGAGCTGCCCCCGGCGGTGGAGCGGATCCGCGCCGACGTGCCCGAGGAGATGAAGCTGCTGTCGGTCTTCACCGACGTGTTCGACTGCTTCCTGCGCCACCTGAACGCCATCCTGGTCACCGAGGGGGTCTGCGACGAGGAGACCTTCTGGGGCGCGGTCGCCGAGTGCGCCACCGACTACGCCGGCCGGGTCCCGCACCTGGCCGACCGGCTGCGCCGCTACGACCTGTTCGCCCCGGAGTTCGCGCTCTCCTGCCTCAACCGGCTCCAGCTGCGCGACAACCAGCAGATGGTCGACCTCGCCGACCCGTCGGCCGCCCTGCAACTCGTCGGCACCCTGAGCAACCCGATCGCCCGCTACGCCCCGGCCACCGCCGGCGCGGCCGCGCCGGCTCTGGCGTAGGTGTCGACCGCCCGGCGGCCCGACTCCGGTCGGCCGCCGGGCTCCGACGCCGCCACGTCGCCCTTCCCGCCGACCGGCTGTCAGGCGGCGGCGGGGACGGCGGCGTCCGGGAACTCCTGGTACATCACGTGCAGGCCGACCCGGCCGAGCGCGGGGTGGCGGAACGCGCCCGGCACGGTGCCGACCACGTCGAACCCCTCCCGCCGGTACAGCTCGACCGCGGCCGTGTTCGACGCCACCACCGCGTTGAACTGCATCCCCGCGTAGCCGCGTGCGCGGGCCCAGTCGAGCGCGTACCGGCACAGCGCGGTGCCCACACCCCGGCCGCGCGCCTCCAGGGCCACCATGAAGCTCGCCGTGGAGACGTGCGAGCCGGGGCCGGGCCGGTTGGTACCCATCTTGGCGGTGCCGAGCACCGCGTCACCGTCCGCCGCGACCACCGTGAGGCCCGGCGCCTGCTCCACCCACATGTCGTACGCCTGGCCGGCCGTCATCGCCGGGTCGTAGGGGAAGGTCTCCTGTGCCCGGATCACCTCGTGGATGATCGGCCAAACCTGGGACCAGTCGGGCTGCGCGAACGGCCGGATCTGCACGGCGAGCACCCTAGGAGCCGTCCCGCCGACCGGCAAACGGGTTTCCGCCTCGCCCGAGCTCAGGGGTGGTCGGCCTGGCGGGTGTGCCGCACGATCGCCAGCGGCGCGTGCGAGTGGTGCAGCACCGCGTGGCTGACCGAGCCGAGCAGCAACCCGCCCAGCGCGCCGCGGCCGTGCGCGCCGACGACCACCAGCTGCGCCGTCCTGGACTCCTCCACCAGTACCCGGGCCGGTGAGCCGCCGACGAGCCGCTGTCGCACCGGCACCTCCGGGTAGCGCTCGGACCAGCCGGCCACCGACTCGGCGAGCACGCGCTCCTCCGCACCGGCGAGGGCGTCCCGGTCGTAGACCAGGGGCAGCATGTCGCCCGGGCCGACCGAGGTGGGGTGGAGCCAGGCGTGCACCGTGACCAGCGGGGCGTCCCGCCGGGCGGCCTCGTCGAACGCGAACCCGACCGCCTCGGTGGACAGTTCCGAGCCGTCCACGCCCACCACAACCGGGCCGTCGGCCCGCGGCTCACCGCGTACCACCAGCACCGGGCACTGCGCGCGGGCGGAGACCTGCACCGTGACCGAGCCGATGAGCAGGCCGGCGAGGCCGCCCAGACCACGGTGTCCGAGTACCACCAGCGCCGCCTCCCGGGACTCGTCCAGCAGCACCGGAGTCGGCGCGCCGTCCACCACCTCGCCGGTGACGGGCACCTCGGGGGAGACCCTGCTGGCCTCGGCGACCGCCTCGGCGACGTACCGCTCCGCCTGGTTGCGCAGACCGGCCCCGGCCGGAGCGCCCGGCCCCGGGGTGAGCGGGGCCCCGGTCAGCGGCCAGATGAAGGCGTGCACGACCCGCAGCGGACGGTGCCGGTACGCCGCCTCCCGGGACGCCACCCGGACCGCGTCCAGTGCGGCCGCGGAGCCGTCCACACCGACCACGACGGGGGCGCTGTTGTTGATGGTCATGACATCCTCTTTCGTCGTTCTCACCCCACCCGCGGTCGGCGAGCGGGCGGGATCCGGTCCTCGTTGTTCGGTCGTCGGTCGTCGCCGCTGACCTGCTCGACTCGTCGGCTCTCCGCCATCGGCCGGCTCTGCCGGCTGAAGTTCGGGCGGCGTGGTCAGGACCGGCGGGGGGACGCCGGTCCTGACCACGCCGCCTGCCACGCGCTCGAACTGCGCCTCGACTCGGTGGCCGTCGGATCGCGGCCGAGCATGGGAGTACCACCTCGGCTGACGGGTGTGGACGAGGACCGGGCGCTACCTGCCGGCCGTGGTCCGGCCCAGCCAGTCGGCGTACTTGATCTCTCCGAGGACCGCCCCGTCGCCCGGCACCAGACTCCGCTCGCCCAACTCGGCTCCGAAGTAGCGCGCGTGCGGGTCGGTGACTACGTCACGCGGATCGCCCAGAGCAGCCAGGGCGTTGCGGAAGAACTCGTCCATCCGGAGCCGCTCGGGCCCGGCCACCTCGACCCGCCCGTTCAACGGCGCCCCCACCGACACCCGACAGAGCGCCTGGGCCACCTCGTCGCCGGCCATGGGCTGGAAGAGCACCGGCGCCATCCGGACCGTGTCACCGTCCGCGCCGGCGTCGGCGATGCCCTTGACGAACTCGAAGAACTGCGTCGCGTGCACGATCGAGAACGGGATCGACGAGTCCTCGATCAGCTTCTCCTGCGCGGCCTTCGCCCGGAAGTAGCCGTTCTCGGGCAGCCGTTCGGTCCCCACGATCGACAGCGCCACGTGGTGGCCCACACCGGCCGCCGCCTCCGCGGCAAGCAGATTGCGGGTGGAGGTCGTGAAGAACTCCATCACCGCGGTGTCCTCCCAAGAGGGGGCGTTCGACACGTCGACCACCACGGACGCGCCGGCCAACACCTCGGTCAGGCCCTCGCCGGTGAGGGTGTTGACGCCGGTGTTCGGTGACGCCGGCACCGCCTCGTGGCCGTACTCGCCGAGCTTCGCCACGAGCTTCGACCCGATCAGGCCCGTGCCGCCGATTACCACGATCTTCATGACAAACCTTCCCTGTTGGCCGGGGCGTCGGTTGCCATCCGGTCACCGGCTAAGACCGGGAACCCCTCCGGCCTGTGACACCTTCGCGGAAAATGTCCCCGAATTCGCTCTCGGCCCTCAGGCCGCGGGCTCGTGCTGGCGCACCACCCGGTCGATGCGGCGGTCGGGGACGACCCACATGATCACGATGGCGACGAAGCACGCCATGGCGATCCACACTCCGACATGCCCGCTCCGGTCGATCGTCATCGCGCTGAGGATCCCGACGACGTCGACCACTACGGAGATCCTGCCCTTGCGGTCGTTGCCGACCGCCCGGCGCAGCGGCGACTCCGGTCCCTGCTGTCGGATGATCACCCACTGCAGCACGAGGTACGCGACGGCCGCGCTGAGCAGGTTCAGACCGTAGATGACGACCGGGGTCTGCGCGAACCTCGACTCGGACACCCAGGTGGTCGTGAACGGAACCAGCGACAGGCAGAACAGCAGCGCCAGGTTCGCCCACAGCACACCGCCGTTGACCCGTTGAACCAGGTGGAACATGTGGTGGTGGGCGTTCCAGTAGATGCCCACGTAGACAAAGCTGAGGAGATACGTCAGCAGCCCGATACCGGTCGTGTGGACGAGGTTGGAGAGATGGTGACCTTCCGGCACCCCCAACTCCAGCACCATGATCGTGATGATGATGGCGAGCACCCCATCACTGAATGCCTCCAGTCGACTCGGCCTCACCGGGTCACCCTTCTCGTTTCGATACCGGATCCCGCCTCGAGCGCCCCATGAGCGCCGTCCACGGCCTCGAGGATCGACGCGAAGGCGCCGTGAACGAGGACGGTCGGCTTCGGGTCGGTCATGGGTTCTCCTGGTGAGATTTCGCTGTCTCCACC
The DNA here is from genome assembly GCF_052981855.1 of Micromonospora sp. LZ34. NCBI lineage: Bacteria > Bacillati > Actinomycetota > Actinomycetes > Micromonosporales > Micromonosporaceae > Micromonospora > Micromonospora sp. LZ34. The sequence goes on from NZ_JBRIQN010000018.1 coordinate 89,872, forward strand.
AGCCGAGACAGCGCAGCCGCGGAATCTGTGACAGGGGCGTGGTCGCCATCACTGCTGCGGCGTTGGGAACTTGCGGCGTTCCCGGCCCACGATTGGCCTGGTGGCAGCCGCGACGTGACCAGACGGGGGAGAGGGATGGTGGAGTCTGGCGTGAATCATGAGCCGGCCGGGACGGATGACCTTGAGGAGGCCGCAGCGGTCTTCACCAGCGTGCGGCCACGCCTGTTCGGGATCGCGTACCGCATGCTCGGCAGCGCCACCGAGGCCGAGGATCTGGTTCAGGAGGTATGGCTGCGGTGGCAGACGTGTGACCGCGCCACGGTGGTCAACCCGGCCGCGTTCCTGGCGACGACGACGACCCGGCTGGCCATCAACGCGCTCCAGTCGGCGCGGGTGCGGCGCGAGACGTGCATCGGATCGGGGCTGCCGGAATCCGTCGACCCGAGCGCGGACCCGTACCTGGGGGCTGAGCGTGGCGAGGCTCTGGAGCTCGCGGCCCTGCTGCTGATGGAGAAGCTCCGGCCCACCGAACGTGCCGCGTATGTCCTGCGGGAGGCGTTCGACTACCCGTATGCCCGGATCGCGGACATCCTGCAGGCGACCGAGCCGGCCGTGCGCCAGCTGGTCAGCCGGGCGCGCCGAGACATAGTGGGTAAGCGGCGTACGCCAGCGACCGCGGCCGCGCAGCGGCGGCTGCTGACCACGTTCGTCGCGGCCGCCCGATCCGGCGACATGACCGCGGTGGAGCGGGTGGCCGCGATGCACGCCCGCGAGCGAGCGCGGCCGCGCAGCGGCGGCCACTGACCACGTAGCGGCGGCCGATGATCTGCTCGCCGACCGAATCCGGGGCGAAGCCGTCGCTGGACCTGCGAGCTGGCGGGGTCAGACGGAGCCCCGCTGCGCCGCCTCGCGCGCCATCCGGTTGGCCGTCTCCGGCTCGTACCCCGTCGATCGGAGGAGGTCACTCGCCGCCGTCCGGAGTTGGGTCACCATGCCGTCGGCGTACGAATTCAGGCCTCTTGCGCGGGCTCGGCCGGCCAAGCGTGCGGCGTCCAGGACCACCCGGCGTGTCTGCTCCTGTGGCTGGCCCTGCCGGGTTTCCTGATGCAGTAGGTGAACCGCCTGCGCGAGCTGCTCCACCGCGGCAATGAGTTCCTGCGGTACCGGCTCGTCGTACTCCAGACTGGTGGTGGCCCAGCGAGCCAACTCCCGGCACTCGAGCGCCACCCGGTCAAAATGCTGCATCCCACGCTCGTAACGCTCCACGTCATGTCGGCGCTGCCAGCGTGCCGGCGAGATCGTCACCACTTCCTTGGCGCCAGCCAGTGCCTCGTGCAGCCGGGCCAGGTCCGGCTCCATGCCACGGAGTTGCTCGAGTGCCCGCATCGCGCGGTCCGGGTCGCGCTGTCTCAGTGCGTGTGCGACCTCCCGAAGCTGCGCGCAGAGCGTTTGGACCACCGGCGCGGCGGTGCGGTCGAGAACCCGCATCGGGTTGATCGGCAGCAGCACCGCGACCACCACCAACCCCACCACGCCGCCCACCACGGCGTCGAGGATGCGGGGCAACTCGAGGTCTCGTGAGGTCGGTGACAGCGCGGCGATCAGCACCGCCGTACTGCCCGCCTGGGCGACCAGCGCGCCACTTCGTCCGGTCAGCAGCAGTGCGACGGCGATGGCCAACGCCACCACCAAACCGATCTGCCAGGGCCCGAACCCGATGAAGAGCACCAGAAGATCGCTGACCAACAGGCCCAGCCCGACCCCGAGCATCAGCTCGAACGTACGTTTGGCGCGCTGCCCGAGGGCGGCGACGATCGTGCCGACCGCCGCGCTGGGCGCGAATACCGGCCCTGGCCTGTCCAGCACCTCGTGCGCGATCACCCAGGACAGCGCAGCGGCAAGCCCGCACTGGACGGCGACGACCAGAATGGCCTCGAGGTGAAGCAGCCGCAGCCTGCCGGCCTCACCACCGCGGCGCCGGGCCCGCGCCGTCATGTCCTTGGCCTGCTCGGTAACGGCGTCGGGGCCGGGCCGGCCGTGCCGATCAGCGGCCATGGCCGGGGTTACCCCGCTCGTTCCTCGCGAATCAGGGCCGGTCGGGCCCGCGGTAGGGCAGGGTCTGGCTGTAGACGACGCTGGTGGTCGTGCTGCCGAAACCGGCCAGCTCGTCGATGAGCGCCTCGAGGTGCCCCATGGAGGTCGCGGCCACCTTCAGGGTGTAGCAGTCGTCGCCGGTGGTGCGCAGGCACTCCAGGATCTCCCGGCGCTCGGCGAGCAGGCGGTGCAACGGCTGGTGGTGGTTGCCCGGGTACTTCAACCGGACGACGGCGAGCACCGGGTAGCCGACCTTGGCCAGGTCAACCACCGCGCGGTAGCCGGAGATGATGCCCTGCGCCTCCAGTTGTCGCACCCGTTCCGTGGTGGCCGACGAGCTGAGGCTCACGCGCCGCCCCAACTCGCTGAGGGAGATGCGGCCGTCCTGCTGCAACTGATCGATGATCGCCCAATCGACGTCGTCAAGATTCACGGCCATGGCGCGATCATACCGATGTTTTCCCGGCAGAACGCCGCCATCGCCGGGAGAAGTCTGTTCCAGATTCCTTGATCGCCGGGATAGCCTTGGATCATGCAATTGGGCGTCAACGTGCCGAACTTCGGGCCTGGCACCGATCCCGCAGTGCTGCGCGAGTGGGCGCGGATCGTGGAGGGGCTCGGCTTCGACCTCCTCATGGTGTCCGATCACGTGGCCGTCACCCCGGACGTGGCGCAGCGGTATCCGGAGCCGTTCTACGAGCCGTTCACCACGCTGTCCTGGCTGGCTGGCGTCACCACCAGGCTGCGGCTGGGCACAACCGTGCTCGTGCTGCCCTACCGGCACCCGCTGCTGGTGGCGCGCATGGCCACCAACCTCAACCAGCTCAGCGGCGGTCGGTTCGTGCTCGGGGTGGGCGTCGGCTGGGCTCGTCAGGAGTTCGACGCGCTCGGCGTGCCGTTCAGCGAGCGCGGCAAGCTGACCGACGACTACCTGGCCACCCTGCGGGAGACCATCTCGGTGCCCATCTGGGTCGGCGGCAACAGCGACGTGGCGATCCGACGCGCTGTCCGGTTCGGCGACGCCTGGCACCCGCTGCGGGTCACCCTTCCCTGGCTGCGCGCGGCCGTGGCGAAGCACCCGCTGTCCGCCTTCACGCCCCGCATCGCCCTGCGGCTGACCACCACACCGGTCGACGACCCCGAGCGGCTGGCGGGCGTCGGCACCATCGAGCAGATCCTCGACGATCTCGATCAGCTTCGCCAGCTCGGCGCCGAAGCCGTCGTGCTCGACCCGTACCACGGAGATCCCGAAGATACCCGCAGGCCCGAAACAGCCTGGCAGGCGCTGACCGCCCTGGCCACCCACCGGAGGACGACACCATCGTGATCACCACTGCCGACGAGCAACTCCTACGGCGTGCCATCGCCATCGCGGCGCGCGCCATCGCCCTGGGTGACGCACCGTACGGCTCCCTGCTGGCCGGCCCGGACGGCACGATTCTCGTCGAAGCCCACAACACGGTGCGTCGCGACAACGACATCAGCGCCCACCCGGAACTGAAGCTCGCCCGCTGGGCGGCCCGCGAACTCGACCCGGAAACGGCCGCACGCACCACCATGTACACGAGCTGCCAGCCGTGCGGCATGTGCGCGGGCGGCATCATCCGCTCCGGACTCGGCCGGGTCGTCTACGCCCTGGCCACCAAGCAGCTCATCGAGCTCAACCCCGCCTCGGGCGCCTGGCCGACGGTGACGCACGACGGCCCGGCCCTGTTCGACGAGGCACGCGCCCCCATCGACGCCTACTACCGCGCCTGAGAGACGGCACGCAGCTTCGCGGCCGAGCCAACCCAGATGGCCACGTTGCCCCGACACCGACACGACGTGCCACGTCGGCCGGGGCGCGGTTCGCTCGCCGCCACGGCAGGACTGAACAGAGCTTGTGAGCGAGGCGCCCGGCTCGCCGTGCAGCACCGGACCGATCCTGCACCTGGGAGCATGAGGAGTACGACCAGGACGAGGCAGCGGCACGTCACGGGAAACCATGACGTGCCGCTGACCGTGTCCTGGCCGCCTCAGGCGACGTTGTTTGACGGATCGCCGCGCCGCCGATACCGGCAGGCTCGAGCCACCTGAGCGGTTCCTAGTCCTCTTCCACGTCCACGTCGACGTCCACGTCGCCGATGCAGACGACGACGTTGTTGGGCTGAGTTGTGTTCTCGTTCGTCTGGTCAACCGAGATGTTCTGCTCGAAGGTGACGTCGCTGTCCTCGATGTCGTTGTCGCTGATGATGTTGGCGACGATCAGCTTGTTGAGCTGCTCGTTGGTGGCGCAGACAACCCCGTTGCGGTCCGAGGGCTCGTACCGCGAGTCCTCTCCGTAGGACGCGAGCGCGGCGGCGGGCGTACCGAGCAGCAGGGCGGCGCTGGCCAGCCCTACTCCGCCGGCGAGCCTGGTTAGGAACCTCTTCGACATGTCCCTCACTCCCTTCTAGTTGGCTCAGGAAGAAGAGCCATGACGAACATAAGAAGCATTCATGTTCGGTCGGGCCGTTTTCCGGGTTTCTGAGGCAAACATGCCTTCGGCTGCTATAGGTGGTTGTTCCCCATATCCGGGCGATTAGCCCGGTTCAGGTCTCGTTAGCGGCGACTGGGGCGGCCTGCCCCGCGAGACGAACCTCCGGCTCCCGCCAGTGGCGCACAGGTGCCACCGCCCAGGTGGCGGTGCCCCTTCTGCGGCAGCGGGCCGCTACCAAAGCCAGGCAGACAGGGAAACTCAAACCCCCCAGTAGATGTGAATTAACTACTTATGGCATCTCGAGTACTACGTGTTACGAAACCCGGAAAGTCCTCTCGTTTCGTATGAATCGGACTAGCGTTCGTCATGGCTCGCCTCCTGAGCCGACCAAAGGAGTGAGGATCATGTCGATGAGGTTTTTGACCAAGCTCGCCGGCGGAGTGGTGCTGGGCAGCGCCGCCCTGCTGCTCGCGGCGCCCGCCGCCGCGCTCGCCGCGCCCGACGGAGAGCCCCAGGGGCCCACGGCCTCGAAGGAGGGGCAGACGTCGCAGAAGAAGTCAGACGACAAGCCGAAGACCTTCAGCCTGCGCGACAAGAACGGTAAGGGGGTGACCTGCGCGACCACCAAGCAGATCAACGAGCAGAACATCACCAATGTCATCAAGGACAACACCATCGAGGACAGCGTCGTCACCTTCAACCTGCCCGCATCGCAGGTGGCGACGAACGACAACAGAACCCAGCCCAACACCATCGTCGTCTGCATTCGCGACCTCGAGGTGGAGGTGGACGTGGAGCTCGATCTGCTCTCCGACCTCCTCAGGATGGTCGAGGCTAGTATCGGCGAGGCTGGTTCGCCGGTCGGCCAGCCTGCCACCACGGCTGGCGGCGCGTACGCGGGTCCGGACGGAGCCTGGGTGTTGCCGAAGACGGCCGGCGTCGCGGCCGGTGACGGTGGCGCGCTCTCCGACACCAACACCGGTGCTCTCACGGCGGCCGGTGCTGGCATGGTGGGCGTGGGCGTGCTCGGTGGCATCGCACTGCTGCGTCGGCGGTCCACCAATGGCACTGCCGCCTAGGGCGGCCAGGAGCGCCAGCGGCCGCCACGGCTTCCCGTGGCGTGCCGCTGGCCTCGTCCTGGTCGTCCTTATCACGCTTGGCGGAGCAGGATTGATCGCGTTCGCGGCCGCGGCTCCTGATCCGGTCGGGCCGCCGCAGCCCGACGCCGCCGCCGCACCGCAGTCCCTGCCGTCACCATTGACGGACGAACCGACCACACCAGAGCCGACGCCGAGTGGAGCCAACGCGTCGCCGGGCTCCGGGGCGACCCACGGTGAGGCGCGCAATGCTCGCGGCCGCGTCGACGGCGATCTCGGGTCCACCGCGACCCGCCCGTCTCCCTCACCGACGGTGGCCGGGATGCCGCGATCGCAGCCGACCCGCATCAGGATCCCGCGGATCGGCGTTGACGCGCCGACGGTTCCGCTCGGGCTCGACCGGAACCAGCAGATCGCGGTCCCAGCGGTGAATCAGCCCAATACGACCGGGTGGTACAAGCTGGGACCAAGTCCCGGCGAGGTGGGGACCGCGGTGGTGGTGGGCCACGTCGACTCACGCGCCACGGGCCGGGCGGTCTTCTTCCGTCTGGGCGCGCTGAAACCGGGAGACACCATCGAGGTGCCCCGCAAGGACGGCAAGAAGGCCCGCTTCATCGTCGACGGGGTGGCCCGCTACCCGAAGAAGAAGCTCCCGCTGAGCCTGGTCTACGGTCACACCGGCAAGGCGCAGCTCCGCGTGATCACCTGTGGTGGCGACTACGACAAGGCAGCGAAGTCGTACAAGGACAACATCGTCGTGTTCGCGACGCTGGTGCCTTGACCACAAACGATCGCATTGTTGGTGACATGCCGGCCTGAGCGGCGGCTCGTACGGCGGTGGACGAGATGATCGATGCTGGTTCGCTCGACGAGGTGAGGCGTCGTGGCCGCCGATGAGGTGGCGTTGGCCGGTGTGGGCGAGTGCCTGCCGGAGACGCTCACGTCAGCTCGTCGAGTTTCTGCCGGACCTGCTCGGCATTGTCGCCGTCCCCGCTGTCGGCGACGCTTCGAACGCCTGGCTCCAGCAGTCGCCCGCCTCGTCGAGCCGCCGGACTTCGGCGAGGGCACGACCGTGGCTGTACGCATGCCGAGCGCCTGGAGCAGACCGAGCAGCGCGTCGCCGGCCGTCAGCCGCCGCTGGTCGTCGTAACCGAACATGTCGATGAGGAGGACGCCGCCCTGGCCAACCCAGATTGTGTTGCCACGCCACCACTCCGGCGAGTCTGGTCAGCCCTCCAGGTGGTTCCCCGACTTCATCGCCCCAGTGTCGGGAAGCGCAAGGCGGTCGTGGGCGGCTTGAGCGAGCGCGGCTATCAGGGCCGTGTGTGCGGCCGTACGCCATACCAGGGCCCAGGAACAGGTCGGGGCATCCCGCACTGGTAGGTAGGTGATGCCTGGCCAGGAGTAGTAGCGGGAGGCTTCCACCTGCACCGGTTGCACCACGACGCCGGCGGCCACGACGGTGAGGACTTCCTGCCAGGTGGCGACCGCGGGTCCGCGCCGGACCTCCCGGCCGGCCGGCGTGTGGAACGGCACGATCGCCTCCTCCCAGTAACGCGGAATGGGCGTGGCGGGGTGGGCGACGATGTAGTCGCCCAGATCCTCCATGGTGGCCTCACCACGACGGGCGAGGGGATGGTCGTCGGCGACCATGAACATGATCGGGTCGGTGCGCAGGACCGGCCCGACGGTCAGGTCGGGTTCATTGACCGGTGTCCACAGCAGCGCGACGTCGACCTCGCCGGTGCGCAGGGGAGTGAACGGGTCAGCAACGTGCACTTCACGAAACCGCAGGTCGCAGCGGGGATGTCGAGCGCGGAACAGGCTGGTGACATCTGCGATGGCCTGGGCCAGGGCGCCCATGGTGCCCAGCGTGAGCGTCCCTTCCATGCCCCGCGCCGCGGTAGCGGCCCCTTCGAGCGCGGCCAGGATGCCCTGGTAGCTGACGGCAAGATCGTCACGTAGGCGGGCGCCGATCGGGGTCAGCGCCACCCGGCGGCTGGTGCGCTCGAACAGGGCGGCACCCACCCGGCGCTCCTGCTTCGCTATCGACTGACTGACCCGGGCCTGGGACAGGTGCATCCGCGCCGCGGTGCGCCCGAAGTGCAGCTCCTCGGCCAGCGTCAGGAAGATCTCGATATCACGCAGCTCCACAGCGGCTCCCTGGTCCGACGGTCAGACAGTGCCCATCGATAACCCAGCGATTATCGAGCCTTACCGGATCTTGCGTTGTTGCGGGTCGGCGCCCGGGTGATGGTGAACAGCGAACCGTACGACCGGTTCGGTGACCCGATCGAGGAGCTCCAGATGCGGACGTTGCACCCCGCCGGCCCGCGTGCCCCGGCTCGGACGCGCGGCCCACCGCAAGCTCCCTGACCCCTGCCTCGCCCACCCATAGAAGGAGTACGATGCGCCAGCGCAGACTGGTCTATTACGTCGCGTCGAGCCTCGACGGCTACATCGCCGGCCCGGAGGGGCAGTACGACAGCTTCCTCCACGAGGGCGATCACATGGCGGCGCTCGCGGCGGAGTTCCCCGAGACGATTCCGGTGCACCTCCGGGAACACTTCGGCCTGGTCGGCGCCCCGAACGGGCGGTTCGACACGGTCGTGATGGGCCGTGGCACCTACGAGCCGACGCTGAGCGTGGGTACGACCAGCTCGTACCCGCATCTGCGCCAGTACGTGGTGTCCCGGTCGCTGACCATCGACGACCCGACAGTGCAGGTCGTCGCGCAGGACCCGATCGGCCTGGTCCGCCGGCTCAAACGGGAAGACGGCGCGGACATCTGGCTGTGCGGCGGCGGTCAACTCGCGGGCCGCCTGCTCGGCGAGATCGACACGCTGATCATCAAGCGGCACCCGATCGTCGCCGGCGCGGGGATCCCCCTGTTCGCCGGCAAGTACCACCCGACCCGGTTCACCCTCGCATCGACCCGGCAGTTCGACAGCGGGGTCACCCTCCTGACCTGCACCGCTCAAGCACGACAAGGAGCACGCGCATGATGATCACCGCTACCACCCTTTCCCTCACCGTCGACAAGGTGACGGAATCAAGCGCCTTCTTCACCACCCACCTCGGGTTCACCGAACGCATGGCCGCCGACGGGTTCGCCTCCCTCGGCCGCGACGACGCGGCCGTCGACATCGTGCTGCTGAGTCGCGGCACGGACGTGCTGCCCGAAGGATCCCGGGACCAGCACGCCGCCGGAGTCATCGTCGCCTTCACCGTTTCCGATGTTGCCGCCCAGGAGAACCGACTCCGCGCGGCGGGCGTCCCCATCACCATGCCGCTGCGGGAAGAGCCGTGGGGAGAACGTCTCTTCCAGGTCACCGACCCGAGCGGCATCACGGTTCAGTTCGTCGAGTGGGTAACCCCCAGCCCCGATCAGCAGGAGTCCTGATATGGGCAGCAGCGACATCATGACCCTGGTGCTGGGCGGGACCGGCAAGACCGGTCGCCGGATCGTCGACCGGCTGACTGCGCGCGGGGTGCCGGTGCGAGTTGGCTCCCGCTCCGGCGCACCCCCGTTCGACTGGGCCGACCGGGCCACGTGGTCCGCCGTCCTGTCGGACGTCGATGCGGTGTATGTGTCCTACGCTCTGGACCTCGCGGTCCCCGGCGCGGCCGACGACATCCGGGCCTTCACCGACCTCGCGGTGTCGACCGGGGTCCGGCGCCTCGTTCTGCTCTCCGGTCGGGGTGAGGAGGAGGCGCAGACCTGCGAGAAGGTGGTCCAGGACGCCGCAGCCGAATGGACCATCATCCGGGCGAGCTGGTTCCACCAGAACTTCAGCGAGAACTACCTGCTGGAGCCGGTGCTCGCCGGCAAGGTCGTGCTACCTGTCACCGGGGTGGCCGAACCCTTCGTCGACGCCGACGACATCGCCGACGTCGCGGTCGCGGCGCTGACCGAGACGGGGCACGCCAATGAGGTGTACGAGCTGACCGGGCCGCGTCTGCTGACCTTCGCGGACGCGGTCGCGGAGATCGCCGCCGCGACCGGGCGCCCGATCCGGTTCGTACCGGTGAGCGCGGCGGACTACGCTGCCGCGCTGACCGCGGGTGGTGTGCCCACCGACGTCGTCACGCTCCTGACGTACCTGTTCACCACGGTGCTCGACGGACGCAACGCCCACCTCGCTGACGGAGTGCAGCGGGCTCTGAACAGACCACCACGCGACTTCGCCGACTACTGCCGGGACGTCGCGGCCACCGGGCTCTGGACCGGCTGAATCCAGGCCCCGCCGCCACCAGCCCGGCATGGCGCCGGGCTGGTGGCGGCTGGAGTGGTGAACCTCCCGCCGACCGGACCGGCGTAGTAGGCGTAGGTGCCCTCATCCGGGGACGAGATCGCAGCGAAGTCGCAGGGCCGTCCCTCGCCTGGGCGTTGGGTGCAGCGACTCGAACTGCTCACTGACTGCCCGCCCACGTTCGCAGTTCGGCTGGCCGCCGACGCGACCTCCGTTGAGCTGGACCGGGCCGTGGCCTTCGGCCCAACCGCACAAAAAATCTTGAAGCGGTGTCGTATCCAGCGTCCCGTCGGTCGTCTGACAGGTGACAGCACCCCATCGACACCACGGGAGTGATCATGAAACCGGTTATGGACAGCCTGGACATCGTCGTCGCCGACGTCGCCGCCTCGATCGCGTTCTACCGGCAACTGAACCTCGAGTTCCGGGTCGACCCGAACTACGCCGAGCACGCCGGATGCGACCTGCCCAACGGGCTGCATCTGATGCTGAACGAGGAGAAGTTCACCGCGATGGCCCGCCCCGGCTGGACCCGCGCGGCGGGTAGCCCGCCGGTCTTCCTGGCGTTCCGGTTCGACAGCCCGGCCGACGTCGACGCCAAGTACGCCGAGCTGACCGGCGCCGGATACACCGGGGCGCGGGAGCCGTGGGACGCATTCTGGGGTCACCGCTACGCCACCGTGCTGGATCCGGACGGCAACGGCATCGACCTGTACTGCCCGCTGCCCGGCCAGAGCTGAGAGGGTGAGATCCGTGAAGTATGTGCTGATGTTCGCCGAGACCGAGCAGTTTGCCGCCGACCTGGCCGCGATGGACGAGGTCGAGCGGGAGCGGGCCTATGGGCGGGTGCGGCAGTGGTTCACCGACAATGCCGACAAGATCACCTCGCACCTGTATCTGATGCCCGCGCACACCGCCACCACCGTCCGGCTCGACCAGGCCGAGCCGGTGATCACCGACGGGCCGTTCGTGGAGGGCAAGGAAGTGATCTCCGGGTTCGCCGAGGTTGACGTGGCCGATCTGGACGAGGCGTTGCGGCTGGTGAAGTCCTGGCCGGCGTGCCCGCTGGTGGAGATTCGCCCCATCGCAGGTTGACCAGCGTGGCAACCGGTCGGGGCGCCGAGGCGGAGTTGGCCCGCGTGGTGCGCGAGCACGCGGGCCGACTCGCCGCCTCCCTCGTGTCGCTGATCGGTGACTTCTCCGCCGCGGAAGACCTCGTTCAGGAGGCGGTCGAGGCAGCGCTGCAGCACTGGCCGATCGAAGGGATCCCGGCCAACCCGGACGGCTGGTTGTACACGGTCGCCCGCCGTCGTGGTCTGGACGTGCTGCGCCGCAACGTCCGCTACCGGGACAAGCTGGCTCTGGCCGCGTGGCCGCCGCAGCCGGCGCCGGACGACCGGCTACGGCTGATCTTCACCTGCTGCCACCCCGCGCTGCCCCGCACCGCCCAGGTCGCCCTCACGCTCCGGGTCGTCTGCGGCCTGAGCACCGCGCAGATCGCCAAGGCGTTCCTCATCCCCGAGACCACGGTGGCTCAGCGGATCACCCGTGCCAAGCGGAAGATCAGCGACGCGGGTATCCCGTACCGGATCCCCGACACTGACGAACTCGGCGCACGCCTGGCCGAGGTGCTGACGGTGGTGTACCTGCTCTTCAACGAGGCGTACCTACCCACCGGCGGCCAGCACACCGAAACTCAGCATCTCGCTGACGACGCCGCATTCCTCGCCGCCCAGCTGGCCGGGCTGATGCCGAACGAGCCGGAGGTGCTCGGCCTGCTCGCGCTGATACGGCTGCACCGGGCCCGGGAGGCAGCGCGCTTCACCCCGGACGGTCAGATCATCCAACTCCCCGAACAGGACCGAAACCTGTGGGACCGGAAGGTCATCGCCGACGCGACCCGGCTGGTCGCCAGGGCCGCCGGCTTCAAGAAGCCCGGCCCGTATCAGCTGCAGGCCGCGATCGTCGCGGTGCACGCCGAGGCTGAACGGTGGGAGGACACCGACTGGCAGCAGATCCTGATCCTCTACACGATGCTCGACCGGCTCGGGCCGTCTCCGGTCACGAAGCTGCACCGTGCCGTCGCCCTGCGATACGTGGCCGGACCAGAGGCGGCGCTGGCGGCAGTCGACGAACTCCGCCAGGCCCTCGGCGGCTATCACCTGTGGCACGCCACCCGGGCCGAACTCCTACGCGACCTCGGCCGTCCCGACGAGGCACACGACGCGGACAGGCGGGCGCTGGAGCTGACCGCCAACCTCGCCGAGCAGTCCTTGTTGCGACAGCGGATCAGCTGGGCGTGACCGCGTGGACGCGCTCGACGGGGCCGGCCTTCAGCCGCTCTGTCTCGACTTGGACCTGCATCCCCGTCGGCACGCGACCCCGAGCGCCGAGGCTCTGCTCCATGCGGCGGTGTCGATACGTCGGCATGACGGGTTTGGCCTGTCCTAGGCTCTGAGGCGCCACCGAAGCCATCCGAGGGAGCCACATGCCGACCGACGCCATCGACCTGCTCGTCGAGGACCACCGCAAGATACGCGCGCTGTTCCAGGAATTCCAGGACGCGAGTTCGGACACCCGTAAACGGGGCCAGGTGGTCAACCAGATCATTGAAGCGCTGACCGTGCACACGTACGTCGAGAACGAGTGCATGTACCCGGAGGCACGCAGGCTGCTGCCCGATCTCAACGAGACGGTACTGGAATCGTATGAGGAGCATCATGTCGCCGATGTGCTCAGCTTCGAGCTCGCCATGATGAACCCCGATGATGAGCATTTCGAGGCCAAGACGATGGTCCTCATCGAGGTGGTCACCCACCACATCGAGGAGGAGGAACAGGAGTGGTTCCCCAAGCTGCGCGCAGGCGTCAGCCCTGAGCAGTTGCAGGATCTCGGCGCGCGGCTGGCCGAGATGATGAAGAAGGCGCCCCGCAAGCCGACCGCTCCCCGCGCACTGAAGAAAGCCATGGACGCGGTGAAGGCCTGAGCGCTCCAACTGTTCACCGAGCCGGCAAGCCGGCGGTGCGCTCACTGTCTTGTCTCGGGCTCCGCACGGTCGGCAGCGTCTTCGGCCCGCTCCCGGCTGAGGAAGAAAGCCCGTGGGCACCCGCGAGCGTGCCGAAGACAACGACGGACAGCGCCGGGCGAGCCAGGCGCGCAACCCGAACTCGGCGACGAACAGCGCCCACAGTACCCAGCTGGCGACGGTGAGCATCGTGCTGAGCGGCTCGTCGTGGGTGACCGCCTGGCCGAGCACCAGCAGCAGGAACAGGATGCCGAGCACACCCATCGGCTTGTCGAGCCGGCGGGCGAGTCCGTTCAGCCGAGGGTCGTCCTGGCGTTCTGCGGACTGCGAACGGTCGCCAGGGCGGGGCGAGTGAGCCGTCACCGGGGTCAGACGCCGGACGGGTACGTCTCGGACTCGGCAGGGCTGCGCCGTACGCTCAGCGGCCGGACCGCCTGCGACTCCTCGAACCAGCAGAAGGCGTCGTAGCGGTCGCCGAGGACGGTGGCCACGTAGTTTCCCCAGCTTTCCCGTTCCGGGTGATACACGACGCCGATCGCCCGGTGGTCGAGTTCGTGGGTGAGCAGGTTGGGCTGGTCGTCACGGGGAAAGACGAACAGCGCCTGCGCCGGCGCGGCGGCGCGCAGGGCATCCTCCAGGGAGTGTCGGCGAGCCGGCGGTACCTGCATCACCTCCATCGGGGCGCCCCAGGCGTCGCCGGCCACCACGGTGCCGCGATGGGTGCCGAAACCAACCAGCACCACCTGGTCGGACCCGTGGCGTTGCCGGGCGAGCTGGCCGATGTTGACCTCGCCGGCGCCGATCATCTCGGTGGCCCGCGCGTCGCCGACGTGGGTGTTGTGTGCCCAGATCACCGCCTTCGCGTCCGGCCGTAGTGGCCCAGCAGCCGGTCCAGGGTGTCGTCCATGTGCCGGTCGCGGACGTTCCAGGATTCCCGGCCGCCCCGGACCATCGCCCGGTAGTAGCGCTCGGCGCCGGCTACGACCTCGGCGTTCTGCCACGTTCCGAAGCGGCCCTCCCCGTCGGCGGCGGCCCGCTCGCGGAGCCCGACCAGAAGGTCGATCACCTCCTGCTCGCAGCTGCCCGACACGAACCGGGTGGCCAGCGCGTACCGCTGCGGGTCCTCGTCGTAGGGCTGGAAGCAGCGGTAGGCGGCCAGCGCCGCCGGCACCTGCGCCGGGTCGTGTTCCCGCAACCAGATGAGGATCTCGCGCAGTGATTCCCACAGTGAGTACACGTCCAAGCCGTGGAAGCCGACCCGGTCCGCCTCGTCCACCCCGGCGTTGCGGTCGCGCAGCCAACGGGTGAGGTCGGCGACCTCCTCGTTGGCCCACATCCAGGTCGGCCACCGCTCGAACGTGGCCAGCGCGTCCCGCGGATCGGCCGGCGCGTCGGGCAGGCACCGTACGCTGTGGTCCACCCGGTCGCAGTCCGGCCAGTCACCCTCCACCGCGACGAACGAGAAGCCCTTCTCCGCGATCAGCCGGCGGGTGATCGCTGCCCGCCAGGTGTAGAACGCGTGAGTGCCGTGGCTGGCCTCCCCGAGCATCACTACTCGCGCGTCGCCCACCCGGTCCAGCAGCACGTCCAGGTCCCCCGGGTCGATCAGCGGCGCCGCCAGCGCTGCCACGTCGTCGTCGTAGCGTCCCATGCCAGGTCATTTCCTGCCGAACGCTTCGCCGACGTGTTCGGGGGAGTCGAACGTGTTCGCCGGCAGGTCGTCCAGGGCCCGGACGACCTCGTCGGTTGCGCCGTCGTCACGCGCCCGCTGTTTGATCGCGGGCTTGTCGACCGGGTCGTAGAGGCCGCCGAGGTGCTCCTCTAGCTCGATCTGGTTCACCATCTCCGGTCGGTACCCGCTGCGGACTCCGCTATGCCGCCGCACCCGCCACGCGTGCATCAGAGCGTTGTCGGGCAGCCGGCCCAGGAGTCGAGGAGAGCCGGGCGATGTCGAGCACCGGCATGCCAGTTGCTTGGCGACGTACGCGCAGTCGATCAGCGCGGACCTGGCGAAAGTCGGCGGCCACGACCGAGGCGCCCGCCGGCGTCCGGGCCCCGTATCGCCTGCGCGCCAGCCGGAGGCATGGGTGGGCTGGGGACGGGTAGCGCAGTCAGAACCGCTCTCACCAGGGGATGACCATGACGATTGCCATGTCGATGCTGGAGACCTATCCGAAGTCGATCAACCTGGACCGGAAGAAGCTGGCGGCGACCATCGACGCGCTGAACGAGTGCGCGCAGGCGTGCACGGCCTGTGCGGACGCGTGCCTGAGCGAGGACAGCGTCGCGGAGCTGATCAAATGCGTCCGCACCACCATGGACTGCTCCGATATCTGCGCCGTCACCGCCCGGGTCCTGTCCCGGCATACGGGCTACGACGCCACCATCAGCCGCACACTGCTGGACGCGTGCGCCACCGCCTGTAAGTCCTGCGGCGACGAATGTGAGCGGCACGCGCGGATGCACGAGCACTGCCGGGTCTGTGCCGAGGCCTGCCGGGCCTGCGAGCAGGCCTGCCGCGATCTGCTCGCGACCATCAGCTGAGCGGGGAGCCTCGATGCCGGCACACGCGGGAGAGAAGGCACGCAGGACCGGAATCTTCCACTGCGCGACGTGCGGTGCGAAGGTCAGCGTGCACGCTGGCGACACGATTCCGGAGTGCCCGAATGGTCACACCGACTTCAACAGCCGTACCCAGGAACCGGACAGCAGGCCCTGACGGTGCGGGCACCGATGGTTGGGCGGCGCGCCTATCGCCCGGATTGGCGTTGTGGCACTGGGCGTGGAGCCGGTCCGGCAGTGCGGCCGGCGCGCCTGCCCCGGTACGCCCCAACCACTCGGGATCTGTTGACCACGTCCGCCGGTGCCGCCCAAGAACCCCCGGGTGCCCGGCCGACCCAGGCCCGTCCGGCCGGGAAGCCGGACAACGTCCCGACGAGTGCTCCCGGCAGGCCGACTGATGGCGACCAGCCGGCCGTTCGCCCCCACTTCCTGATCATCTTCCGTCGGTCGGGATCCGGTCCCTGCGCCGACCGATAGGGCACCCAGGGAAACGGGCTCCCGGCCGTCGCCGGGAGCCCGTTTCGCCGCTGGTGAATCAGTAGACAGTCACGCCGTACGCGTTGACCGCCTCGCGGACCGGCTGGTAGAAGGTGGTGCCACCGGAGCGGCAGTCGCCGCTGCCGCCGGAGGTGATGCCGAGCGCCTTGGAGCCGTCGTAGAGCGCACCGCCGGAGTCGCCCGGCTCGGCGCACACGTTGGTCTGGATCATGCCGCTCAGCCTGCCGCCACCCTGGCCGACGTAGCGGACCGAGACGTTGAGCGCGGTGACCGTTCCGCTGTGGGTGCCCGTGGTTGACCCGGTCCGCTTGACCGACTCCCCGACGTACGCGTCCGCGACGGCGAACCCGCCCGGGTGGCTCAGCGAGGCGTTATCGTAGCGGACCAGCGCGTAGTCGTTGCCGGGGTAACTGGAGCCGACGGTCGCCCCGATTAGCGTGGTGTGGCTCGAATTGGTGTACCAGGTGCTGGCCACGTTCCCGCAGTGCCCGGCGGTCAGGAAGTAGTAGGTGCTGCCGCTGACGACGTTGAAGCCGAGCGAGCAGCGGTAGCCACCGCCGTAGATGGCGTCGCCGGCGGCCAGCAGCGGCTTGAAGACTCCGGAGGCGCGCTCGACCCGGACCGCGCCGGCCTTGTCGCCGGCGCTCTGCCTGATCTTCGCGATCTCGGCGCGGGTGACGGTGCTGTCGGCGGTCACGACGACCCGGCCGGACGCCCCGTCCACGTGCCAGGCGATGCCCTCGACGCCCGACCGGTCCACCGCGTCACTCACCTCGGCGAGCTGGCGGGCGCTGTAGTCCTGAGGGGATGCCGACGCGGCGGTCGGCTGAGTGAAGGCGGCGGTAGCGATCATGCCGACGGCTACGGCCAGCATTTGCGCGGATCGGGCGATGGGACTGCGGGAGGGATTCCGCTTGATCCTCACTGTCTCCTCCTAGGGAGTGATGGGCCAGCTGGGTGGTGGCCCGGTGAGTCGCCGCTGGAGGACGCATCGCTGGGTCGGCCGATGTCGTCCTCCTGGCACACGCTGCCGTCAGTATCGTCATGCATCAAACAACTTGCAAGATGCAAATCAATCGATGTACGAGCCAGCGAATACAAGGTCAGAGCCGTGCTGGCCACGGAGTCGATGTCGCCTGCAGTGAACCCGCCAACGGGCGACAGGGGGCGGCGGTGAACAGCAGCCACCTGCATAACCGCGCATCCGGCCGTCACGATTGATAGGCGCTCGTCCATGGCTAGGCGTTACATCCAGGCTCCCCACCGGCTGCCCGAGGGGGGGCCACCACCTTCCCCGAACGTCCGTCGCCGGGGCCACGCCAAGAGGGCCACGGCCGCAGGCCCGTCACCCGCTGTGGCGGCCGGTCGGTGGGGATGACGGTAAATCGGTCCTGGTGCTTGTCGGGAGACGTAGCACGGTGGGCAGCGGCCGCCCCGGTAGATTTCACAGTCATGGCCACGAGCGCCGACGTCCGTCACGAACTCGCCAGCCTCGCTGATCCGCGACGGGCGGAGGGGGTGAGCCGGTTTCTGCAGATGGTTCCAGGCGGGTACGGCGAGGGCGACCGGGCCATCGGCGTGGCCGTGCCGGAACAGCGCAGAGTGGCCGGCCGGTACTGGCGCGACCTCTCGCTTGCCGAGACGGGGATGCTGCTGAAGAGCAGTGTTCACGAGGAGAGGCTGACGTCGCTCTTCATCCTGGTGCGAAAGTTCGCCAAGGGAGACGAGGAAGAACGGGGCCGGATCTTCGGCATCATCCTGGCCAACACCAACCGCATCAACAACTGGGACCTGGTGGACTCATCCGCGCCGTATATCGTCGGCCCTTGGCTGATCGACAAGGACCGGAGCGTGCTCGATCGGTTGGCCGGGTCGAGTCTGGTGTGGGATCGGCGGATCGCCGTCATGGCAACGTTCGCCTTCATCAAAGCCGGCGACTTCGATTGGACCTTCCGGCTCAGTGAACGGCTCCTGCGCGACCCACACGACCTCGTCCACAAGGCGGTGGGTTGGATGCTGCGCGAGGTGGGCAACCGTGACAGAGCAGCGGAGGAGGAGTTTCTCGCCCGACGCTACCGGGTCATGCCGCGGGTCATGCTGCGATACGCGATCGAGAAGTTCGAACCGCAGCGACGTAGAGAGTACCTATCGGGAGCGATCTAGATGATTGATGCCCGCCGGCTGGGCTCCACGACGTCTGCTCGTGACTTGCGGCGTCAGTGGGGGCGGGCTCAGGTGCTGGTGAGGGCTAGGGTGCGGGCGAGGCGGTAGGAGTCGGTGCCGGTCCGTCGAGCTCGCTGCCGCGGGTCGCCTCACGGACGGCCGGGCCGGCGAACCGGTCCCGGCCGTCCGCGTTCCGATCTAGGAACTACAGGTCGAGCGGCTGGATCCAGATGTTGCGGTACTTAACGGGGTTGCCGTGGTCCTGCAGCCGGATGGCGCCCGTCGCCGGTCCCTCGGGGCGGCTGCCGCCGGTCGGGCCGAGGATCTCGACGTCGTCGTGCACCGTGACGCCGTTCCAGACCACGGTGACGCGCGGGTTCGCGATCTTGTTGCCGGCCGCGTCGTAGCGGGCCTGCCGGTAGACGATGTCGTACGTCTGCCAGGTCTCGGGCGGCAGCGCCGCGTTCACGTCGGGGGCCTTCTGGGTGTAGATGGCCGCGGCGTCGTTGGTCTTCGGCGGGTCGATGCCGAACGAGTCCAGCACCTGGATCTCATAGCGGTCCTGCAGGTACACGCCGCTGTTGGCGCGGGCCTGGCCGGTCACGTCCGGCGGGTACAGCGGCAGGTTGAACTCGACGTGCAGGCGGAAATCGCCGAAGGCCTGCACGGTGCGGAGGTCTCCGTTGCGCACCGTCATGGCGCCGTCGGCGACGGCCCACGAGGGTTCGCGCCCGTCGGTGTGCTGCCACTCGGTGAGGTCGCCACCGTCGAACAGCGTGATGCGCTGCCCGTGCGGCCGGACGGCCAGCACGTCGAGGTTCACGTGCCCGGAGTCCGCGGCCTCCTTGCGGTACTCGACCAGGTTGCGGCCCTTGTCCAGGCGCACCATGGTGGTGACGGTGCCCCACTCTTTCCAGGTCACCGTGGAGGGGAAGACCGTCTGCTCGACCCGTTCACCGTTGACGTACAGGCTGAGCTGCTTCTGACCCGAGTAGGGGTTCGGGCCGTTGCTGTAGCGCATCGCCAGGTCGTACGTCCCGCTCTCCTGGACGTCCACGGAGATCCGTGTCGACGAGCCGTCCTGGGCGAACCCGGCGGCGAAGCCGGCGCCGGAGTAGGCGGCGTGGTCGGTGGCCATGCCGACGCCGACCGTACGGCCCTCCTCGGCCTCGAAGAACGTCTGCGGCTGCACCACGCGACCCGGGATCTCGTTGAGCGTGTACCAGGCCTCAGTGTTCCACAGCTCCTCCCCGTCGGCGGAGGTGAACGGGCGCGGGGAGCGTACGTGCACCACGCGGTTCTCCTTCAGACCCGGGATCCTGAGCTTCACGGTGCGGCCGTCGGCCGACAGTTCGGCCTTGGCCACGTCGAGCGTCTCCAGCTCGAGCTTGGGACCGCCGTACTGGCTCGTCGCACCGTAGCGCCACTGCGTCACTTGGTACGCGTCGGCGAGCTTCTGCGCGGTCTCGGCCGACAGCGGCTCGGTGTACTCCAGCTCGAACCCGACGTGCGACGCGCGCATCTGCTTGACCTCGAAGACCGAGGTGCCGTTGGGTGTCAGCTTCTGCAGGCCGTAAGTGAGCTTGCCCTCCTGGCCCCAGTTGCCGCCGGCGCCGAGGCCGCCCACGTAGAGTGCGCCGTCGGGGCCGAGGGCCACCTCGTTGATGCCGGACTCCAGGCCCTGCGTGTGCCGGAACACGGCACCCTGGTACTGGCCCTCGATCTCCTCGAGGAACACGCGCTGCAGGCCGCCGTAGGTCACGTCGCCGACGACGAGCTGGCCGGCGTACGGACCCTGCTTCAGCAGCACCGGCGTGGACGGTGAGTTGGCGATCTCGTTCTGCGGGAGCCAGACGATGGGACGCGTCACCGGCTGGTCGTCGAATGGACCCGCGGGCGTCGTGTAGTGGTTGTAGAACGCTCCTTGCCGGATCTGGACCAGCTTCGACGCGGGTAGCCAGCCGCCCTGGTTGTCGGTGACGAGGACCTCGCCCCGTGGCCCCCACCCAATCCCGTTCGGGGTGCGCAGCCCGCCGGCAACGTACGTGATCTCGCCGGTCCTGGCGTTCACCTTGATCGAGGTGCCCCGGTTCGCGGCGGGCTGGGGCACCGTGGTGGCGCCACCGTAGTTGATGGCCACGGAGAGGTTGAGGTAGAAGTACCCGTCCCGGTAGAGCAGGCCGAACGCGAACTCGTGGAAGTTGCGGCCCCACGGCCACGTCGCAACCGTCCGGCGGTCGTCCGCGACGCCGTCGCCGTCGGTGTCCCGCAGGGCGGTCAGCTCGTGCTTCTGGCTGACGTAGACGGTCCCGTCGACCACCGCCACTCCCTGGGGTTCACGCAGCCCGTCCGCGAACCTGCGGTAGGTCACCTGCTCGGGGCCGGTCTTCCCGGTGACGCCCTCGACCACGTAGACCTCGCCGGTGGCGTTGTCGGTGCCGCCCCAGGTGGACATGACCAGCTCGCCCTCGGGCATGAAGGCGATGCCGGTGACCTGCGGCTGGAACCCCTCGGGACGCAGGTCGGCGAGGTTGTACCCCGGGTGCACTCCGTCGAGGGGCAGGCCGTCGCCGGCCGTGTCGCTGGCACCCTCGCAGTACTTCCACCCGGGCGCGGTGACGCGTACGACGCCGGCGTCGGTGCTCAGCGCGGAGGTCGGCACGAGCTCGAAGCTGCTTGCGCCCGGGCGCCGCCACTCGAGCCGCAGCACCTGGCCGCCACCGTTCTCGAAGAACTCGACGAACAACGGGTGCAGGCCGGCGCTCAGGGTGACCGAACCGTCCTTCGAGGTCTCACCGTGCAGGCCGTCGTGGTCGACGACGAGCTGGTCGTCGATCGTCAGGCGCGACCCGTCGTCGCTGGTCAGCCGGAAGGTGTAGTCGCCGTCGGTGGGCACGGCGAGGTTGGCGATGACGTGGCTGATGAAGCGGTCGGAGAGGCCGAACTCGTCCGTGGTGGTCCAGTCGATCCGCGGCATGAGCTTGTCGACGTTCGGGGTCTGTGCGGACTTGAGGGTGCACAGCGCCGACAGCGGGACGCCCATGTCGTACGAGCGCAGGGTGACGCCGGGCTCCTGCGGCGGGACATCGGCGGCGACGGGTGCGGCCGTCGCCGGGGTGGGGACTAGGGCGAGCAGGGTCGCCAGGGCGGCACCTGCGGCTGCGAGCACGGGGCTACGGCGGCGTCGCCGTCGGTTCGGTGCGGTCATGGTTCCTCCCGGTGGAAGCGGTCACGGTCGGGAAGAAGCCGTGCCACTTTCTCCCAGGTGACCGGTCAGTGCGATCTCGCGACGCGAAAGATCGATCGCAGACGCTATCACTTTCCATCGATTAGAGGAAACTTTTCAATTCTTGAAGGAAAGTTCGCCCTCAATGTGCCTGATTTGGGTGCCAGCCCCGCCGGTCGGGCGCGCCGACAGAACAGGCGGAGCGGATTCGGCATGCCTCCGGGCGACACGGCGGTGCCGGTCGGTCTCACCGGGATCGGCGCGACGATGTCCAGCCTTGCTGGTGCAGCCGTTCGATGCCGTCCAGCAGCAGGTCCAGTGCGAACTCGAACTCGAACTGGTCGTCGCAGCCCTGCCCCACGACCGACGCGTCGTCATGGGATGCCGCCACGGCGATCTCCGCCAGGTGCGGGAAGCGGGCGGCGACCTCCGGTGGCAGGGCTGCCGGCGGGTCGGGGTCGCTCGCGCCGGACCGGCCGGCACGCCGGGAGGCGTCGAACAGTTCCTGACTGAAGCCCAGGATCCGGCTGCCCATCGCATGCATCACGTGGTGGGCGAGGTCGGCGGAGAACCCACCGGCCCGGAACGTCCCGACCATCGAGTCGAGGTAGGCGAGGATGACCGGCGTCGCCATGTTCCGCGACTCGATCACGAGCGGCGCCCAGGGGTGGCGCCGCAGCATCTGCCGCGCCGAGAGGATGCGCCGGCGGACCGCGTGCTTCCAGTCGGCGCCGGGCACCGGCGGGTCGACCTCGCCGACGACCACGTCGATCATGCCATCGAGCAGTTCGTCTTTGTTGGCCACGTGCTTGTAGAGGGCCATCGGCACGACGCCCAGATCCTGGGCGAGGTTGCGCATGCTGAGGGACTCGATCCCGGCCTCGTCGGCGAGCGCGACGGCGGCACGCAGGATCCGATCCCTGCTCAGCGGCGTCCGGCGCAGCATTTCAGCCTGCTCAGCCATCTCGTCCTCGTCTTCCGGCGACGGTTGAAACCATAACCGCCTTGACAGGTGTACGACGTACACCTACGGTCGTTCCATAAGGTGTACGCCGTACACCCGAGGGAGGGGAAGATGAAGGCGATCGTCCAGGACCGATACGGCCCGCCGGAAACGCTCACGCTCGCGGACGTCGCCGCGCCGGTGCCTGCCGCCGACGAAGTGCTCGTGCGGGTCGAGTCCGCCGCGCTCAACGCGTACGACTGGCATGCCATGCGTGGCGATCCATGGATGGCGCGGTTGGCAATGGGGTGGTCCCGGCCCCGGGCGCGGATCCGTGGCCGCGACTTCGCCGGCCGGGTCGAGGCCGTCGGCGCCGGCGTTCGACAGGTACGCCCGGGCGACGCCGTCTTCGGCGACCTCGGCGACGCCAACGGCGCGTTCGCCGAGTACGTATGCGTGCCCGAGGCCCTGGTCGCGCCGAAGCCGGCGAACCTGACGCCGCAGCAGGCCGCCGCCCTGCCGCTGGCCGGCATCACCGCGCTCATGGGACTGTGCGACGTCGGACGGGTCGAGCCGGGCCACCGCGTTCTCATCAACGGCGCCTCCGGCGGCGTGGGCACCCTGGCGGTCCAACTGGCCAAGGCGCTCGGCGCGACCGTGACCGGGGTGTGCAGCACCCGCAACGTCGACCTGGTCCGCTCCCTCGGCGCCGACCACGTCATCGACTACACCCGCGAAGACTTCGCCCACGGCACGCGGCGCCACGACGTCGTGTTCGACCTGGTCGGCAACCGCCCACTTGCCGCGCTCCGGCGGGCGCTGACCCCGACCGGGACGCTGGTGCTCTCCGGTGGCGGCGTGTACCGCGGCGGCAGCCTCGTCGGACCGGTCTGGCTGATCGCGCGCGGGCGGCTGCTGGCGCCCTTCGTCCGACACCGCGTCGTCACCCTCACGACGGCACCCAGCCGGCAACACCTCGACACGCTCCGCACCCACGCCGAGGCCGGCCGCCTCACACCGGTCATCGACCGGACCTATCCACTCCACGAGGTGCCCCAGGCCATCCGGTACCTCGAAGGCGAGCACGCGCGGGCGAAGGTCGTCATCACCGTCTGACGTGCCGGCCACGAGTCTTCTCGGTCAAACCCGTCGGGTGCGTCGGCGACCCTCGCGCGGCCTTGATTGCTCACTGGTCGGCGTCGTGTTGTGCGTCGGCCATCGCTCGGGCGGTGGCCGGGAGAGAGCCCGGGCGAGCCGTAGGGGGCGTTGTTCGATTTGATAGGCAAGCCGTGGCTTGCATATAGTGGTCTGCATGGGCGACCTGTACCAGGCGCTGGCCGACCCCACGCGCCGGCAGATCCTCGACGAACTGACCGAACGTGACGGTCAGACCCTGTTCGAGATCTGTGGCCGGCTGGCCACCAAGCACCAGGTCAGGTCGTCGCGCCAGGCGATCTCCCAGCATCTTGAGGTCCTGGAGGCCGCCGGCCTGATAGTCACGCGGCGGCAGGGCCGCTACAAGTTCCATCACATCGACATCCGGCCGTTGCGGACCATCGCCGAGCGGTGGCTCGGGCCCGAACCCCGACAGGAGACGACATGAAGATCCACCTGACGAGCGTCTACGTTGATGACCAGGCCAATGCGCTGCGCTTCTACACGGAGGTGCTGGGCTTTGTGAAAAAGACCGATGTGCCGGTGGGTGAGTACCGTTGGTTGACCGTCGTGTCGCCCGATCAGCCGGACGGGGTCGAACTGTTGCTGGAGCCCGACGCGCACCCGGCCGCCAAGGCCTTCAAGGAGGCCCTGGCCAGCGACGGCATCCCGCTCACGCAGTTCGCGGTGGACGACATCGCCGCTGAGCACGACAGGCTGAGGCGGCTCGGTGTGCTGTTCACGCAGGAGCCCGCCGACATGGGTTCGGTGATCACCGCCGTATTCGACGACACGTGCGGCAATCTGATTCAGATCGCGCAGCACAAGTAGGTGACAGGAGGGGCCGGACGGCGGACCTCACGAGCCGAGGTCGTGACGGCGGCCGCTCGTGGTGGAGGCGGTCCGTGGTTGATGGGCTGGAACTGGCGATCCTGATCGGTCTGCAGGCGTCGGGCAAGACGACGTTCTGCCGCCGCAGGCTGGCCGACAGCCACGTGGTGGTCAGCAAGGACGCCTTCCCGAACGCGCGCCACCGTCAGCGTCGTCAGATGCGCCTGGTCACCGAGGCGCTGGTAGCGAGGCATTGCGTCGTGGTGGACAACACCAACCCCTCACCTCAGGAGTGGCAACCGCTGATCGAGGCCGCCCGCGTGCACAGCGCGGCAGCGGTCGGGTACTGGTTCCCGCCCGATCTGCCTGCGGCGCTCGCCCGCAACGCCGCGCGTGAGGATCGCGCCCGGGTGCCGGCCGTCGGGCTGTATGACACGCTCAAGCGGCTGCGACGCCCTCGGCTGGCCGATGGATTCGACCGGCTCTACGAGGTCCGGTTCGACGGCAGGGGCGGGTTCCGGGTCGAGCCGATGCCTCCGGAAGCTTGAAACGGGCGCCCGTGTTCACGACGGCGGATCACGAGTACATCAGGTGCAGCGTCATCCCGGCGTCGGCGTGCACCAGGTTGTGGCAGTGGTTGGCCCACATTCCGGGGTTGTCGGCCCGGAACGCCACCTCCCAGACGTCGCCGGGTCGGATGTCGAACGAGTCCAGCCACAAGGGGCTGCCGGTCGCCGGCTTTCCGTTGCGGGACAACACCAGGACGTGATGACCGTGCAGATGCCACGGATGCACCACGAGTGATCGGTTCACGATCGTGAACTTGACGACGTCGCCGAGGCGTACGACCTGGGGCGGGATGTCCGGATCGGCCGCGCCGTTGACGGTGTGGGCGTACCGCGGAAGGAGTCCGTGCAGGTCGAGGCCGCGGTCGAGGACGAGGGTGAACTCCCTGTCGTACCGGGACCACGGCACCGGAGAACCGACGCCGTAGCTGAGCGGATCCAGCACCGGCCACGCGCCGGTCGCCGCCGACACCGGTCCGGTCGAGTGGACCGCCCGTCCGTCGACGAACAGCGCCACCGGCGTGGCGGGCGCGGTGAACACCAGGTCGTAACGCCCCCCGGCGGGGATGAGCACGGCGGTGTCCACGAGCGAGGTCGGGCCCTGCAGGTCGGATCCGTCGATCGCGGCGATCCGGAACGGGGTCCCGGCCAGGGCGTACCGGTGCGTCGTGCTGTCGGTGTTGATCAGCCGCAGCCGCACGGGCGTCCCCGCCTCGACCGGCTCCACCCTCGGTGCGGGCAGCGCAAGGCCCGCCAGCGTGTGCACCGGCACCGTGACGTCGACGCCGGTCACCGGCGCCGGGCGCACCACCAGGACGCCGTAGAGCCCCTTCCGCACGCCGACGTCGGACACCGCATGCGTGTGGTACCAGTACGTCCCGGCCTGGTCGGCGCGGAACCGGTAGACGAACTCCTGTCCGGGCAGCACCGCCGCCTGCGTCACGCCGGGCACCCCGTCCTGACTGTTCGGCACGTCGTACCCGTGCCAGTGCAGCGTGACGCCCCGCGCGATGTCCCGGTTGCGCAGGGTCACCTCCAGGACGTCGCCGACGGTGGCGGTCAGCTCCGGTCCGGGAACCTGCCCGTTGAACGCCCACGCCGCAACGTCACGGCCGCTCACGCTCACCGTGGCGGTCCCGGCCGTCAGGGTGAACCGGCTGGTCGGTTCGCCCACGGCCCGCGCATCCCCATGGTCATGCTCATGGGGTACGCCGGGAGTGGCGCCCGGGGCGGCGGCCAGCCCGGTTCCGGTCACCAGCGCCGCGACCGCCACCACGACGGCCGCCCGGGACACCGTCCGGGACGGGCGCGCGCCGAGGGCGCGCCACGAGACCGCGGTCGCCGCGAGCACCCCGGCGACCGCGAGCAGTCCCACGCCCACCGACGCCGGATAGCCGTGCAGGACCGTCACGAGCAGGCCGCCGCTCACGGCATACCCGGCGAAGAGGAGTGGGAGCGCGACGGACCGGATGTCGCCCGGGGCCCGCAGCAGCCGCGGCCCGGCGACGACCACCGCCGCGAGCGACAGTGGGGCGGCGACGAGGACCTTCTCCGCCGCGAACCACCAGCCGGCGCGGGCGAGCGCGGTGATCGTGACCGCGCGGGCGAACGTGGCGAGCAGCGCGAAGGCGGCCAGTCCCAGTGCGAGCGGACGGCGCCGGGCGGCCGACGCGGCGCCGCCGCCCAACCATCCGGCGGCCGCGAGGACCGCGATCACGAGGTCGGCCGCGAGCAGCGAGCCGATGGTCATGCCGGCTCCCCTTCCCGGACGGTCATCGGGGTGGCGTCGGCCGGCGCGGGGCGGGTCAGCTGTCGCGCTGCCTGGTGAACGGCGACCACGACGTGCACCGCGATGATCCCGTTGAGCGCGTGGAGCCCCCCGATGGTCAGGCCGAACGCGGTACTGGTGGCCGAGGCGTCGGTGGACGCGTTCGCGAGCATGGCGATGAGCGCCTGCAGGATGACGAGGCCGAGCGGCAGGATCGCCAGCCCGACGAGCCGGCCCGGCGCCTTCGCCAGCACGGCGAACAGGGCGGTGAGCAGGGTGAGAACGGGGATGACCGCCATCCCGGTGACGCTGTGCAGCGCATACGCGTCCTCGCCCGCGGGTTTGGTGAACGCGCCCACGGCGGCGAAGACGAACTGCAGGACGAACGCGACGAGCAGCACAGCGGTGACGATGACGAGGGCCTTGCGCATGGTGACCTCCTAGAGATGAGCCGGGGACAGGGCCCGGGCGACGTGATCGGTGGCCGTGATCGCCCCGTACGCGACCAGCCGCACGAGGTCGGCGTCGGCCGGATGGGACAGCCGCCACAGGGCGACGTCGCCGACGGTGACCGCGCTGGGCGCGAACGCCGCCAGCAGCGCGATGCGTGTCCCCACCCGGTCTGCGCCCGGCACATCCCGGACCAGGTCGACAGCCCAGTCCGCGGGCCGGACCGGGTGCCGTCCGTCCTCCCAGCGCACCGTGGCCGTGACCGTCTGGCGCGCCACATCGCCCAGGAGGTCACCGCCCCGCATGGCGGCGTTCCTCAGCGCCGCGTACGCGACGCCGACCGGGCTGCTCCCGGCCCAACCCGGTGGCGCCGTCGTGCCGGCATCGAGGAGCGGGAGGCTGCCGCCGGGCTCCTTCTGCTCCCGGGCCGCCTTGGCGCAGAGCCGGCCTCCGACCGACCGCACCAGCGGGGAGCGCTGCAGGCCGCCGGGCAGCAGATCCGCATCGAGCAGCGCCGAGACGACCCGGTTGATGAAGTGGAAGGCCAGCAGGGTGCCGGTCACCTCGGGACGGTACGGGCTGGTCCAGGCGGCGGCCCGAGGGCTGCGGCTGGCCTCGGCCCAGGCGACGAGCTCGGCGTGCCGCGGCTCCGGTGGCGTCTCGCCCCGGGCGATGACCTCGGCCAGCTCGCGCTCGCCGAGTGCGTGCAGCAGCATCACGTGGGCGTCGACGCAGAACCGGCAGCGGTTGGCCCGGGACACCGTCGACGCGACGAGCTCGCGGTCGACCCGGGACGCGTCCCCGGCGAGCAGCGCCTCGCGCATGAGCGCCCAGGTCGCGGCCATCACCTCCGGCACGGCCGAGAGCGCCTGGAAGGTGGGCACCGGCCCGATGAACTCGTCGCGCAGTTGCCGGTAGACCTCCGCGGTGAGACCGGTCGCAGCCACCGCCTTCGCGGGGGTGAAGAAGCGGTATGTCATGGACCCGATGCTTGTCCCGGCGGGCCGGAAAAGCGTCGTGCCGCCGCAGGCACTTGCCGGGCCGCCGATACCGCGTCCGCGGTACGCCGCAGCTACCGCGAGCGGAGGATGCTCCCTGATGACAGCCGCTCTACAGTTCCACCATGCGCCGCGATCTCCCGTACGCCCTCGGCGGCCTCGTCCTCGGCGTCTTCCTGCTCGGCAACGCCGCGATCGCGCCGGACGCCGCCACGGTGCGGGCGGTCGACGTGGCCCTGGTCCTGGTCATGGCGGCGGCGCTGGCGGTGTGCCGGCGGTACCCGGTGGTGGCGTTGATGGTGGTGACCGCCGCCATGCTGGCGCTCCACATCCGGGTACACCCCGGGGTGTCCGCCGCGTTCCCCGTCCTCGGCGCGGTCTACGTCGCCGCCTGGCGGGGGCGCCGGTCCGCCGCCGGCCTGGCCAGCCTCGTCTTCCTCGGCGGCTTCCTGGCCCGCGACATCTCGGTCGCGCCGGCCGGCTCGCCCGGCCAGCTGATCGCCGAGCGGACCGCCCTGCTGCTGGGCTGGTTTGTGGCGGCCAACGTCGCGGGGCTGGTCGCGGGGCAGCGCCAGGCGTACCTGGAACAGGTCGAGCAGCGCGCGATCGAGGCCGAACGCACCCGCGAGGAGGTGGCCCTGCGCCGCGCCGGGGAGGAGCGCCTGCGCATCGCCCGGGATCTGCACGACTCGCTGACCCACAGCATCTCCGTGATCAAGGTGCAGGCCGGGATCGCCGTGCACCTGGCCCGCAAGCACGGCGAGGAACCGTCGGCCGCGCTGCTGGCGATCCAGGAGGCCGGCAGCGCCGCGATGCGGGAACTGCGGGCGACGCTGGACGTCCTGCGCTCACCCGCCGACGGTGACCGCATCGGGCTGGCCCTGGTGGGCGAGCTCGCCGAGCGGACCAGGGCGGCCGGCGTACCGGTGCAGGTGGCGGTCACCGGTCAGCCCCGGGAGCTGCCCGCCGAGGTCGACCAGGCCGGGTATCGCGTCGTCCAGGAGGCCCTGACCAACGTGGCCCGCCACGCCGGCCCCGCCGCCGCGCAGATCCACGTCGAGTACGCCCCGGCACAGCTGACCGTCTCCGTGACCGACGACGGCCAGGCCTCGCCGGTCCGGCCGGTGACACCGGGCGTGGGCCTGCGCGGTATGCGGGAACGGGTCACCGGACTGGGCGGCACGCTCCAGGCCGCCGCCCGCGACGACGGCGGGTTTGCGGTACGGGCCACGTTCCCGCTGGACGGTCCGGCATGAGCGAGCGCTCGCGCGAGGTCCAACCAGCTCGGTCCGCCACGGATCGTGGCGGCTGCGACCGGAGGGAGGAGCCGGCATGATCAGGGTCCTGCTCGCCGACGACCAGGCCCTGATGCGGGCCGGATTCCGGGCACTGCTCGACGCCGAGGACGACCTGGAGGTCGTCGGCGAGGCCGCCGACGGCGCTTCGGCCGTCGAGCTGGCGCGGCGCCTGCGGCCGGACGTCGTGCTGATGGACGTGCAGATGCCGGGACTCGACGGCATCGAAGCCACCCGGCTGATCGCCGCCGATCCCGACCTCGCCGCGGTCCGCGTTCTCATCCTCACCAACTACGGGCTCGATTCCTACGTCTTCGCCACACTCCGCGCGGGGGCCAGCGGGTTCCTCCTCAAGGACGCCGACCCCGCCGACCTGCTGCAGGCCGTCGCCGTCGTGTCTCGCGGCGACGCGCTGCTCGCCCCGACGGTCACGCGCACGCTCATCAGCGAGTTCGTCGCCGGCCCGCCGCCGGCCGATCCGGCGGCCGGACGCGACGTGCTGACCGCCCGCGAACAGGAGATCGTCGAGCTCGTCGCCCGAGGGCTGAGCAACGACGAGATCGCCGAGCGCATGGTGATCAGCCCGTTGACCGCCAAGACACACGTCAACCGGGCGATGACAAAGCTGCACTGCCGCGACCGTGCCCAGCTGGTCGTGTGGGCGTACGAGGCGGGGCTGATCACGCCGCGTCGCCGGTGACGCCACCTCGTCGGCACCGTTACCTGTCGCAGAACCTCGGGCCGGTATATTCGCCGGGGTGACTGCGCCCCTCTCCGGCACCACCAACCAGATTCCCCCGTACGGTCGAGGCCCCGTCGTGATCGGTGCTGATCGACCGCAGGCTGTCCGTCCAGTCTGGCTGCTGATCGGGCCGGTACTCGCCGCCTCGCTGGGTGCCTTCCTGCTCGCCGTCACCGTCGGGCCGGAATGGGTTGCGATGCGGCAGGACATGGACCTGCCGACCTCGGCGATCCTCTGGATCTTCGTCGCCTACCTGCTGCCGGCGGTACTGGCGGTTCCGATCGGCGCTCTGGGCGGCCGGCGATGGCCGAGCGCCGTCGCGTTGTCCGCGATCGTGCTGCTGGTTCTCGGATCGCTGCTGACCGCGTTGGCCCCGGGGAGCGGTGCGCTGCTGCTCGGGCGCGCGGTGACCGGGTTCGGGGCCGGTCTGGCCTGGGGCGTCACGGCCGTGCTGGTCGCGCAGACGGGGGCACGCCGCGGGTGGGTGACGCCACTCGTCGCCGGCGCGGTGGTGCTGGCGCTGGTTCTCGGGCCCGTGGCCGGGGCGCTCGTGCAGCGGGCGGTCGGTTGGCGGTGGCCCTTCATGCTGGCCGTGCCCTTCGGGGCGGTGGCGTTGCTGGCCACCGCGGTGTGCGGGATCATCGTGCTGATCCAGCGCGCGTCCCGGCCGGCTCCGCCGCAGGGCACGTCCAGTCAGACCGTGACCGCCCCGACGGGCCGGTCAAATGATGCTGGGACGGCAGCTGAGCGCGGCACAGCAGCCGGGCTACTGCTGGTGACCGTCGGTGGCGTCCAGCAGGTGACGACAACCCACGTCGGGACGGATCTCGTGCAGGAGGTGGCCCGCCTGCTCGGCTCGGAGAACATCCGATCCGCCCGGCTTGGCACCGACCTGACGTTGTGGCACGCGGAGGACGGCCCTGGTCGGGCTCGACCGGGCCAGCCCAACCCCAGAGCGAGTCAGCTCGCCGCCGAGCACGGCTCGCCGGCGGTCACCGGCCCCGCCGTGATCACCGGCCCGATCCGGTACGGCAGCCCCTATCCGCTGGACGCGGACGAGGCAGATCGGATCGCGACCCGCCTGCGCGGATAGCGGGCGGTATCGACAGGCCATCCACAGTAGACACCGCATCCTCGCTACGAACGCGGATCGGTACCGATGTCGGCCGAAGGAGTTGTCCCGGCGCAGATCAGGGCTTGCGTCCCACTCCGCCGAAGGCGTCGATGTCGGCGGGCGTGTCGACGTCGGCGTCGGGTCGCCACTGCGGGCACGGCACGACGCCCGGCTCCACCAGTTCCAGGCCCTCGAAGAAACCGGCGATCTGGTCGGGTGAGCGCAGCGTGTAGGGCGTGGCACCGGTGTCGTTGTAGTCGTCCTGTGCCTTCTGCATCTCGGCGCTGATCAGGCTGGTGCCGTCGTTGAGCGACAGGTAACTGCCGGACGGCAGCGGCGCCAACAGCTGGCGCGTGATCGACCGGGCCGCTTCGTAGTCGGGCACGTGGCCCATGACGCCACTGAGGATGAGCCCGATCGGCTGCTGGAAGTCGAGCGTCTCGCGGGCCTCGGCGATGACCGCGGCGGGGTCGTGGAGGTTGGCATCGATGTAGGCGGTCTTGCCCTCGGGCGTGCCGACCAGCAGCGCACGGGCGTGCACCAGCACCAGCGGGTCGTTGTCGACGTAGACGATCCGGGCGTCCGGCGCGATCCGCTGCGCCACCTGGTGGGTGTTGTCGGCCGTCGGCAGCCCCGTGCCGACGTCGAGGAACTGGCGGATACCCGCCTCGCCGGTGAGGAACTTGATGCTGCGGACGAGGAACTGCCGGGAGGCGCGGGCGACGTGGACGACGCCGGGGAAGACCTGGCGGTACTGGTCGCCCGCTTCGCGGTCGACGGCGAAGTTGTCCTTGCCACCGAGCCAGTAGTTCCAGATCCGCGCTGAGTGCGGCACCGACGTATCGATCTTCTGCTGCACGTCGAGCTTGCCAGCCTCAGGCCGGTCGCTTGCCGGTGAGTCCACGGTCACGATGAGCACCTTCGGTTCGACTGCGTTCGCGGCATTCAGGTCGCGGAGCCGTCATCGGGAAATTCACCGCCCGCAACCCGTGCCACCATATAGAAGGCGGGGGATGCCGGCTACTGCCCGGATGGTCCCTTTGCCCGATCACCTGATGGGCCGGGAGCGGACAGCGACGGCACTCGGCGATCGGCTTGTCGACGATCGTCGTCCGTTCCCACGGCGCCTCGCCGACGAAGATCCGCCAGCACTTCGACGGGGTCCACCTGCACGTAGCTCAGCGGTTCCGTGGGGTTGCTTGTCATCGTAGGCTCGGCGCTTCCGTGTGGTCCGGGAGCGGGCGCTCGCGCACAGCCTATGGCCACGATGGCGCCTACGGCGCATAGCGCTGCAGTCCAGCCTAAGGTGGCGGCGGCGGTGGTGTGGTCGGCCAGGGCACCGGCCAGCCAGGGGCCGGCTATCTGGCCGGCGGCGAAGACGATGGTGAAAGCCGACAGCGTGCCGGTCAGGCCTTTGGGTGTCGTGGTGGCGCGGACCAGAGCGGTGACGGCGGCCGGGACGGCCATGAACGTCGCGCCGTAGGTGATGGCGGAAACGATCACGATCGCAGGGACGGGCGCGAGTAGCGCCAGCGCGGCGGCACCGGCTATGCCTGCCAGCAGCACGCCGAGGGTGCGGTCGCCCGGCCACTGCCTGATCGGGCGTTGCCACAGGGCCGGGGCGGCGATCACGGCGAGGCCGAGCAGGACCCAGGTGACAGTGGTCTGCACGGTTGAGGCGTGCCGGTCGGCCAGGTACGCCGACAGGAAGGTGATGTAGGCGATGTAGCCGGCGGCGAACAGTAGGTAGACGATCGCGACCGGCCATAGTCGATGGACCGAGGTCGCCGGCCGGTCGGCGCCGGCGACGGGGGCCGGCCCGGCGGCGGTCCAGCTCAGCGCTGCGGCCAGGGCGGCGGCGGCCGCGAGGATCGCCCAGGCCAGCGGCCAGCGCTGCGGATGCTGGTCCAGCAGGGGAGGGACTACGGCGGCGCTGAGCACGATGCCGGCGCCGGTGCCGGCGAAGTAGACCGCGGTCGGGGCGAGGACGGCCCCGGCGATGAACACCAGGGCTCCGCCGAACCCGGCCACCGCCCGGCCGGCGAGCAGCGCGGGATAGTGGGCGCTGGTGGCGGTCGCCGCCAGGGAGACCGCGCACAGCACCATGCCGAGCCGGAACGTTGCCGCGACCCCGAGTCTTCGGGCCAGCGCGGCGGTGGCCAGCGCCCCGGCCAGGTAGCCGAGCCCGTTCGCCGTGGTCATTGTGCCGGCCCGGGCGAGATCCCAGCTCAGCCGCTCAGCCATGGCCGGCAGAACCAGCCCGTAGGCGAAGCGTCCCAGCCCGAGCGCCGAGGCCGTCCCCAGCGCGAGGCGCGCCGACCGCCATACCGGCGCGGCGCCAGGGCCCGGGGCAGACCGGCGCGCCGGCGCGGTCAAGCGGGTGTCCGCAGGTGCCGGTCGAGGAAGTCGACGACCGTGCGGGCCAGCGCCACCCGGTGGTCGGACAGTGCGTGGTCGGCCGGGAAGACCCGCTGTTCCAGCCGGTCGAGCGGATGGGCACGATAGGCCTCGACCAGCGGCCAGTGATACACATCGGCCGGGGTGACCGGGTCGCGGTTGGTCCCAATCAGCAGCACCGCCCGGTCCGTTAGCTTGGGCGCGAGCCCGGCCAGCCGCCACGCCGGCCCGGCCGCCTCCATCTCGGCGACGAGCGCCTCACCGCTGGTGCCCCGCAGTGGGCCCAACTCACCGTCCCACGACGTGACGTATTCCGCCCGGGCCGCCGGGTCGCCGACCATGGCCACCGCCGCGGCGCCGAAGTCGAACGCGGACACCGAGGCGACCGCACGAACCGCCGAGTCGCCGGCTGCGGTCATCAGCGCCGCGAACCCGCCGGCGCTGTGCCCGACGACGGCCAGCCGCCCCGGGTCCAGCCGATGGGCGGCGACCATGGCATCCGCGCGGACCCCGGCCACCGCGCGGGCGGCATCGTCGAGCACGTTGCCCCACGACCAGGACCCGCCCATACCCCACGAGCCGCGCTAGTGGAACACCAACGATGCGTACCCTGCCCGGCGCAGCGCCTGGGCGAGGTCGAAGTTGCGCTCGTTCCCTGGGAAACCGTGCAGTAGCACGACGATCGGATGCGGCCCTTCCCCGGCCGGCAGGTGCAGGACCCCCAGCAGCCTCTGGCCCCCGCTGGCGAACGTCACCGCCGGCGTGCTCGCCGGGGTGCCGCCAGCCAGGGCATCGGCGCTCGGCGGATCGGTCGCAAGGAAGTCGGCCGTCATAGACACCCCTCAGATGGAACCGTTCGGTTCGATGTTCGATAAGCTAGCAGACAGTTCGAACCGAGCGGTACCATCTGCTTCATGCCTGTTGCCAAGGGCGCGACCCTGGATCCCGCCCAGACCCGCGCCGGCATCCTCCGAGCCGCCACCGGCCTGCTCTACCAGCGTGGTCTCGACGGCATCGGCGTGGCCGAGCTCTGCGCCACGATGGGAGTGTCGAAGGAGACCCTCTACCGCCACTTCGGGTCTAAGGAGGGCCTGGTGCGGGCAGTCCTGGAGGCCCGCAGCCAGCGCATCATGACCTGGGTGCTCAAGGCCGTGACCGCGGCCGGCGACGACCCTTTCGCCCAGCTGGCCGCGGTCTTCGACGCCTTGGCCCGGTGGCACGAGGAGCCCACCTTCCGGGGTTGCGGCATCCTCAACGCGGCCACCCAGCAACACGAGGGCCACGCCCGCCTCGTGGCCCACCACCACCTCGACCGCCAGCTAGATGTCCTCACCGACATCGCCCGCAGGGCAGGTGCCCCAAACGCCACCCACCTTGCCAAGCAGTTCCTGGCCCTACGAGTGGGCGCCACGGTCCTGGCCGACCATCACGCCGACACCGAGGCCGCCCTCCTGGCCAAACAGGCAGCCCTGGCCCTGCTCCGCTCCGCCATTACAACCCCAGCGCCCGCTCCGCGACCGTAGGTCGGCTCAGTGCAGCCCGGACAGCCGAGGGCATGTACGGACCCGGGCAGTGCGCCGGGATCTCGAGGTGGCCGTGCCAGATGCACGACGACCGTACCTGGAGCTGGTCCGGCAAGCGTCTCGCTCTCAGGGCGCCAGTAATGATCTTCCGGCAGGTACCCGCAGGCTGCCTGGCGTACGGAGGCATCCGAGTGGTGACCACGCCCGGCCGTTTGCCAAGCGGACGTCTTCGTCAGCCAACCTGATCACCACGACTGTTGTCAGTGCGTCGGCGAACGGCTCGGTCGCATCAGGGAGACTGGTAGGCATGGCTGACCTGGGCGACCCGAAGACGGCGCTGCACAACTACCTCCAGGCGACTCGCGAGGACCTGATCTGGAAGCTCGACGGGCTGAGTGAGCGCGAGGCCAGACTGCCCCGCACCGTGACCGGCAACAACCTGCTGGGAGTCCTCAAGCACTGCCTCAATGTCGAAGCCGGCTACTTCGGGCCCACCTTCGGGCGCGAGTTCCCGACGCCCGAGGAACTGGTCCCTCTGCAGGCGTACGAGGACGATCCGCAAGCCGACTGGTACGCACGGGAGGACGAGACGAAAGACGGGCTGATCCACCTTTATCGCCGTGTCGGGGTCTTCGCGGACCAGACCATCGAACAGCTACCGCTCGACGCGCCGGGGCGGGTGCCGTGGTGGCGGCCAGGTGGACAGGGCGTGACGCTGCAAAGGATCATCGTCCACGTGATCGGCGACCTCTCGCGCCACGCGGGTCACGCCGACATCATGCGCGAGCAGCACGACGGGGCGATCGGCTTGCGGCGGGAGAACACCAACGTCCCCCACGACCATGACTGGCCGGCGTACGTCACCAAGCTGACGAAGCTCTCTGACCAATTCGAGTAGCCGCCCGGTCCGTCGATACGACGGTGAGGTACGCATCCGCGCATCGGCAAAGCAGGACGGCCGCGCCAGCGGGGCTCGGCTAAGGTGCTGCTGTGTGTTCGCCCGCGATGGCGCCGACCGCGTATTCAGAGAAGATCTCATCGAGGACGCGCAGGGCGCTCGCGGTCGAGTCGTCGGCATCGCTCAAGGTATTGGCGCAAGTGACAAGCGTCTTCCAGAGTGCCCAGCCGCGTCCGCGCGCCCATGTTGCATCATCGATGGACAGTCGTTCCCGGAACGCCTGCCGGCCGTCGGCGGTCAGCAATGTCCATGCGATTGCCAGGTCGCAGGCCGGATCGCCGACGCCGCATGTCCCGAAGTCGATGACAGCTGCCAACTTCCCGTCGTTGAGCAGGAGATTCCCCTGTGCGATGTCACCGTGGAACCAGCTCTCCACGCCGTCCCAGCGTGCGTCCAGTGCGCTCTTCCAGATCTCGCGAGCCAGTGTGATGTCGACGTGGCCGTCGAGTGCCGTGAGCGCGCGCTGAGCTTCCCCGTCGTAGGTACGCAGCGTTCCGCCCCGGTACCAGTTGTGCAGTCCGGGGCGGGGACCGTCAGTGGCGTCGACGCTCTGCAAGGCCGCCAAGAATTCGGCCAGGTCGAGCGCGAATCGGCCGGGGTCGGCGATGCGGTCCGCGCTCGCAGGCTCGCCGTGGAGCCATTGGTAGATCGACCACGGGTAGGGGTAGCCCGCGTCGGGTTCGCCTTTCGCCAGTGGAGTGGGGATGGCAGCGGGAGTTTGGGGGCGAGCGCCGGTAGCCATCTGTGTTCCTTGTCGACCGCCTCGGCGTACTCGGATGCGCTGGGCAAACGCACCAACTTCTGCGAGCCGAGGTGGAAGGTCCAGTTGTCCCAGCCACCGTTGGCGACGGGCTGCACCGGGAGGTCGGCCCACTGGGGGAACTGGTCGGCGACAAGCCGACGCACCTGTTCCGCGTCGATGGCAACGCGTCGGGGAACGGGACCGAGATGCGGTGTGTCGCTCACTGGGACATCCTCGTCCGACAAGGGAAACCGAAGTGTTGGACCTGATGTGGTGCAGGAACGGGAGCAGCCACCACCCCGCGCTACCTGGTCGGTCAAGGCAGGATCTCGACGTACCCGTCGGTTCCGTGCACGCGGATCCGCTGCCCATCGGAAATCAGCCGGGTGGCGTCTACCACACCGACGACAGCCGGCAGTCCGTACTCGCGTGCGATCACTGCGCCGTGAGTCATCAATCCTCCGACCTCCGTCACTAAGCCTGCGATGGCGACAAAGAGGGGCGTCCAGCTGGGGTCCGTGTGGGTCGTGACGAGGATGTCGCCCGGTTCGAGATCGGCCCGTGCCATGTCCAGGATGACGC
This sequence comes from Micromonospora sp. LZ34, assembly GCF_052981855.1. Lineage (NCBI taxonomy): Bacteria > Bacillati > Actinomycetota > Actinomycetes > Micromonosporales > Micromonosporaceae > Micromonospora > Micromonospora sp. LZ34. The sequence continues at coordinate 127,312 of NZ_JBRIQN010000018.1, forward strand.
GGGCCCGCCCTTCGATGGTCCCGGCGGAGACCGGTAGGCCGACCAGCGCGCCGGCCGGCATGTCGTCGCGTCGGTACGCTCCGGCGATGACCTCGCCATCCGAGGTGAGCACCCGGGGTGGCGTGAGCGCTTGATACGACCTGAACGCGTCCTTGCGCCGGCCGATGAGCTGGTCGTCCACGCGGTTCGTGCGCACGACGTCGTGCAGCTCCTGGAACGAGAGGTAGAAGATGTCTTCCTTCTCCCGAAGTACGTGGGCCTGCACGAGGCGCTCGGCTTCTTTCAACAAGGCCTGCTTGTACACGAAGTAGCGGCTGACCATGCCGTACTTCGGATACTCCCGGTACCCGATGAAGGTCCGGACCCGGTCGATCATCCGCTTCGTCTCTTCGGCCTTGCGCTTCCCGTCCGGCAGGGCCCGCAAGCGCTCCAGCAGCTCCTGCTCCTTCTTCCATGCCTCCTGCCGCCCCTGTTCGAAGCGCCGCTCGCCGGCTCCCGGCTCGAAGTTCTTGATGTTGCCGAGGATCGTGGGCAAGAGCGTAGAGGGGCGTTCGCCCCAGCGCGGGCGCGTGATGTCGATCTCGCCGACGCAGCGCATGCCGTACTTGTCGAGCCAGGCCTCGATGGCGTCTCGCGCTTCCCGCCCGCCCGCGAGCTTGGGCAGCTCGTCCAGGAAACCGTCGTCCTCGACGTGCTGCAGAAACGCCACCACGTCCGGATGCGGGCGGATCACGTCAGCGACGCCGAGGAGCGCGAGCCCCATCTCCGACGTGACGTTGTGGGGCACGGACTGCGTGAGCGTGTCCGCGGCGTTCTTCTCGCCCAGCCACGCCTCCAGCTGCTCGTTGAGCCACCACGTGGCCTCCATCGCCGACATGAACACCTGATGGCTCTGCGGATCGAACAAGATCCGCTTCAGCTCCTGCATGTCCGCCCGGATGAAGTCGAGCAGCGCCTCTCCGGACTTCGATCGGATGTCGCGTTCCGAGGCGGCGACGGAGGCCTCGCTGCGCCCGATCAGCTCGGTGACGATGGCCGGGTCGGTCTCGATCGGGGCTGGCGCGCCGCCCAACAGCGGCCCGGGCGGACCCTCGTCAGGGAGCGGCCGGATGAAGCCGTCGCGCTCGAGGATGGTCCGCAGCGGGTCCCCGGTCAGTGGATCGGACCTTCCCGCGAGCTCCAGGAGGCCGGCGCGGCTCGTCGGCGAGGCCAGCCTTTGGGTGACGTCGACGAACAAGCGGCCGCCGGCCTCGGCTATGGGCGCGGGGGTCGTCATCTGCCAGAAGGAGAGCCCGAGGGGCTTCATGGCGTCGGTCATCATCTGCTGATGGCCGACGGAGACATAGACGTGGTTCTCCCGGTCGCCGGACTCGGGGATGGGGAACAGCGTGGTGATCGGCCGGCTCTGGACGATCTGGAAGCCGTCGTCGACCAGGCACCATTCGATGTCCTGGGGGCGGCCGAAGTGCGCTTCGATCCGCCTGCCGAGCTGGGCGAGCCGCACGACCTGCGCATCCGTCAGCGCCGGCTGGTCCTGCCGCTCCGGGTCGATCGCCTGCTCCTGCGTCCCGCCCGCCGGCGAGCCGTGGATGGCGAGCTGCTTGGCGGCGATCGCCTTGGCGACGACCTCGCCGTCGCGCACCTTGTAGACGTCCGGGTTCACCAGGCCGGAGACCAGGGCCTCGCCGAGACCGAAGCTGGCCTCCACGGAGGCGACCCTTCGATTGGAGGTGACGGGGTCGGCTGTGAACAGGATGCCGGCCGCATGCGGGAAGACCATCTGCTGCACGACCACGGCCATGTGGACCGTACGGTGGTCGATGCCGTTCCGCTGGCGGTAGGTCACGGCCCGCTCGGTGAACAGCGAGGCCCAGCACCGGCTGACGTGCTGGAGGATCGCGGCCGGGCCCACGACGTTCAGGTACGTGTCCTGCTGGCCGGCGAAGGAGGCTGTCGGCAGGTCCTCTGCCGTGGCGCTGGATCGGACGGCGTAGGCGGCTTGCTCGCCGAGCTGGGCGAGAGCGCGGGTGATCGCCGCCGCGAGATCGCCCGGGATGGCGATCCCTTCGATGGTCCGGCGGATCTCCGCGCTGAGCGTGCGGATCGCCTCCCGGTCGTCCGGGTCCAGGCGCGACAGGTGATCGAGCCGACCGTCGATCGAGGGCGCTTCCGCCATGATCCGCCGGAAGGCGTGCGTCGTCACGCAAAAGCCAGCCGGCACGCGGATGCCGTCGATCCGCGACAGCCCGCCCAGGTGCGCGCCCTTGCCGCCAACGACCGCGACCTGCATCTCGTCAACCTCTTGAAGACCCAACACGTACTGCCCGCTCATCGCGATACCTCCGGGGCAGCGGTGCTCCGCTGCACTGCTCTGGCCGATCGAATCACCGGCGCCTCCAGCTCTGTCGAACCTCGTGTTGGGCACGCCCTCATCTCTCGTTGCCTTCCGTCTGACGAGTCGGCCGGCCGCACCGGCCAGTCGGGCGGCGCGTACCCCCGCACCTCCGCGCCGAGCGCCCGCAACCGCGCCGCCAGTCCCACCAGGGTCCGACGTCACCGCGTCCCCACAGGTCGACAACAACAGACGCACGTCGTGGCCCCGTGTCTTCGTCCGTTCTTGGTCCGGCCGACGATTCTGCAACGCGACCCGGGTCTTGCGGCAAGCCCCCCAGTCTGCTATATGTTAGAAGTGGCAAGGAGTGAGATCTCCTTGCCTTACTTTTTGGTCGTCCGCTGCGGACTGACACCCTCTCGTGAAGCGGCGGCGTCTCCGTTCCGAGCCGCGGGTCGAGATCTCTCCAGAGGTCAAACTGGGCCCTGGCGCCGGGTGGCGACATCCCAGACCACGACCTTTTGGGGAAGGAACGCACGGCCAGGTGCGAGCCGCCCGAGCCGGGGTTCAGGACCAGCTATGCCCACGAAGCTCAAGTTCGGGTTGCATTGACGTTCGTTATGCGTGCCCATGGCGCAGCACCGGACAAGGTGCTCAAGAGCGCGGTGCCGCTCAGTCGTGGGACAGCTCGCTGAGTTCTTCGTCGAGCAGCCGGGCGAGCCCGGCGTGCCGGTCGGGGTGGGTATCCGGGGTCATCCCGCGGCTGGGCATCTCGACGGTCATCAGCAGGTAGAGGTGCATCCGGTAGAGCCCGAGCCGGCGTCGGACGGCGGCGTCGAAGACCGGCGGGTCGTCCGCGGCGGCGGCGTAGCCGCGCAGGAACGGGTGGTCCGGCTCGTCCTCGGCCCGGCGGAGCAGCAGCGGGGAGACCAGGTCCACCAACGGGTCGCCGAAGAGGTAGCGCTCCCCGTCGACCAGCCCGCACATCCGGGGCGGGCCGTCGCCGTCGGGCACGGCGAGCACGTTGCCGTCCCAGCCGTCGAAGTGCACCAGCGCCGGGCGGCGCACCTGGTCGAGCAGCGGGCGGTGGCGTCGCACCAGGGACCGGATCCGCTCCGCCGGCACGGGTACGCCCCAGTCGGCGGCGTCGGCGAGCAGGTCCTCGACGATCGCGGCGAACGCCTCCGCCCAGGTCGACCCGCCGGTACGTCCGTAGCCGTAGCCGTAGCGGTCGCCGGTGACCCGGTGCACGGCCGCCATCGCCGTCCCGAAGTCGTACCGCGCCCGGCCACCGTCCACCCCGGACGCCGCCAGCTCGCTCAGCGACCGGCCGGGCAGCCGCCCGGTGACCAGCCACTCACCCCGCGCCGGATCGGTGCCGTGGTGCAACACGGGAGGCACCGGCACCTGCGGTGCGTGCGCCGCCACCAGCCGGAAGTAGCGTGCCTCGGCGGCGGTGAGGCCGCGCTCGTACCGCAGCAGCGGCACCGTGGGCGGCGGAGCCACCTTGAGCACCACCTCGCCGCCGTCGTCCAGGCGGACCCACCAGACAGTGGCGTAGCCGCCCCCGCCCAACGGGCCGCAGTCCGCCACGCCACGGTCCGGGCCGAACGAGGCCCGGACGTAGTCCGCCACGTCGTCGGGGGAGAGGACGCGCTGGGTCGGGCTCGGCCCGCTCATCCGGCGTTCCGCCGCGCCGTCCGCGTCACCGCGCCAGACTAGTACGCGGTCGCGCACCCGGTCCGCCCCGAACGGGACGGATGGGCGGGACGGTCAGCCGAGGCGTACCTGTGCCGGCTGCTCGGCCGGTGCCTTCCCACGACCGTCACCGGCGGACCCGTTGGCGCCCGTCACCCCGATGGCCCGGGCCGGCATGATCGGCGCGTCCCGGCCGGTGCCGTGCCGGCCGTTGCCGTCGGCGCCCGTCGACTCCTCGTGGTAGTCCTGCTCCACGTTGACCGACCAGACGTCGTGGCCGGCGCCGCAGGCGATGTTCTCCGCGGTGAGCATGGCGGTCAGCATCGAGTGGTCCTGGTTGTTGTACCGGTGCATGCCGTTGCGGCCGACCGGGTGCACGTTGGGCACCTCGCGGGCCAGCCAGTCCCGGATCACGTCGACGTTGTGCTGGTAGCGCTCGTCGTAGACCGGGTACGCCTTCGGCATCCGCACCACGTAGCCCGCCTCGACGACGCCCGGCCGGACCAGGCCGAGCCGCTCCAGCTCGGCCGTGGCGGCGGCGATCAGGTCGGCGTCGGGCGTACGCCAGGTCTCGTCGTCCTCGAAGACGAAGTACTCCAGCCCCAGGCAGGTGCGGCCGTCCTTGACCAGGTGCGGTGACCAGGATCCGAAGTTCTGGATCCGGCCGACCTTGACCGCCGGGTCGTGCACGTAGATCCAGTTGTCCGGGAACGAGAACTCCGCCGGCACCACCAGGGCGACGGTGAGGAAATCCCGGTACCGCAGGTCGGCGGCGGCGGCCAGCACCTCCGGCGGGGCGGCCGGGCGCAGCGCGGTGACCAGTTCGGAGATCGGCATCGAGGAGACGACCTGCTCGGCCGGCTCGGTGCGCTGCCCGCCGGCGCCGTTGACCGTCACGGCGACCGCCCGGTGATGCTCCGGGTCGCGGTGCACGGCGGTCACCCAGGTGCCGGTGTCCACCCGGCCACCGCGCCGGCGCACCTCCTCGGCGCAGCGCTCCCACATCATGCCCGGCCCCAGCTTCGGGTACTGGAACTCCTCGATCAGGCTGGTCACGTCCTTGCGGTTGCGCTTGGGCAGCACGGCGTTGCGGACCGCCTTGGCCAGCGACAGGTTCTTGATCCGCTGCGCGGCCCAGTCGGCCTGCAACTGGTCGGCCGGCATGCCCCAGACCTTCTCCGTGTACGTCTTGAAGAAGATCGAGTAGAGCCGCCAGCCGAACCGGGCCGACACCCACCCCTCGAAGTGCGACTGGTCCTTCGGCGGGCGCAACCGGGCCCGGGCGTACGAGCCCATGCAGAGCGCGGCCTCCCGGAGCCCGAGGTTGCGCAGCGCGTTGGTCGCGCTCAGCGGGTAGTCGTAGAGCGCGCCCCGGTAGTAGATCCGGCTCATCCGGGGGCGGAGCAGGAAATCCTCGTCAGGCAGGATCTCGTGCCAGAACTCCTCGACCCGGGGCACCTTCGTGAAGAACCGGTGCCCGCCGATGTCGAACCGCCAGCCGTCCCGCTCGACGGTGCGGCTGATCCCGCCGACCACCTCGTCGGCCTCGAACACCCGTACCGGGGCGCCCCGCCGGAGCAGCTCGTACGCCGCGGTCAGCCCCGCGGGCCCCGCGCCGATGACCACCGTGCCGCGCTCGTCACCCATGCCCTGCCGCTTTCTGCCGTCGTGGAGGGGGCCCGCATACCCGCCCTGGCGGCGATGTCACCCCGTTCCGGGCGGCGTCCCGCCCGACGACCGACGTGTCAACGGCCGTGGAACGGGGATGTGGCACCGTTCGTGGCCGGGTGGCCGGATCCGGGAGAGGCATGGTCGACAGGGGGCGGGCCGACGCGGCCGGTGGCGCCGCGCGCGGCGGGCTCACCGGCCGCGCCCGGGACCTGGCCGCCGGGGCGCGCCGGGCCGCCCGCCGGGTGCCGGCCCCCTGGCCGTACGTGGTGGCGGTCTTCGTCGGTACGAAGATCGTGCTCAGCCTGGTCGGGTTGCTGGCGCTGAGCGCCTTCGACGAGGCGCCCTGGGCGCCGCCGCCGTACGAGACGACGATGCGCGAGCAGCAGCGCGAGGTCTCCGACCACCGGTGGTTCTCGCTCTGGTTTGCCTGGGACACGTTCCTCTACGACCACCTGGCCCGGCTGCCGCTGGACGAGCCGTGGCGCGACTTCGGCTTTCCGCTGCTCTACCCGTTCCTGGCCCGGCCGTTGGCCCCGCTGCTGGGCGGGAACACCGCGCTGGCCCTGCTGGTGGTCGCCAACGTCGCCTTCCTGCTGATGCTCTACTACGCGTACCGGCTGGGGGAGCGGCTGCTCGGCGACGACGCGGCGGCCCGCCGGTTCGTCCGCTACCTGGTGCTGCTGCCGGCGGCGTTCCTGTTCCAGGCGGCGCTGACCGAGTCGCTCTTCCTCTGCCTCGCGCTGGCCGCGTTCCACTACGCCGAGCGGCAGCGCTGGCTGGTGGTCGGCGTGGTCGGCTACTTCCTGGCGATGAGCCGCTCGGTCGGGTTCTTCGTGGTCCTCCCGCTGGCCCTGGTCCTGCTGCGCCAGCACGGCTACCGGCTCTGGCCACGGGCGCTGTGGCGGTACGTGCGCACCGGCTGGCCGCTGCTGCTGGTGCCCGCCGGCTGGCTGACCTTCATGGCCTTCTGCCGGTGGCAGAGCGGGGACTGGTTCGCCTACAAGCACGCCCAGGAGAAGGGCTGGGGGATCAGGGTGCAGAACCCGCTGGGCGTGCTCTGGCACGGCCTGACCGAGGCGCCGACGCGGGATGCGCTGCGGGTGTGGATCGCGGTGGCGGTGCTGGTCGTCCTGCTCGCGGCCGCCCGGCGGATCGGCCTGCCGTACCTCGTCTACGGGCTGATCATGGTGCTGGTGCCGCTGTCGATGGGTCCACCGGTGTACAAGAGCCTGCTGCGCTACCTGCTCGCCGCGTTCCCGGTCGGCCTCGCCCTGGCCCGCTGGGCCCGGCACGCCGGCGTCGACGTCTGGCTGACCGCCGCGCTCGCCCTGCTCCAGGGCGTTCTCTTCCTGACCTGGCTGGCCTACTGGACCCACTTCATCATCTGACCGGTCCGGCCGCGGCGCACCAGGGGCGAGCGCCGCCGAGGCAATGCGGTCGGGCGTCGGGCACGGCAGGATGGACCGGTGACCGAGTGCCGGGTGACCCTCGACGGGCTGGGCGCCTGGCTGGTCAAGGGGAACGCCGACCGGGTCGACCTGGCGGGCCGGTTCGCCCGCGACCCGCACGTCAGCGCCTGGTGCGTCCGCCCGAGATACCGGCTCCGGCTGGTCCGTCCCGGCCAGCCGGTGGTCTTCTGGGCGAGCGGCAGCCGGGGCCGGCTCCGCTACGGCGTGTGGGGCGTCGGCCGGGTCGCCGCGGCTCCGGTGCCCGGGGACGACACCTGGACGCTGCCGCTCGACCTGACCGTGCTGCCCGAGCCGCACCGGGTGTCCCGCGACCTGCTCCGCGCCGATCCCCGGCTGGCCGGCGCCGGTGTTCCGGCAGCCTCAGGGATTGTCAACTGCTGCCGGTTGAGTAGGCGTTGGTATGTGTTGGTGGCCTTGAGGCAGTGGCTTGCGGCGTGGGTGGTGGGGTGTGGGTCGGGTGGTCGGGGGCGGTTGGGGTGTGGTCGTGGTGATTGCGGGTGAATGTCGTACCGGGTCGTTATCGTGCCTGCCGTGGAACAGCGGGACCGGTTGTGCGTGGTGCAGGCGTACCGGTTCGCGTTGGACCTGTCCCCGGTGCAGGAGCGGGCGGTGCTTGGGCATGCTGGTGCTGCCCGTAAGGCGTACAACTGGGGACTGGCCCGGGTTAGGGTGGTGATGGATCAGCGGGCTGCCGAACGCAGCTACGGCGTCTGCGATGAGCGCCTGACCCCCGCGATTGGTTGGTCGTTGCCGGCGTTTCGCCGGGCGTGGAACGCGGCGAAGGGTGAGGTGGCGCCGTGGTGGC
>NZ_JBRIQN010000019.1:0-134105 GCF_052981855.1 Micromonospora sp. LZ34
TCCGGGGTATAAATCAAATTGGCACTGGCTTATCAAGCACCCTGTTGAGTTCTCAAAGAACAACCACACACCATCCGACATCCCATCATCTGGGATCCGTCCGGGGCAACCTCTCGAACTTACCCGGTCCGCTCCGCGCCGTCAACCTCGGTCCGAGGTGATCAACTTGGCTCGTTCCGGCCCCACGCCGACGCACGCCGTATCCGGCGGTCGTTTCTGTCGTGGGAAGCCGCAGACCGGCCGATCGCCGCTTCGCGGCCATCCGCCCGGCTCCTGCCGGCTTCGAAACTCTACCCGGTCGGCCTCGCGATCGCAACCCCGTCTTTCCGGAGTAGCCGCACCGCCCGGTCCCAGCCTCGCTCGGCGTCTCCGCCACGAGCCTGGCGCCCGCTCTCGGCCGGTTTGTCCGGCCTCCCGCGTGCAGAGAGAAAGTTACGCGGCGGGCCCCCGGAAGGCAAATCAACGTTCGCCACTGAGTGGGCGCGCCGTGCCGGAAGCCCGCTACAGGTTCCAACGCCAGGGGCCACGTCTGCATTCCGCGTGGACGCCGGCGGTCGGGGTGTCGCACCCCGGACTCAACCTCCAACGGCCGGGCACCGCCGCATGTTCCGCGGCGCCACCGCTGCTGGTTGCTGTCCGAGGCTCAACGCCGGGCTTCCCCGGAGCATTCCGCGGGGTGCCGGCGGTGTGGCACGCGACCAGCGGCCGGGCACCACCGCATGTTCCCGCGGCGCCGCCGCTGCCGGTTCCTGTCCGACCACCTCAACGCCCGGCTCCCCCGGAGCAGGGACGCCGGGACGGCTCGGGTGCTGGTCGGTGCACCGGTCCCCAAAGCGGCCGCGGCGTGCCAGAGTGTTCGGCATGGATGACGTGTCCCGGCTTCCGGCGACGGTGCTCGCCGAGGAGGCGCTGCTCGGGCTGCTGCTGCCGTTCTGGCAGCTGGTCATCGGCGCCTTCGTGGTCTTCGTCGTCCTGGCCTCGGTGGCCCGGCTGGTGCGGCGCGGGCCCTCCCGGATGAGCACCGCCCTGCTCGTCACCGCGGCGGCGATCGCCGGGTTCGCGCTGGTGGGCGTACTGCTGCAGGGGTGAGGCGGGTCAGAGCCGGCGATTTGCCAGGCTCGGCAGCTCGGCACGGATGGTCCGCTGCCGCTCCAGGTCGAGATCCGCGACGGCGAAACCGGGACCGTCCGGCACCTGGCTGAGCACGGTCCCCCAGGGGTCGATCACCATGCTGCGCCCGAAGCAGGTGCGGCCCGGCTCGTGGTCGCCGGTCTGGCCGGCCGCGACGACGAAACACTGGTTCTCGATGGCCCGCGCCCGCAGCAGCACCTCCCAGTGGTCCCGCCCGGTGTGCAGCATGAACGCCGCCGGCACGACCAGCAGCTGGGCCCCGCCCTCGGTGGCGAGTTGCCGGTAGAGCTCCGGGAAGCGCAGGTCGTAGCAGATCGACAACCCCACCCGTAGCCCCTCGACGTCGACCACCACCGGCTGGTCGCCCGGCGCCACGGTGGCCGACTCGAGGTACGAGACCCGGCCGGGGATCTCCACGTCGTACAGGTGGATCTTGCGATAGCTGGCGGCGAGCGCGCCGGCGCGGTCGAACACCAGCGAGGTGTTCCAGGTGTGCGCCGGATCCGGGCCGGCCTCGTGGAAGGAGCCGGCGATCAGCCAGATGCCGAGCCGCCGGGCGACGTCGGTGAAGAAGGTGCCCACCTCGCCGTCGACCGGTTCCGGCTCGGGCAGCCCGGCGGCCGGGCCCAGGTAGTCGACATACTCGGGCAGGACCGCCAGGTCCGCGCCGGCGGCCGCCGCGCGCTCCACCAGGGCCGCCGCGGCGGCGAGGTTGGCCTTCCGGTCGTCGCGGGCGTTGAGCTGGCAGACGGCGACACGCATGGCCTTCAGCGTACGGCCGGGAGCGCCACCGCGACAGCGTCAGCTGACGCGCCTGGTCGGCTCGCCGACGCCTCGGCGGCTAGGGCGCGGCGACCGTCGCGCGCCCTGCCCCGCGGATCAGGCGGACTTCTCCTCGCGGTCCCGCCGGGCGCGCCGGCCGGTGAACTCGCGCGGAACGATCGTCGGGTTGACGTTCTCCAGGACGACCTCGCGGGTGATCAGCACCCGGGCGGCGTCCGGGTTGCTCGGCACCTCGTACATCACCGAGAGCAGGACCTCTTCCATGATCGCGCGGAGGCCGCGGGCACCGGTGCCGCGGAGCATCGCCTGGTCGGCGATCGCCTCGAGCGCGGGCTGCTCGAACTCCAGCTCGACGCCGTCCAGCTCGAAGAGGCGCTGGTACTGCCGGACCAGCGCGTTGCGCGGCTCGGTGAGGATGCGTACCAGGGCGGTGCGGTCGAGGCTGCGCACGTTGGTGATCACCGGAAGGCGGCCGATGAACTCCGGGATCAACCCGAACTTCAGCATGTCCTCCGGCATGACCTGGCTGAAGATGTCGTCGGTCGACCGCTCGGAGACCGACCGGAGCCGGGCGCCGAAGCCGGTGCCGCCGTGGCCGGTGCGGGCCTCGATGATCTGGTCGAGCCCGGCGAAGGCACCACCGCAGATGAAGAGCACGTTGGTGGTGTCGATCTGGATGAACTCCTGGTGCGGGTGCTTGCGCCCGCCCTGCGGCGGCACGTTGGCCACCGTGCCTTCCAGCATCTTCAGCAACGCCTGCTGGACGCCCTCGCCGGAGACGTCCCGGGTGATCGACGGGTTCTCCGACTTGCGGGCGATCTTGTCGACCTCGTCGATGTAGATGATGCCCGTCTCGGCGCGCTTGATGTCGTAGTCCGCGGCCTGGATCAGCTTGAGGAGGATGTTCTCCACGTCCTCGCCGACGTAACCGGCCTCGGTGAGCGCGGTGGCGTCGGCGATGGCGAACGGGACGTTCAGCATCCGCGCCAGGGTCTGCGCCAGGTGGGTCTTGCCGCAGCCGGTCGGGCCCAGCAGCAGGATGTTGGACTTGGCCAGCTCGACGGCGTCGCTGCCGGAGCCCGGCGCGCCGGCCGCCTCGGCCTGGATCCGCTTGTAGTGGTTGTAGACCGCGACGGCGAGCGCCTTCTTGGCCTGGTCCTGCCCCACGACGTAGTTGTCGAGGAACTGGCAGATCTCCATCGGCTTGGGAAGCTCTTCCCACTTCACCTCGCCGGACTCGGCCAGCTCCTCTTCGATGATCTCGTTACAGAGGTCGATGCACTCGTCGCAGATGTAGACCCCGGGGCCCGCGATGAGCTTCTTGACCTGCTTCTGCGACTTGCCGCAGAAGGAGCATTTCAGTAGGTCGCCGCCGTCACCGATCCGTGCCACCTACGTTCTCCCTGCACTCATCGGCCGGGGACCCGGCCATGACCTGCGAACGTCTAACCCGTCCGCCTCGTTCACCCCGCCGGTCGACCAGCGAAGCGGTTCAGACCCGACGTTACCCGCTGGCGGAGCATTCTCCGACCCCCAAAACGGGTGTGTCAGAGGTCGGCCGGGAGCGATCTCCCGGCCGACCTCCGACCCGGTACTGATCAGCTGGCGGCGTTGGCCGCCAGCAGGCCCTTCTTGCGGCTGGTGAGGATGGTGTCCACCAGCCCGTACTCCTTGGACTCCTCGGCCGTCATGATCTTGTCGCGGTCGATGTCCTTGCGGACCTTCTCGATCGGCTGGTTGCAGTGCCGGGAGAGCATCTCCTCGAGCTGGGTCCGCATCCGCAGGATCTCCCGGGCCTGGATCTCGATGTCCGAGCCCTGCCCGTAGCCGCCCTCGGTGGCCGGCTGGTGGATGATGATCCGGGAGTTGGGCAGCGCCATCCGCTTGCCCGGGGTGCCCGCGGAGAGCAGCACCGCCGCCGCGCTGGCGGCCTGGCCCAGGCAGACCGTCTGGATGTCCGGCCGGACGTACTGCATGGTGTCGTAGATCGCCGTCATGGCGGTGAACGAACCACCCGGCGAGTTGATGTACATGATGATGTCGCGGTCCGGGTCGGTGCCCTCGAGCGTCAGCAGCTGCGCCATCACGTCGTTGGCCGACGCGTCGTCGACCTGGACGCCGAGGAAGATGATCCGGTCCTCGAAGAGCTTGTTGTACGGGTTCGACTCCTTGACCCCGTACGACGTGCGCTCGACGAACGACGGCAGGACGTAGCGGTTGTGCACGGCCGCGAACTGGGGCGGCAGGCTCAGATCGGTCATCGTCAGCTCCTCAGCTCAGGGTCCCGGCGCCATCCGGAACCTGGGCGGCCCCGATGATCACCTTGTCGATGAAGCCGTAGTCCATGGCCTCCTGGGCGGTGAACCAGCGGTCCCGGTCCGAATCCGCCTCGATCTGCGCCTGGCTCTGGCCGGTGTGGAAGGCGACCCGCTCCTGGAACATCCGCTTGGTGTAGAGCATCTGCTCCGCCTGGATGGCGATGTCGGACGCGGTGCCGCCCAGACCGCCGGAGGGCTGGTGCATCATGATCCGCGCGTGCGGCAGGGCGTAACGCTTGCCCTTGGTGCCGGCGCAGAGCAGCAGCTGGCCCATGGAGGCCGCCATGCCCATCGCGACGGTCGACACGTCGTTGTCGATGAACTGCATGGTGTCGTAGATCGCCATGCCGGAGTAGACGGAGCCACCCGGCGAGTTGATCCAGAGGTTGATGTCGCGGTCCGGGTCCTCCGCGGCGAGCAGCAGCAGCTGCGCGCAGATGCGGTTGGCGACCTGGTCGGTCACCTCGCTGCCCAGGAAGATGATCCGCTCCTTGAGCAACCGGTTGTAGACCGAGTCGTCGAGGTTGCCAATGTTGTCGCCACCGCGGGCCTCGATCGCCCGGAGCGGCTTCGCTGGGATGTGCATGTCGGTCATGGCAGCCCTTCGCTCTCCGTACCGTCCTACCCGACACTAACCGCTAGGCCGGGCCGCAGAGTCCCGGTCGGGGCACTGTTCGCTCTCAGCGCAGCTGAGCCGCAAAGGCGTACCCCGGAAAGGATTTCGGCCGCCGTCCACCGCGAGCGGCGGACGGCGGCCGACACCCGGACGATCAGTGCTCGTGGTCGTGCTCGGCCTCGCCCGCGGCGCGCAGCGCGTCGAGCGTCACCTCGTTGCCGGCGGTGTCCGTGATCTTGATCCGCTCCATGACCGAGGCCAGCGCCTTGCCGCGCCGGACGTCACCGAAGACGGCACCGGCCGCGCCGGACTGGACCAGCTGGTCGTAGTACTGCTGCGGAGCCATCCCGGCGCGCTGGGCCCGGTGCACGATCTCGTGGCCAAACTCGTCGTCGGAGACCTGGACGTCCTCGGCGTCGGCGAGGGTGTCCAGCAGCAGCTGGACCTTGACGCCCTGGGTCGCCGCCTCGGCCAGCTCGGCGTCGATCTGCTCCTCGGTCTTCTCCTCGGCGGCGAGGTACTCCTCCAGCGAGGCGCCGATCCGCTCGAGCTGGTCGACCATCGCCTGCTTACGGCTGTCGACCTCCTCGCGGACGACCCCCTCCGGTGCCGGCACCTCGGCGGCGGCGACCAGCTGCTCGAGGGCCTTGTCCCGGGCGGCGTAGATCTGCTCGACCCGCTTGCCCCGGGTGACCCGCTCCCGCAGGTCGTCACGGAGCTCCTGCATGGTGTCGAACTCGCTCGCCATCTGGGCGAACTCGTCGTTGAGCTCCGGCAGCTCCTTCTCCTTGACGGTGCGCACGGTCACCGCCACCTCGGCATCGCGGCCGGCGAAGTCGCCGCCGACGAGCTGGGTGGTGAAGGTGGTGCTCTCGCCGGCGGCCAGGCCGACGACGGCCTCGTCCAGGCCCGGCAGCAGCTGCTTGCTGCCCACCTCGTGGGAGATGTTGCTCGCCGAACCGCCCGGCACGTCCTCGCCGTCGACGGTCGCGTTCAGGTCGATCTGGACGTAGTCGCCCTCCTGGGCGGCCCGCTCGACGGTCTTCAGGGTGGCGAACCGCTCGCGCAGGTTCTTGACCTGCTCCTCGATCTCGCTGTCGTCGATCTGCAGCTCGTCGACGGTCACCTCGATGGTGGACAGGTCGGGCAGGGTGATCTCCGGCCGGACGTCGACCTCGGCGGTGAAGTTGAGCGAGTCACCGTCGTTGAACTCGGTGATCTCGACCTCGGGGCGACCGAGGGTCTTCAGGTCGTGCTCGCGGACCGCGGCGAGGATGTTCTGCGGGATGGCCTCCTGCACCGCCTCGTTGAGGACGGTGCCCCGGCCCACCCGCTGGTCGATCACGGCGGCCGGCACCTTGCCCCGGCGGAAGCCGGGAACCTGCACCTGCGAACCGATCTCCCGGTACGCCTTCTTGAGGCTCGGCTCGAGCTCGACGAACGGCACCTCGATGGCGAGCCGCACGCGCGTCGGGCTCAGAGTCTCGACGGTGCTCTTCACAGGCGTACTCCTTGACGGATCTCGGTTTGAGTCTGGGCGCAATTAGCCCATCGAGTGTAGGCGAGCCGGCCGGGGGCGCCGGCAGCGCCCGGGCACCGCACGGACGGCGGGCCCGGTGGCACCGGCCGCGGACGACAGTCGGGGTGGCGGGATTTGAACCCACGGCCCCTCGCTCCCAAAGCGAGTGCGCTACCAAGCTGCGCCACACCCCGTGGCGACGAGCAGTCTATGCCGTCGCGTCCCACGGGACGTGTCGGGTCCTCCCCCAACCCGCCGAACGCGCACCAACCGGACATCTTCCTCCCCGGCTCGGACCGGCCGGCACGGCCCCGAGGCGCACCGGCCGCCCCCGAGGCGACAACTTCGGGGAAGTAGTGGCCTCCCGCCGTCGGGAGGCAACTACTTCCCCGAAGTTGCGTGGATCTTGACGATCGACGCGCCGGTACACGGCTGCGCGTCCGGCGGGGGCATTGGGTAGGCTGTCGGCGCGCCCCGCGTGTCGGGGCGTACGCGGGCGTAGCTCAATGGCAGAGCTTCAGTCTTCCAAACTGACGGTGCGGGTTCGATTCCCGTCGCCCGCTCAGACGAAAAGGCCCAGGTCAGGCGAGGCGTCCGACCTGGGCCTTATTCATGTCCGCCGCCTGGGCTAGCGGCCGTGCCCGCTACGTGCCCGATCCCGTTCCTCGGCGATGCCGGCGCTGAGCGCGTCGGCGATGCTCTTGTCGCGCTGAGTGGTGGCGTGCTGGTAGATCAACGCGGCCCGCATGCTCGCGTGACCCATCCGCTGCATCAGCTCCCGGGTGCTCGCCCCTGATGCGGCGGCGAGGGTGTTGCCGGTGTGCCGCAGGTCATGGAAGGGAAAGCCGGGCATCCCCAGTGCTGCGACAGTCCGAGTCCACTTGACCGACCCGCCGAAGTTGCCGGTTCGCAGCAGCGCGCCCTTGTCGCCGGTGAAGACCGGGGCGTCAGCGTCGGCGGCGGTGAACTCGGCCAGATGCGCCCGCAGGGCCTCCAGGGCGGCCGCCGACAGGGTGACGACCCGGACCCCGGCCGCCGACTTGGGCGGCCCGAATTCCAGGTGGCTCCGGAGCGCGGCGAGCTTGCGTGTGACCCGTACCGTGCCGGCGTCGAGGTCGATGTCCCGGCGGCGGAGGGCGACCAGCTCGCCCACCGCAGATCCGAGAGCACCGCGCCCACGACGAGCGCCGAGAACCGAGCAGGCGTCGCAAAGTCCGGGCTCGTGGCCGTAGCGAGCGGCTGACGAGGGTTTGGGTCAGCCTGGGGCGAGGAGGCAGAACTCGTTGCCTTCCGGGTCGGCGAGGACCGTCCACGGGACATCGCTCTGGCCCAGGTCGATGGCGGTGGCGCCGAGAGTCCGCAGTCTGGCCGCCTCGGCTTCTAGGTCGTCACCTGGGTATGGGCGGACGTCGAGATGGACGCGGTTCCACACGGTCTTCACGTCGGGTGTGCGGAGGAACTGCAGATATGGGCCGACGCCCTTGGCGGAGCGCAGTACCGCGTTGTGGTCGGTCACTTCGTGCAGGGTCCAGTCCATGGCCTTGCCCCAGAAGCGGGCCATGGCTCGCGGATCCGCGCAGTCGACCACTACCGCGGCGATCGGCCCGGTGTCCCGGTAGAGCGGTCGGGGGTCCAGCACGCAGAACTCGTTGCCCTCTGGGTCCGCCATGACCGTCCATGGGACGTCACCCTGGCCTACTTCGGCGGGTGTTGCGCCGAGATCCTTCAGGCGCGTGACCACCTCCGCCTGATGGGCCGCCGAGGTGGTGGCGAGGTCGACGTGCACGCGGTTCTTCACCGTCTTGGGTTCCGGGGAGACGATGAGGTCAAGGCAGACGGCGACCGGGTCGGGGTAGACGAAGCCCTCGGGTTCGAGGTTGGTCACGCCCGGTCCCTCGCTGGAGACTCCCCAGCCGAGCGCCTCCGCCCAGAAACCGCCCAGCGCGGAGTCGTCCCGAGCCTTCATGTTGATTTGAACAAGCCGCGTTGCCATCCCGACGATGCTAGGGCTTGTGCGCTGCGACCCCGCAGCGGGGACACATTCGCTCCGCTCCCGGTCACGACGACTGAACCTGAACCATCATGGGCCATCCGTGGGTCGGGGCAGTGATCCTCGTCCTTCCGCACTGACAGTGCGCGAGCCCGTCGCCCGCCCCGTCGCCTCCGGCGCCGGAGGATGCCTCGTCGCTAGAGCTTGATCCAGTAGCGCCGAGCGGGCCCGAGTTCGGTGTCCCGGATGCCCTCGAGGACACCTCCGTGGTGTTCGATGGTCCTCGCCGAGGCGATGTTCTCCTCCGCGCAGACGATCAGCACCCGGTCCAGGCCGTCCCTCCGCGCCACGTCGAGCATCCGGCCCAGCGCCCAGGTCGCCAGACCGCGTCGGCGCGCGGACGGCCGAATGCCGTAGCCGACGTGGCCCACCCGCCGCACGAAGTCGTCGAGCCCGTGTCGCAGCGCGATCCCGCCGAGCACCCGATCGCCCTCGACGATCCACCGGTACGTGCACCGCCGCCCGCCGGCATCGGGTGGGTTCGCCGGACCCGACGTGTCGGAAAGCCGGGCCACCCAGGCCGCGAAGCCGTCCGGCGAGTCCACCTCATCGGACGGACGCAGTCCGAACCCGTCCTCGTGGACGCCGGGGCCCCACTCGGCACGCGCCTCGAGCCAGGCGGCGTGCAGGCGGACGGTGGGCTTGATCAGCTCGGGCATCCGGCGACGATAGCGGCCCGGATCGGGACGTGCGCGGATGCGATCAGTCGGTACCGGGCCTCCGGCCGACCGGCGGGAAGCAGCGCTGCGCCCCCACGCTGGACTGGGCGGTTCACGACGGCGGCCGGCCTCGACGCGGACGAGCAGCGTCCTAGGAGCCGCGCACCGTGCAGGTGTTCCAGGCACTGTGGCTGGCAGGCCGGTGGCCCGGCCGCCGGACACGGCCGGGCCACCGACGCGGTACGACTCAGCCGCCGAGACTGGCGGCGGCCGACGCGATCGCCGAGGCGAAGGTGCTCACCTGGGTGTACACGCCGGGGTAGTTGGGTCGGGCGCAGCCGTAGCCCCAACTGACGATGCCGACCTGGATCCAGGCGTTGGAGGCGTCCCGGCGGAACATCGGGCCGCCGGAGTCACCCTGGCAGGTGTCGACGCCGCCGCTGGCGTAGCCGGCGCAGATCTCCTCGCCGGGGATGATGTCGCCGCCGTAGTAGTTGTTGCAGGTGGTGTCGTCGACGAAGGGGACGGTCGCCTTGAGCAGGTAGCGCTGCTGCGGGCCGCCCTCCCGGGCCGCACCCCAGCCCGCCACGGTGAAGGTGCCGTTGTCGTACGCCGTGGTGTTGGCGATCTTGAGGGTGCTGAGCGAGGTGACCGGGGTGGCGAGCCGGATCAGCGCCCAGTCCTTGCCGGCGCCGTTGTAGCCGGGCGCCCGGTAGACGTAGTTGGACCGGACCTGGATCCGGCTCGACGACTGGAGGTCGACCACGCCGAGGGTGGCGGTGATGCTGGTGTTGGTGCCGGTGCGGCCGACGCAGTGCGCCGCGGTGAGCACCAGCCGCGGGCTGTAGAGCGCGCCGCCGCAGCCCATCGAGAGCCGGACCATGAACGGAAACTCGCCCTGGGCGGCCCGGGTCCCGCCGACGACGTACGGGGTCATCCCGTCGTCCGGCGCCGCGTTGGCCGGCACGGCCGCCACGAACGTTCCGGCGGTGACCACCGCCAACACGGCCGCCGTCCGGCCGACGAGTGTGCGCCAACGCACCATTGTCCCCTCCAAGCCTCGACGGCGCGCCTCGTGACCGCGCCGTAGCTGTGATGGCGGGAGCCTACGCACTTTCATTGATAAATGGCAATGTATGGATTCCATCCCGACTCGGTCATACGGCGCCCACCGAGGGTCCCGGCGCGTCGGCCCGACCGGCCGACCCCGGTGCGGCGCGGGCTGCGTACCATGCGGGACCGGGCATCCCCTCGTCCCGCGGAGGTATCGGCAGATGGCAGGCCAGCACGAGGGATACGCCCTCGGCGTCGACCTCGGCACGTCGAACACGGTGGCCGTGCTCCGCCGCCCCGACGGGCAGACCCGTCCACTGTTGCTGGACGGCCAGCCGATCATTCCCTCCGGTGTGTACGCCGACGCGGACGGGGTGCTGCACGCCGGCCGCGACGCCCAGCGGCTGGCCCGCACCGAGCCCGGCCGGTACGAGCCGCACCCGAAGCGCCGCATCGACGAACCGGCGGTGGCCCTGGGCGACCGCCGGTATCCGCCGGCGGAACTGCTCGCCGCGACGCTGCACGCGGTGGCCCGGGCGGCGGTCGAGGCGGTCGGCTTCCTCCCCCCGGCGGTGCTCACCTGCCCGGCCACCTGGGACGCGCCACGCCGCCAGGTGCTCAGCGACGCGCTCGCCCTGGCCGGCTGGCCGTCCGCGGCCGAGCACACCATGTCCGGCCCCACCCCGCCGGGGACCCGGCTGCTGCGGGAGCCGGTGGCCGCCGCCCGCTACTACACCCAGGTGCTCCGCCGGCCGGTGCCGGTCGGCGGCACCATCGCGGTCTTCGACCTCGGCGCCGGCACCCTGGACGTCGCCGTGGTCCGCAACGAGGGCGCCGACCCGTGGGGCGATTCGGGGTTCGTCGTGGTGGCCGCGGGGGGCGCCGCCGACCTCGGTGGGCTGGACGTGGACGGGGCCCTGTTCGCCCGGCTCGGCGAGGTGGTCGCGGGGGCGCACCCGGCCCGCTGGGCGACGCTCACCCGACCGGAGTCGACGACCCAGTGGCGGGAGCGTCACCAGCTCTGGGAGAACGTCCGGGGGGCCAAGGAGATGCTGTCCCGGGCCAGCGTCGCGCCGGTCGCCGTACCGGGGGTGGAAGCGGCGGTCCCGCTCACCCGGGACGACCTGGAGCGGGTGGCCACCCCGCTGATGCGCCGGGCCGTGGCGGTGACCCGGGAGGTGCTCGACACGGCCGGCCTGCACCCCCGGCAGCTCGCCGGCCTCTTCCTGGTCGGCGGCGCCACCCGGACCCCGTTGGTGGCCCGGCTGCTGCACGCCGAGCTCGGGGTGGCGCCGACGGTGCTGGAGCAGCCGGAGCTGCCGGTGGCCGAGGGCGCGCTGACCGACCTGCCGGTGCCACGGCCCGCCCGGGTCGCGGCCGGTTTCGGCGCCCCCGCGGCCGCCCCGCCGCCACCTGCCCCGGCCCCGCCACCCGTTCCGGCCGCGGCGCCGGTAGCGATCCCGGGCGACGGGCCCGCCGGGACTCCGGCGCAGACCACCCCGGCGGCAGCGCACCCGACCAGCCCGGCCGCGCCGCCGACGGTTCCGGCCGGACCGCCGCCGCAGGCCGTACCCGTCGCGCAACCGACCAGCCCCGCCGCACCGCCGACGGCCGCCCCGGCGCCGGCCCAGCAGACCGTCCCGTCGACGCCGGGCCTGGCCGCAACTGAACCGACCGTCCCGGCGGCCCCCGCCGGGACCGGCGCGCCGCCCGCGGCCACGCTGGTCGGCCCGCCCCCGCCGCCCGCCACGCTCGCCGAGCCGCGGCCGCCGGTCGCCGGGCCGTCCGGGGTACCTCCGGCGGGGCCAGGCGGGCCGCCGCCGGGCTGGCCGGGCGTACCCGTCTCCGGCGCGCCGGTGTCGCCTCCGCCCGGCGGCCCGGGAATCTCCCGCCGCCGGGCGGTGTGGATCACGCTCGGCGCCGTGCTGGCGCTCGCCGGCGTGACCGTCGCGGCGGTGCTGTACTGGACCCGGGACCGCTATCCGGCCCTGGAGTGGCAGAACCCGGTCGCCGAGGTAGAGCGGGTGGCCGCCGGGGCGGAACGCCCGACGGACATGTTCACCGCGGTCCTCGGCGACCGTGCCTACCTCGCCCACCCGCTGCCGGACGGCCGGCTGGAGGTGGTCGCGGTCGACACCCGCACCGGCGCGGAGCGGTGGCGCCGGCAGGTCGGGGGGTCCGCGCAGCGGTGGGAGCGGATCGTCGCCCTCCCGGACGCGGTTGCGGTCTTCGCCGACGCCAACTCCACCGACACCCCGCGGGACCTGGTGGTCCTCGACGGCGCGTCCGGCGACAAACGGTGGGACGAGCCGATCCGGGGCGACGACGACGTGCTCTTCGCCGAGGACGTCGCGGTGCTGGTCGACCGGACCCTCGACCGGCTGGTCGGGCTGCGCCTGGACGACGGCGCGGAGGCCTGGACGGAGCCCAACCCGCGCGACGAGTACGGCGGCACCCGCACCAGCGTCCACCCGGTCACCACCGACGAGGCACTGGGCGGACCGGCCTTCCCGAACGGCGCTCCCCGCGACCCGTGGCGGGGCGAGGCACGCCGGATCGTGCAGGTCGGCGCGGACCGCTCGGTGCGGCTGATCGACACCTCCACCGGGACGGTGGTCCGCACCCGTGCCGGAGCGGCCGACAACGACGACCTGGTGGTGGCGCACGGCGACCGGCTCTACGTGGCCGCCGACGAGTCGCGCTACCAGTTGCTGGCGTACGACCTGACCAGCGGCGCGAAGCCGGAACTGCTCTACACCGCCGGGGAGGGCCGGCGGCCGGAGGCGCTGGTGCCCTGCGGGGAGAAGCGGGTCTGCCTGCTGGAGGTGGCCGGCGGCGACGCGAAGACCACCGAGGTGGTGGCGGTCACCGAGGAGCGGGCGGAGCGCTGGCCGGCGCCGGAGGCCACCGTGCTGGTGCCGCTCGGCGAGCACCTGCTGACCCGGCGCACCTCGCCTGAGCCGGCCGGCACGCTGTTCGGCCCGGACGGCCGGGCGGTGCTGAAGGACCGGGACGGCGTCCCGGTCCGGATCGACGCGGGCAACCTGCTGGTCTTCGCCGACCGGCTCAGCTCGGTGGAGGACGACCGCAGCGTCGCCGGGGTGCCGGCGAGTTCGGGCAAGGTGGTCGAGCTGGGGCAGCTCAAGGACGTCCGGAGCGACACCTGCTCGTGGAACACCAGCGTGGTGGTCTGCGGGGCGGCCAAGGACTTCGTGCTCTACCGGTTCGCCGAGCAGTAGCGCCGGAACGACGCCCGTTTTGCACCGGGACGCCCCGGGTAGGGCATCGGCATGGACACGAACACGACGGCGCACCTGGTCGGCGGGCCCCGGGACGGCAGCACCCACGACGCGGGCGACAGCGCCCTGCTGGAGCTGAAGATCGACGGGATGATCCACCGGTACGTGCGGACCACGAAGCGGCACGACGATGGCCGCATCCTCTACAACTACGACGGCATGGTGGCCCCGGGCGGCGGCGAGCCCGGCGTCGAGGACCCGGCGGCGCGGGTCGCCTCGCCCCGGGCGGACGCCGAGGGGCCCGGCGGCAGCCACTGAGCCATCGATCAGCTGCGAGGTCGGACCGCCCGATCACGGATGATCCGCGGCCGGCCGGGTAAGCAGCGCCATCCTGGTGGAGAAACGACCTCTGGTCGCGGGGCCCGCGACCGGACGCCCGGGCGGACGGCGGCGTGCCGGCCGCCCGGGCGTACCGGGCCGGGTCAGTTGTTGGTGATCCAGTTCCAGGCCGACACGACCCAATCGGTCTGCTGCAGGTAGGCGATGCCGAGGCCGGTGAGGAAGACGGCCGTCACCAGGTGCGCCCCCCGGGCGCTGCGGCGGACCCGGCCCAGCTGGCGCTCCAGCACCACCCGGCCGAGCAGCCGGGTGAGCGCGAAGAGCCCGAGCGCCACCAGCACGCTCAGCACGAAGATCATCAGCGGCCCGGTCAGGTTGCCGCCGCCCGAGATCGCCCAGATGCCCCAGCAGACGAAGGCGAAGAGCAGGCCGGCGGCACTCCACTCGCCGCCGCGCCGCAACTGCGCCAGGTGCCAGCTCATCGGCCGCCGCGGCGTCGACCCACCCGGCCAGCCGGTGCCGGTCGGCTCCTGGTGGACCACCGGGAAGGGCTCGGTACGCGGCGTACCGGACCGACCGACGGACGCCACCCCCGGCCGGAACGCGTCGCGCTGCGGAGGCACCCCGGCACCGCGCTGCGGCGGCACCCCGACGCCCGGTTGCGGCGGTACCTCGACCGTCCGCTCCGCCCACGGCTGCGTCTGGTCTGCCATCTCGTCCCCTCCCCCTGGACCGGCGGCGGCCCACCGGTCGCCGTCCCGGTTCCGAGGGTAGCCAGCCGGCAAATCGGTCGCCGACTCCGCACCGGTCAGCTAGACACGACCGGTGACGAACTCCCCGCAACCCGCCCGCGCCGAGGACTTCGACGAGCTCGCCCGGATGCTCGGCGACCTGTTCCACGGTGGCTTCGATGCCGAGACGCACGAGATCGAACGCGGCATCTTCGAGCCGGAGCGGGCGCTGCTGATCCGCGACGGCGCCGACCTGGTGGCCAGCGCCGCCGCCTTCACCCGCGAACTCACCGTGCCCGGCGGCACCGTGCCGGCCGCCCACGTCACCATGGTCGGGGTGGTCCCGACCCACCGCCGCCAGGGCCTGCTCACCCGGCTGATGCGCCACCAGCTGCGGCAGCTGCGGGACGCCGGTCGGGAGCCGGTCGCGGTGCTCTGGGCCAGCGAGGGCCGGATCTACCCCCGGTTCGGCTACGGGCTGGCCGCGCAGCGGCTCGCCGTGGAGTGCGACACCACCGAGCTGCGCCTGCCGGCGCCGGCGTCCGCGGCGGGCCGGCTGCGCCTGGACCGCCCGGCCGCGCGCCAGGCCGAGCTGGCCCGGGTGTACGACCGGGTACGCCCCGACCGGCCCGGCTGGTCGAGCCGGAACGACGCCTGGTGGCGTTACGTGCTCGGCGACCCGGCCGGGCAGCGCGGGGGCGCCACCGAGCGGCGGGTGGTGCTGCACGAAGGCCCCGACGGGGTCGACGGGTACGGGCTGTTCCGTACCCGGGGCGAGTGGGAGCGCACCGGCCCGCGCGGGCACACCACGGTCGACGAGGTGGTGGCCGTCACGCCCGAGGCGTACGCGGCGCTGTGGCGGATGCTGCTCTCCATCGACCTGACCCGGCGGCTCACCTTCCGGGCGGCCGTGGACGAGCCGCTGCTGCGGCTGGTCGACGAGCCGCGCCGGCTCGGCGCCCACCTCGTCGACGCGCTCTGGCTGCGGGTGGTCGACGTACCGGCCGCGCTCGCCGCCCGCCGGTACGCCGCGCCGGTGGACGTGGTGGTCGAGGTCACCGACGCGCTGCTGCCGGAGAACACCGGCCGGTGGCGGCTGACCGGCGGGCCGGAGGGCGCGGAGTGCGCGCCGACCGACCGGCCGGCGGAGCTCGCCTGCGACGTGCGCTGCCTCGGGGAGCTCTACCTCGGCGGGGCCGGGCTGGGCGCGCTGGCCGCCGCCGGCCGGGTCGGCGAGCTGCGTCCCGGCGCCCTGGCCGCCGCCGGACCGGCCTTCGGCTGGCACCGCGCCCCGGCCGGCATGGAGGTGTTCTGACGCCGGGGGCGGTACGGTCGGCTGATGGGGGACGCGGAACGACGGCGGCGCCGGCTCAGACACCAGCCGGGCGGCGACCCGCCGACGCCCGGCGAGGGCCCGAGCGCGACCACCGCCGGGGTGCACGACGGCGGTGACCCGCCGCGCGGGCGGCGCGGCGGCCCGCCCGAGGAGCGCGAGGGTGAGCGGGGACTGCGCGGCCTGGTCGGCTCCGGCTCGTCCCAGGTGAGCGTCACCGCCGCCATGCGGGCCCGGGACGCCGCGCGGCCCGGCGAGGCCGACCTGGCCGAGGCCGAGGCGCGCGTGGTGATCGTCCGCCGCAACTGGGTGCCCCGGGAGGACCTCCCCCGCCGCTGAGCCGGCGGTCGCCGCACCGGCGACCGCGACGCCGGATTCGGGCTAGGACGGCAGGGCCGGCAGGGTCCGGGTGCGCTCGTACTCGGCCATCTGGGCGATCCGCCGGAAGTGCCGCTCGTTGCCGGAGAACGGGGTGGCCAGGAACGCCTCGACGATGGCGGTGGCGTCGTCCAGCGTGTGCTGGCGGGCGCCGACGGCGACGATGTTGGCGTCGTTGTGCTCCCGGGCCAGCTGGGCGGTCTCGATGTTCCAGGCCAGCGCGGCGCGGACCCCGGCGACCTTGTTGGCGGCGATCTGCTCGCCGTTGCCGGAGCCGCCGATCACCACGCCCAGGCTGCCCGCGTCGGCCACCACCCGGTCGCCGGTGTGCAGGCAGAACGCCGGGTAGTCATCGTCCGGGTCGTACGCGTGCGGGCCGACGTCGACCACGTCGTACCCCTGCGTGGCCAGGTGGTTGGCCAGGTGCACCTTCAACTCGAAGCCGGCGTGGTCGGATCCCAGGTAGACGCGCATACCGCGCAGTCTGACAGGCCGCCGCCCCGGAACCCCGCGCGGGCGGCGTCCCGGGGTGGATTCGTCACAGCTCAGCGGGGCAGCTCGGCGACCACCAGACCGCCGCGTGCCTTCGGGGTGAACCAGGTGCTCTTGCGCGGCATCTTCTCCCGGGCCAGGTTCACCGCCACGAAGTCGTCCACGGTCACCGGGGCGATCAGCACGGCCAGCTCGGCCCGGCCGGCGTCGACCTCACCGGTGAGCCAGCTCGCCGGGTAGTCGCCGCCGACGTAGGTGATCCGCTTGTCGCCCGGGTCCAGCCCGAGCGCGTCGCGCAGCAGCAGCCGCTCGACCAGGGCGTGGTCGAGGTTCTCCAACCGGGCGTCACCGGTGTGCGGCAGGGTCACCGCGTACCCCTGGCCGGCCAGCCGGAGTCCGACGGTGCCGCCGGCCGCCGGAACCTCGACCGGGCCGTCGATCGGGGTGACCTGCGCGCCGGCGGCGCGCAGCCGGTCGAGCAGTTCGTCGGGCGTGGTGGTCAGCTCGCTGACCAGCCGGTTGTAGGGCTGGATGGCCACCGAGGCCGGCGTGGTGACCACCGCCAGGAAGCGCGGCAGCCCGCCGGTCTGGGCGGCCAGGCTGCGGTGGTTGCCGTCGGCGACGACCAGCTCGCCACCGCCGGCCAGGGCGGTCAGCTCGTCCTGCTCCGGGCCGGGGCCGACCAGCCAGATGGCGTGCGTGCGCCCGGCCTGGTCGGTGTCGGTGGCGGCGGGCGCGCCGGCCGTCTCGGTCGCCGCCGCGAGCGCGGCGTGCAGCTCGTCGCCCCGCCCGGTCTGCAGCAGCAGTACGGGCGAGAGCAGGTGCCCGAGCGCCTCGGCGAGCGCCACCCGCTCCCGCACCTTGGCGATGAAGACGTCCTCGTTGCGGATCACCAGACCAGGCTCGTCGGCCCGGGTGGAGATCTGGTCGGTGTCCACCATCGCAAAGAGCCCGTACGCCGGCTCCTCCCCCGGCGCGCTGATCCGGTAGAGCACGACCACCCGCTCGGCCGGGGTGTAGCTGCCGTCGGCCTTGGCCTCGGCGAGCCGGGCCGCCGCGTCCGGCAGCGCGTCGAGGAAGGACTTCCCGATGCTCTCCGGCGCCCGGTGCGGCATCTCGATGCCGAGGGCACTGTGCGGGTTCGCCTCGATGATCGCGGTGATCTCCGCGTCGTCGGCGAACTCGTCGTAGTTCTGCGCGCCGGTGCCGCCAGTGGTGATCCAGGCCCGGGCGATCGGATGCACGACCGTCATGACCGCTGACGCTACCTGGGGCGGACCGGCCCACGACCGCGGACCCGCACGGCGTCCACCAGATGAAAGAGCGGCGCGGCCGGCTCAGCCGGTGCGGTCCGCGGAGCCCGCCTGCCGCCGGTGCCGCCCGGCGGGAGCCGGCCGACGATTGGTGGTGGACGCGGCGTGCGGGCTGCGGCGGCCACCCACCGGAGAGACCGGATCGGCCGGGGCGGGACGCGCTCCGACCGGCGCGGGCGCCGCCGGCCGGGGCGGTGCGGGCGCGGCCGGCGTGGGCCGGACGGCCACCGGCGCGGGCCGCTCGGCGGCGGGCGGGGTCAGCCGGGAGGTCGCCGGCACCCGGGCGACGCCGACCACGATCGGCGGGGCGAGCAGGTCCACCATGTCCGGGGGAAGGTCGGGCCGGAGCGTCGGCCAGCAGGAGTCGTCGACCGACCAGTACGCCGCGTCGGGACTGTCGGCCACCTCCTCACCGCGGGGAGAATCGTCAACGGACGCACGGTGCTTGGCCATCGGGGATGCCTCCACGAGCTGCGGGGTGCGGCCCTGCGGGTCGCTGCGGCGGACATGGAAGCCAACGATTCCGCCGCCAGCCCGGTGACGCCCGCCCACCTCTCCCCCGCCGCCCGCCTCCGCCGACCGAGAGGTTCGGGTCCGGGATCCGACCCGAACCTCTCGACCGGCTGGACGACCGGCCGGCGGGGATGACGGAGGGATCAGTCGAAGATGGGGTCGAGGTCCCGGGAGCGCTTCAGCTCGAAGAAGCCGGGGGTGCCGGCGACCAGCAGGACGCCGTCCCAGAGGCGACCCGCGGCCTCGCCCTTCGGGGCCGGGGTGATGACCGGGCCGAAGAAGGCGACCTGGCGGCCGTCCGGGCCCGGGGCGTGGATGACCGGCGTGCCGACGTCGGTGCCGACCGGCCGCATGCCCGCCTCGTGGCTGGCCCGCAGCGCCGCGTCGTAGTCGGTGCTCTCGGCGGCCTCGGCGAGCGCCGGGTCCAGCCCGGCGTCGATCAGCGCGGCGGCGTACAGCTCCGGCCCGAGCTGCTCCTTGCCCAGGTGGATCCGGGTGCCGAGGGCGGTGTAGAGCCGGCGCAGCACCTCCGAGCCGTGGCGCTGCTCGGCCGCGATGCAGATCCGCACCGGGCCCCAGCCGACCCGCATCAGCTCCTGGTACTGCTCGGGCAGGTCCCGGCCCTCGTTGAGCACCGACAGGCTCATCACGTGGAAGCGGATGTCCAGTTCCCGAACCTGCTCCACCTCCAGCAGCCAGCGGGACGTGATCCACGCCCACGGGCAGAGGGGGTCGAACCACATGTCGACGGCGACACGCTCGCTCACGGTGAGGTCCCTTCACGACGGGTGACGCCGGGGCTCCGGCGCCTCACCCCCGATCTTCGCCCCCGGCGGCGTGGCCCGACAGCCGAATGAGAGCGTGACCTCGACCACCGCGGACCGCCGGTGCATGGAAGACTCGGATCCGGCCGGCCGCCACGAGCGGCCGGCGGACGGGCGCCGCCGCGGCGTACGGCGAGAGTGGGATGGAGACGAACGTGCCGGGAGTGCGCAACCTGACGCAGGTCGAGGCGACCGAGCGGGCCCGCCTGCTCGACGTGACCGGATATGACATCAACCTGGACCTGTCCAGCGCCGTCCAGGCGGCCGAGGGCCGCACCTTCCGCTCGACCACCGAGGTCCGGTTCCGCTGCGCCGAGCCGGGCGCGAGCACCTTCATCGAGGTGGCGGCCGACTCGGTGCGCTCGGCGACGCTGAACGGCAACCCGGTCGACCTCGGCGACTGGTCGGCGGAGAAGGGCCTGACGCTGTCCGGGTTGGACAGCGAGAACGTCCTGGTGGTCGACGCGGACTTCGCGTACTCCAACAGCGGGCAGGGCCTGCACCGCACGGTCGACCCGGTCGACGGCGAGACCTACCTCTACAGCCAGTTCGAGACGGCCGACGCGCAGCGCGTCTTCGCCTGCTTCGACCAGCCCGACCTGAAGAGCGTCTACACCTGGCGCGCCACCGTGCCGGACCACTGGCGGGTGGTGTCGAACATGCCGGTGGCGCGCGAGGAGCCGGCCGGCGAGGCCCTGAAGACCGTCCACTTCGCCGAGTCGGCCCGGATGAGCACCTACATCACCGCGCTCTGCGCCGGGCCGTACCACGAGGTGCGGGACAGCCACGACGGGATCGACCTGGGGGTGTTCTGCCGGGCGTCGATGGCGCAGTACCTCGACTCCGACGACCTCTTCCTGATCACCAAGCAGGGCTTCGACTTCTTCCACGAGCAGTTCGGCGTGCGCTACCCGCTGCCCAAGTACGACCAGCTCTGGGTGCCCGACTTCAACGCCGGCGCGATGGAGAACTTCGGCTGCGTCACGCACGCCGAGTCGCACTACATCTTCCGCTCCCAGGTCACCGACTTCGAGTACGAGCAGCGGGCGAACACGATCCTGCACGAGCTGGCGCACATGTGGTTCGGTGACCTGGTCACCATGCGCTGGTGGAACGACCTGTGGCTGAACGAGTCGTTCGCCGAGTGGGCCAGCCACTGGTGCAACACCCACGCCACCCGGTTCCGCGAGGCGTGGACCACCTTCCTGTCCATCCGGAAGAACTGGGGCTACCGGCAGGACCAGCTCTCCTCCACCCACCCGGTCTACACCGAGATGCCGGACCTGGAGGCGGTCGAGGTCAACTTCGACGGCATCACCTACGCCAAGGGCGCGAGCGTGCTCAAGCAACTCGTCGCGTACGTGGGCGAGGAGCCGTTCGTGGCCGGCCTACGGACGTACTTCGGCAAGCACGCCTGGGGCAACGCCACCTTCGACGACCTGCTCTCCGAGTTGGAGGCGGCCTCCGGCCGGGAGCTGCGCAAGTTCGCCGCCCAGTGGCTGGAGACCGCGCAGGTCAACACCCTGCGGCCGGAGGTGACGATCGACGCGGACGGCGCGTACCAGCAGGTGGTGGTCCGGCAGGAGGCGCCGGCCGGGCACCCGACGCTGCGCACCCACCGGATCGGGGTCGGGCTGTACGACCTCGCCGACGGCCGGCTGGTCCGCCGCCAGCGCCTCGAGGTGGACGTGACCGGCGAGCGGACCGAGCTGACCGAGCTGCGCGGGGTGCGCGCCGCCGACGTGCTGCTGCTCAACGACGACGACCTCACCTACACCAAGCTCCGGCTCGACGAGCGGTCGATGGCCACCGTGGTGCAGCACATCGCCGGCCTCGAGTCGTCGCTGGCCCGCGCGCTCTGCTGGACGGCCGCCTGGGACATGACCCGCGACGCCGAACTGGCCGCCCGCGACTACGTGGCGCTGGTGCTGGCCGGGCTGCCCGCCGAGACCGACATCAACCTGGTCACCGCGACGCTGCGGCAGGCCACCACCACGCTCACCTTCTACGCCGACCCGGCCTGGGCGCCGACCGGCTGGGCGGAGCTGGCCCGTACCGCCCGCACCGCGCTGGCCGCCGCGGAGCCTGGCAGCGGCTTCCAGCTCGCCTGGGCCCGGGCGTACGCCTCGGCCGCCCGCTCCGCGGAGGACCTGGCCACGCTGCGCGGCTGGCTGGCGGGCAGCGGGGTGCCGGCCGGGCTGACCGTCGACACCGAGCTGCGCTGGGCGGTGCTCGGCGCGCTGGTGGCCAACGGCGCGGCCGGCCCCGCCGAGATCGAGGCCGAGCTGGCCGGCGACCGGACGGCCAGCGGCGAGCGGGAGGCGGCGTACGCGCACGCGCTGGTGCCGACGGCGGAGAACAAGGCCGCCGTCTGGGCTCAGCTGACCGGCCCGGAGGCGCTGCCGAACTGGCGGCACCGGGCGCTGCTGCAGGGCTTCGCCCACCCGGCGCAGGTCGAGCTGGTCGCGCCCTACCGGGAGAAGTACTTCGCCGCGGTGGGTCAGGTGTGGGCCAGCCGGGACAGCGAGCCGGCCCAGGAGTTCGCGCAACTGGCGTACCCGGCGTACCTGGTGGAGGAGGACACGGTGGCCGCCACCGACGCCTGGCTGGCCGCCGACGGGCACCCGGGCCCGCTGCGGCGGCTGGTCGCCGAGGGCCGCGACGGCGTGGTCCGCGCCCTCAGGGCCCGCGCCCGGGACGCCCAGACCGCCTGATTGCGAGTCGACGGCCTGCGGGGCCGGCGTGGGCGCGAGCCCGTGCCGGCCCCGCGCCGTAAGTTGGCCGCAGGGAGGTGAACGTGATGGCACAGCCGACGTACGAGTGGCGCCCACCTGACCGGGGCTGGCGGGAGCAGGATCTGCTCGACCTGCCCGAGGACGGGAACCGCTACGAGATCATCGACGGGAGCCTGCACGTGACTCCACCGGCCGGGCCCGACCACCACGAGCTGGCGGACGACATCCGGATGGCGCTGCGCCAGGTCGCGCCACCAGGCTGGCGGGTGATCCGGGTTGTCGGAATCCGGGTGCCCGGGGGCAACCTCATCCCGGACGTCACGGTCCTGCGGCCCGGTGCGCCGCGGGACCGGATGTGGGCCGAGGCGGCCGACGTCGCGCTCGTCGTGGAAGTGGAGTCGCCGAGCAGCCGCCGGCACGACCGGTTCACCAAGCCGGCGCTCTACGCCGAAGCCGGGATCCCCGCGTACTGGCGGGTGGAGCGCGGTGACTTCGGACCGGTGGTCTACCGCTACGACCTCGGCAAGGACGACCACTACGAACTGCTCGGCACGGTCGGGCCGGACGATCCGGTCGAGGTCGGCGAGCCCTGGCCGATGACGCTCGACCCGACCACCTGGCCACGCTGACAGGAAGTACGACGAAGCCCGGTCCGCGTGGCGCGGACCGGGCTTCGTCGTACGAGGAGGAGGGTCAGCCCCTGCCGGCGTGGCTGGCGAGCTGGTCCAGGCCGTTGATGATGCCGCCGGCCAGGTCGCCGCCGCCGAACGCCGCGACCATCGACAGCGCGGCCAGCTTGGCGTACGTGTCGGGGATGCGCTTGCGGGCGTAGCGACCGGTGATGATCTCCAGCTGGCGCTGGTTAGGCGAGACCGCGATCAGCACTGACTTGTCGGGCTCGGCGAGCTGGCGGTGCAGCCGCTCGGCGTGCTCCCGGATCGGCTCGTCGAGGCCGCCCACGAAGACCGAGAAGACCAGGCCGGTGTTCTGGTCGGCCAGCCGGAGGGCCTCGTCGATGCGCAGCAGCTGCCGGGTCGAGAACGGCCCGTCCAGCACCTCGGGCGGGTTGCCCGGCCCGGCCTGCTTCTCACCAACGGTCACTTGCGCCTCCGGTTCCACCGGCCGGCGCGATCTCGCCGGCCTGCTCCTGCTTGCGACTGGTCAGCGCCGGCGCCTGCGCGCCCGCTGCCAGGGCGGTGCCGGCCGAATCGGCCAGCTGCTCCGGGCGGCCCACGAACCAGACCGGAGTGAAGTCGAAGGGCCGGCCCGGCCGGTAGCGCTTGGCGCCGCCACCGCCGCCGCCACGGCTACCGGCGTACGCCAGACCGGCGATCACCAGCACCGCGGCCGCCGGGATGCCGACGAAGACCAGCAACGTCTCGGTAACAGACAATCCCAACGCCCCCAGGCGGAAAGAGAGACCAGAGCAACCGGGTCGGGTGGACGATCATGGCGCCGACCGCCCGACTCCGCTGCCATTCACGTTAGCGGAGCCGACGGCCCGCCAGATTGCGGGGTGGCGATCCCACCCGCCACTGGAGTCCTCCAGTTGCGCAGCCGTGGCGATCAGCCGCGCGTCGTCACCGTACCGGCCGGTGAGCAGCACCCCGACCGGCAGTCCCTCGGCGGTGACGCCCACCGGCAGCGAGACGGACGGATCGCCGGTGACGTTGAAGATGGCGCAGTACGGCGAGAACCGGCGTTGCCGGTCGAAATCGTCCGCCGGGTCGCCGCTCTCGGTGAACCAGCCCACCGGCGCCTGCGGGGCGGCGAGGGTGGGGCAGAGCAGCAGGTCGCAGCCGGCGGTGCGGTGCACGCCCCGGCGTACCTGCGCCTGGAGTTCGCCGAGCGTGGCGCTGAGGGTGGCGGCGGAGATCTCCGCGCCCCGGGCCCGCAGGTGGCGGGTCAGCGGCAGCAGCTGGCTCTCCAGCTCGGGCGGCACCGGGGCGAGCGCCAGCACGTACCAGACGATCTCGAACAGCGGCCACGCCGACGGCCCGAGCGGCGGAGGCACCTCGACCACCTCGTGCCCGGCGGCGGTGAGCAGCGCGGCGGCCCGGTCCACGGCGGCGACGCAGTCCGGGTGGACCGGCTCGTCGGCGAGCATCGGCGCGGTGAACCGGCCGACCCGCAGCCGGCCGGGCTGGGCCTGCCGGGCCGCGGTCAGGTAGCCGCCGGCCGGCGGTAGCGGCGGCAGGTACGGCTCCCCCGGCACCGGCTGCGCCAGCACGTCGAGCAGCGCCGCCACGTCGGCGACGGTGCGCCCGATCGGTCCGCTGGTGGGCAGGCCGAACGCGCCGAAGCCGAGCGGACCGCCGGAGACCACCCCCCGGCTCGGCTTGTAGCCGATCAGACCGCAGAGCGACGCCGGGATGCGCAGCGAACCGCCGCCGTCGGAGCCCTGCGCCACCGGCACCAGGCCGGCCGCCACCGCGGCGGCCGCGCCGCCGCTGGAGCCGCCCGCCGTGTACGCCAGGTTCCACGGGTTGCGAGCCGGCGGCGCGACCAGCCCCTCCGAGTAGAGCGAACAGCCCAGCTCCGAGGTGGTGGTCTTGCCGAGGCTGACCAGCCCGGCGGCGCGCATGAACCGGACCACGTCGGCGTCGACCGGGGGCACGAAGTCGACGAAGGCGGCCGATCCGAAGGTGGTGCGTACCCCGGCGGTGAGGGTGAGGTCCTTGATCGCGGTGGGCACGCCGTGCAGCGGCCCGCGCCGCTCGACCGGCACCGTGTCGGCGGCCCGGGCGGCGTCCCGGGCCAGCTCCGGCGTGACGGTGACGAACGCCCCGACGGTGTCGCCGAGCGCGGCGACCCGGTGCAGGTGGTGCTCGACGAGTTCCACGCTGGACAGCTCGCCGCGGGCGGTCGCGGCGGCCTGCTCCAGCGCGGTCAGGTCGTGCGGCTCGGCCATCCCCTCATCCTGCCCGGACGGCCGGCCGCGTGCACTCGTCACGCGCCGGCCCGGCCCGCCGGATCGGCGGGACCACGCCTGCCGGGTCAGCCGCGCAGGAAGCGCAGCGCGTTCTCGGAGAGCAGCTTCCTCCGCTGCTCGGGGGTGAGGAAATCGGCCTTGTGGACCACCTGGCCGACCGGGCGCTCGCCCAGCGGGTAGGGGTAGTCGCTGCCGACCAGCACCCGGTCCTCCCCCATGGTGTCGACCAGCAGCCGGAGCGCGGCCGGCTCGAAGACCACCGAGTCCACGCTGAACCGGTCGAGGTAGCCGCTGGGCGGGGCGGTCGACTTGCCCCGGACCAGGTCGCCCCGGCGGTGCCAGGCGTTGTCGGCCCGGCCCAGCCAGAACGGGAAGCTGCCGCCGCCGTGCGCGAAGCAGATCCGCAGCGTCTCCGGCACCTTGTCGAAGACGCCGCCGAGGATCAGCGCCAGCACCGACAGGTGGGTCTCGGCCGGCATGCCGGTGAGCCAGCGGGCCATCCACCGGTCCAGCCGGGGGCCGCCGGGCATGTCCCACGGGTGGACGAAGACTGGCGCGCCCACCCGGGCGCAGTGGGTGAGGAACTCGACGACGCCGCCGTCGTCGAGGTCCCGGTCGCCGACGTGGTTGCCGATCTCGACGCCGGCGTGCCCGGCGGCCAGGCAGCGGTCCAGTTCGGCGCAGGCGGCCTCCGGGTCCTGCAACGGGACCTGGCAGAACGGCACCAGCCGCCCGCCGCCGGCCGCGGTCACCTCAAGGGTGAGGTCGTTGAAGATCCGGGCGACCTTCGCCGCCTGGTCGGCGGGGCGGTCGTAGCTGAAGAAGACCGGGGTGGGCGAGACAACCTGGAGGTCGACGCCGTCGGCGGCCATGTCCGCCAGCCGGGTCGGCGCGTCCCAGCAGGACGCGCCGATCGGCCGGAACTCCGTCTCGCCCACCATGATCATGGCGGCGCGCTCCGAGTCGACCCGCAGCCAGGGCCAGCCGGACCCGCCGCACGCGGCGCCGAGGTCCGGCCATCCCTTCGGTACGACGTGCGTGTGCACGTCCACCACCGGCACCCGCGACTGCCCCGGCCGATCCTCGGCGGGATCCGCCATCAGCCCTTCCCCGGATGCAGCGCGCCGCAGTTGTCGCAGGTCCGCGCGTTCTCGTCGGCGTAGAAGGCCTGGAACACCGGGGGCAGGTCGGCGGCGATGTCGCGCACCTGCAACTCCACCTCGTGCACCTTGTACCCGCACTCGGGGCAGTACCACTGGAACTTCTCCAGGGTGCCCTCCTCGCGGATCCGCTCCACCACCACGCCGATCGAGCCGGCCTCCGGCCGCTGCGGCGAGTGCGGGGTGTTGCGCGGCAGCATCCACATCTGACCCTCGCGCACGTGCACCGTACGCGGCCCCTCCGGGGTCATCAGGTTGATGTGCATGTTGCCCTTGACCTGGTAGAAGAACTCCTCGTACGGGTCGACGTGGAAGTCGGTGCGCTGGTTGGGCCCGCCGACCACCATCACGATAAAGTCGTCCCCGCCCGGGAACATCTCCTTGTTGCCCACCGGCGGCTTGAGCAGGTGCTGGTTCTCCGCGATCCACCCGGGAAAGCTGAACGGTTCGGCGATCTCGCTCACGACTGACCTCCTGAAGGGAGCAGGGCCACGGCTTGCATCTCGATGAGCAGGTGCGGGTGCGGCAACTGGTGCACGGCGACGGTGGTGCGGGTCGGCCCGGTGGCGTCGAAGAACTCCGCCCACACCTCGTTGTAGCCGCCGAAGTCGTTCATGTTGACCAGGTAGCTGGTCACCTGGACGAGGTCGGACAGGTCGGCGCCCACCGACCGCAGCAGGTCCCGGATGTTCTCGATCACCGCTCGGGTCTGCACCCGGATGTCGAGGTCGGTGGTGCCAAACTCGTCCACCTCGACACCCGCGAAGGTGTTGTCCGGCCGCCGGGACGACGTACCGGACACGAAGACGAACCCGCCCGCCACCTTGACGTGCGGGAACGCACCCCGGGGGACGGCCTTGCCGGCAACCACGCGGGCCCGGGGCGCGCTCACGACGCCGCCCGCAGCGAAGCCGTGCCGAGCTTCTCGACGACCGCCCGGACATGAGCGCCCGGGCGGAGCGGCACCGCGGCGGTGGCGGCGCCGGCGAGGAAGACCCAGCCGGAGTGCATCCGCACCCCGTGCCGGCCGGCCAGCCGGATGCCCTCGTCCAACGCGCGGCGCGGGTCGCCGAGGATGGCCGCGGTGGAGCCGACCTGCGCCACCCGGCCGTCGACCTCCAGCAGCACGCCGAGATTGTCCAGCCCGTCCGGCACCGGGGACCACGGACCGAGCACGAACGCGGCGGCCGAGGTGTTGTCGGCGATCACGTCCGGCAGCGAGAAGGTGAAGTTGGCGTACCGGGAGTCGATCAGCTCGATGGCCGGCGCGACGGCACGGACCGCGTCGCGGAACTCGCCGACCGGCTCGCCCGGCTGGGGCAGCCGGTCCAGCAGGAACGCCACCTCCGGCTCGACCCGCGGGTGGATGAAGTCGGTCGGGTCCACGGTGCCGCCGTCGGGCACCCGCATCACGTCGGTGAGGCGGCCCCAGATCACCTCGTCCACGCCGACCTGGGCCATCTTCGCCTTGCTGGTCAGCCCCATCTTCAGCCCGACCAGCCGCTCACCCCGGTCGATCCGGCGTTGCAGCAGCGCGGTCTGCACCGCGTACGCGGCGTCGACGTCCAATCCGGTCTCGGCGGCGAGCTGCGGGATGGCGGTGGCGGTGTCGGCCGCCACGCCCAGCCGCTCGGCGATCCCCGCGGTGTCCGGCCCGATCATGCCGTCCCCTCCTCGCGGCTGCCGGCCAGGTCCAGCGCCACGTCCACGATCATGTCCTCCTGGCCGCCCACCATCCGGCGCCGGCCCAGCTCGACGAGGATGGACCGGACGTCCACGCCGTACTTCGCCGAGGCGCGCTCGGCGTGCCGCAGGAAGCTGGAGTAGACCCCGGCGTACCCCAGCGAGAGCGTCTCCCGGTCGACCTGCACCGGCCGGTCCTGCAACGGGCGGACCAGGTCGTCGGCCGCGTCCATCAGCGCGAACACGTCGCAGCCGTGCTTCCAGCCGTGCAGCTCGGCGACCGCGACGAAGACCTCCAGCGGGGCGTTGCCGGCCCCGGCGCCCTGCCCGGCCAGCGAGGCGTCCACCCGGACGGTCCGCCCGGACGGCGAGCCCGGCGGCCCGTCACCCAGGATCCGGCCGTGCTCGACCGCCACCACGCTGTTGGCCACCCCCAGCGAGAGGTTGTGGTGCGCGTGGATGCCGATCTGCGTCTCCGGCGCCAGCACCTGCCGGTACGCGTCGACCCGCTCGGCCACGTCGGACATCAGCAGCCGCCCGCCGGAGTCGGTGACGTAGACGCAGTGCGCGCCGTACGACTCCATCAGCTTGGCCTGCGCGGCCAGCCCGGCCGGGTCGTTCATGTGCGACATCATCAGGAAGCCGGAGACGTCCATGCCGTTCTCCCGCGCCCAGGAGATGTGCTGGGCCGAGATGTCCGCCTCGGTGCAGTGGGTGGCGATCCGCACGCTGGTCACCCCGAGCGCCTGCGCCGCCTTCAGGTCGGCGATGGTGCCGATGCCGGGCAGCAGCAGGGTGGTGAGCTTCGCGGTGGTCAGCACCTCGGCGGCAGCGGCGATCCACTCGGCGTCGCTGGCCGCGCCGTGGCCGTAGTTGACGCTGGAACCGGCGAGCCCGTCGCCGTGCGCCACCTCGATGGCGGCCACCCCGGCCGCGTCCAGCGCCGCGGCGATGGCGCGGACCTGCTCGACGGTGTAGCGGTGGGCGATGGCGTGCATGCCGTCGCGCAGCGTCACGTCCTGGATGTACAGGTCGGTCACGCGGTCACCTCCGTCGTGCGCGCGGCCCGCAGGGCCACCAGCCGCTCGGCGGTGCGCAGCGCGGCCGAGGTCATGATGTCCAGGTTCCCGGCGTACGCCGGGAGGTAGTGCCCGGCCCCGGAGACCTCCAGGAAGACCGAGACCTGCAACCCGGTCAGCCGCCGGCCCAGCGCGGGCACGTAGCTGTCCACCGGGTCGAACTGCACGTCCTGCTTGAGCCGGTAACCCGGGACGTACTCCTGCACGGTCGCCACCATCCGCGCCACCGAGGCCGCGATCGCGGCACGGTCGGCGTCGGCGTCCGGGCAGAGGCAGTAGACGGTGTCCCGCATCAGCAGCGGCGGGTCGGCCGGGTTCAGCACGATGATCGCCTTGCCCCGCTCGGCACCGCCGACCACCTCGATCGCCCGGGCGGTGGTCTCGGTGAACTCGTCGATGTTGGCCCGGGTGCCCGGTCCGGCCGACTTCGAGGCGATCGAGGCGACGATCTCCCCGTACACCACCGGGGTGACCCGGCCGACCGCGGCGACGATCGGCACGGTGGCCTGACCGCCGCAGGTGACCATGTTGACGCATCCCTCGTGCAGGTGCTCGTCGAGGTTGACCGGCGGCACCACGTACGGGCCGATGGCGGCCGGGGTCAGGTCGACCACGGTCCGGCCGTGCGCCCGCAGCACCTCGTGGTGGCGCCGGTGCGCGGCGGCCGAGGTGGCGTCGAAGACCAGTTCGACGTCGGCGAACTCGGGCATCGCCACCAGACCGTCCACGCCGTCGGCGGTGGTGGCCACGCCGAGCCGCCGGGCCCGGGCCAGGCCGTCCGACCCAGGGTCGATGCCGGCCATCGCCACCATCCGCAGCGACTCCGAGAGCCGGAGCACCTTGATCATCAGATCGGTGCCGATGTTGCCGGACCCGATCACCGCCACCCCGACAGTCATGCCGCCCCCTCGGATGAGAAACAGGTCCGGACCGAACCGAGGCCGGAGATCCGGGCCTCGTACGCGGCGCCCGGGGTGACGGGCACCATCGGGCCGAGCGCCCCGGAGAGCACCACGTCACCGGCGCGCAGCGGGTCGCCGGAGCGGGCCATCGTCCGCGCCAGCCACTCCAGCGCGTGCAGCGGGTTGCCCAGGCAGGCCGCGCCGGCGCCGACCGAGACCGGCTCCCCCGCGTGCTCCAGCACCATTCCGCAGAGCCGCAGGTCGACGTCGGTGAGCCGGCGCGGCGTGGTGCCGAGCACGAACAGCCCGCTGGAGGCGTTGTCGGCGACGGTGTCCACGATGGAGATGTCCCAGCCGGCGACCCGGGAGTCGACGATCTCGATCGCCGGCAGCACGTGGTCGACCGCGCGGGTCAGGTCGGCGGTGGTGACCCGCTCGTCCGGCAGGTCGGCGCCGAGCACGAACGCCACCTCCGCCTCCACCCGGGGTTGCAGCAGCCGGTCCAGGCCGACCTCCGCCCCGTCGGGCACCGCCATGCTGTCCAGCAGCACGCCGAAGTCGGGCTGGTAGACGCCGAAGCTCTCCTGCACCGCCCGGGAGGTCAGCCCGATCTTCGCGCCCACCCGCCGGTGGCCGCGCTGCAGCCACTGCCGCACCTGGAGCTGCTGCACGACGTACGCGGACGTGACGTCCCCCTCGGGTAGCAGCCGCCCGCGCAGCGGCGGGCAGGGCTTGCCGCTCTCCCGCGCCTCGACCAGTTCCCGGGCGGCGGCTTCAAAATCGGTCATGACAGGTCCACGCAGACGTTGGTGAGTTCGGAGTAGAAGTCCAGCGAGTGCACGCCGCCCTCGCGCCCGATGCCGGACGCCTTCACCCCGCCGAACGGGGTGCGCAGGTCGCGCAGGAACCAGGTGTTGACCCAGACGGTGCCGGCGTCCAGCCGGGCCCCGGCCCGGTGCGCCCGGCCGACGTCCCGGGTCCACACCGCCGCCGCCAGGCCGTACTCGGTGCCATTGGCCAGCGCGTACGCCTCGTCCTCGTCGTCGAACGGGGCCACGTGCACCACCGGGCCGAAGATCTCCTCGCGGTTGGTCCGGGCGTCCGGGCCCAGCCCGGTGAGCACCGTCGGCTGCACGTACGCCCCACCGTCGCGGGCGTCGCCGAAGCGCGGCGTCCCGCCCCCGGCGAGCACCTGCGCGCCCTCGACCCGGGCCAGGTCGTAGTGGCCGAGCACCTTCGCCCGGTGCTGCCCGGAGATGAGCGGCATGTTCACCGTGGCCTCGTCGGCCGGCCACCCGTACGCCAGCTCGCCGGCCCGCTTCGCCAGCCGCTCGGTGAACTCGGCGAACACCGGCCGCTGCACGTAGATGCGTTCGGTGCAGAGGCAGACCTGGCCGCCGTTGGTGAAGCTGGACCGGACCGACCCGGCCACCGCCGCGTCCAGGTCGGCGTCGGCGAAGACCAGCCCGGCGTTCTTGCCGCCCAGCTCGAAGGAGACCGCCTTCACCCCGTCGGCGGCGGCCCGCATGATGGCGCCGCCGGTCGCCGACTCGCCGGTGAAGGTGATCGCGTCGACGTCCGGGTGCCGGGTGAGGAACTCCCCGGCCGAGTCGGGGCCGAAGCCGTGCACCAGGTTGAACACCCCGGCCGGCACCCCGGCCGCGGCCATCACCTCGGCGAGCAGCGTCGCCGAGGCCGGGGTCTCCTCGCTCGGCTTCACCACCACCGCGTTGCCGCAGGCGAGCGCCGGGGCGACCTTCCAGGTGAGCAGCAGCAGCGGCAGGTTCCACGGCACGATCACCGCGACCACGCCGACCGGCTTGCGGACGGCGTAGTTCAGCGCCCGGCCGCCGGTCGGGGTGACCGTGGTGAACGACTCGGTCGGCGCGGTCGCCACGATCTCGGCGAAGGCGCGGAAGTTCGCCGCCCCGCGGGGGATGTCCAGGGTGCGGGCCTGCGAGATGGCCTTGCCGGTGTCGGCCACCTCGGCGGTGACCAGGTCGTCGAAGCGGCGCTCCAGCTCGTCGGCGACCCGACGCAGCACCTCGGCCCGCTCCCGCTCACCCATCCGGCCCCACGGCCCGCGCAGCGCCGCCCGGGCGGCGGCCACCGCGTCGTCCACCGTGGACGCGTCCGCCTCGGCCACCTCGAAGACCGGTTCCCCGGTCACCGGGCTGGCCTTGGTGAAGGTCTTCCCGGCCGCGACGAACTCGCCGCCGACGAAGTTGCGCAGCAGGCCCGGGCCGTCCGGCGCGTGGCCGGTCATCAGCCGGGGATCCCAGATCGTCGACATCAGCGCCTCCCTCGGCTGACCGCGGCGCCGACCGCACCCACCAGCGCCGCCACCGCACCCGCGGCCACCGCCCCCAGCACCCGGTGCTGCCGGCGCACCC
The DNA here is from genome assembly GCF_052981855.1 of Micromonospora sp. LZ34. Classification (NCBI taxonomy): domain Bacteria; kingdom Bacillati; phylum Actinomycetota; class Actinomycetes; order Micromonosporales; family Micromonosporaceae; genus Micromonospora; species Micromonospora sp. LZ34. The sequence goes on from NZ_JBRIQN010000019.1 coordinate 32,176, forward strand.
GCCGCCGCACCTCCGCGTACGGGGTGGTGGAGAACGAGACCAGCTCGTACTGCGAAACGTACCGGCCGGGCAGCGCCCGTTCCAGTGCGTGCTCCACCCGGCGCCGCAGCTGGAACACCGGCGAGGCGACCTTGTCCCGCATCTCCACGAAGTTGGCCAGCGCCATCCGGGCAATCGCCTCGGCGTTGTCCTGCCGGCGTTCCTGGAACAGCGGCAGCGCCGCCGCCCAGTCGTCAGCACACTCGTCGAGGCAGCGGTCCAGCTCCACCACGTCCTCGAACGCGCAGTTCGCGCCCTGGCCGTAGAACGGCACGATGGCGTGCGCCGCGTCGCCGAGCAGGCCGACCCGGCCGCCCACCTGCCACGGTGTGCAGCGCACCGTGCCGAGCACGCCGACCGGGTTCTGCTGGTAGTCGTCGACCAGGTTCGGCGCCAGCGGCGGCAGGTCCGGGTAGTGCAGGGCGAAGTGCCGCTCGATCGCCGCCGGGCTGCCCAGCGAGGCGAAGCTCGCGGTGCCGTGGGTGGGCCAGAAGAGCGTGCAGGTGAACGACCGGTCCGGGTTGGGCAGCGCGATCATCATCGAGGTGCCGCGCGGCCAGATGTGCAGCGCCGCCGGGTCGAGCGCATAGTCCCCGCCCAGCGGCGGGATGGTCAGCTCCTTGTAGCCGTAGTCGAGGAAGTCGAGGCTCTCGGTGAGCAGGCCGTGGGCGAGCAGTTGCCCGCGTACCGCCGAGCCGGCGCCGTCGGTGCCGAGCACGATCGCCGCGCCGGCCGTCGCCTTGCCCTGCGGCGTCTCGAAGGTCATCCCACCGGTGGCCGGGTCGAGCCCGACCAACCGGTGGTCGAAGGCGATCCGCACCCCAGGCAGCGCCGTGGCGGCGTCCAGCAGGGCGTTGTTCAGCGCGCCCCGGCTGATCGAGTTGATCGCCAGATCGCCGGCGGCGCTGTACGACTGGAACTGCGGCTCCCCGCCGACCGGGTGGATCATGCGGCCGCGCATCGGCAGCGCGTCCGCCATCACCTGCTCGGCCAGCCCGATCCGGCGCAGCGCGTCCAGGCCGCGCTCGGAGAGGGCCAGGTTGATCGAGCGCCCCCGCTCGACCTGCCCGCTACGCGGGTCGGGCCGCCGCTCGTAGAGCGCCACCCGGTAGCCGCGCCGGGCCAGGAAGCAGGCCAGCAGGCACCCGGCGAGGCCGGCGCCGACCACCGCGATCTCGTCCCGTTCCGGGTTCATGAGCAGCGCCTGCCTTTCGTTCGCGACTGCGGGGCCCGCGCCCCCGGCTCACTCCTCGCGCTCACCGGACCTCCCCGACGGTGGCGGCCAGCGCCGCGGCGACCCGCCAGCAGTCGTGGTACGTGGAGTAGAGCGGCACCGGCGCGAACCGGACGACGTCCGGCTCCCGGGCGTCGGCGATCACGCCGTGCTCGTGCCGCAGCCGCTTGGTCAGCTCGGCCGCGCTGCCGGCGCCGATCCGCACCGACAGCTGGCAGCCGCGGCGTTCCGGATCGCGGGGGGTGACCACGGTCAGCGGCCGGTTCGCGGTCACCTCGTCGAGCAGCCGCTCCAGGTAGCCGGTGAGCCGGACGCTGCGCTCGCGCAGGGCCGGCATGCCGACGGCGTCGAAGATCTCCAGCGAGGTCCGCACCGGGCCCATCGCGAAGATCGGTGGGTTGGAGATCTGCCAGGCCTCCACGGTGGCCGGTGGCCGGGAGACCGGGGTCATCTCGAACCGGGTCGCCGCGTCGGTGCTCCACCAGCCCTCGAAGCGCGGCAGGTCGGGGTCGCCGAGGTGCCGCTCGTGGACGAAGACGCCGGCCAGCGCGCCGGGCCCGGCGTTGAGGTACTTGTACGAGCACCACGCGGCGAAGTCGACGTCCCAGTCGTGCAGGGCCAGCGGCACGTTGCCGGCGGCGTGCGCCAGGTCCCAGCCGACCACCGCCCCGGCGGCCCGGCCGGCGGCGGTGATCGCCGGAATGTCCATCAGCTCGCCGGTGAGGTAGTTGACCCCGCCGAGCAGCACCAGCGCCACCCGGTCGCCCTCGGCGGCCAGGTAGGCCGTCACGTCCTCGGTGCGCAGGGTCTCCTCGCCGGGGCGCGGCGTGAGCCGCACCACCGCCTCGTCCGGGTCGAGCCCGTGGAAGCGGGCCTGGCTGCGCACGGCGTAGCTGTCCGAGGGGAAGGCGCTGTCCTCGATGACGATCCGGTTCCGCGCGCCGGCCGGCCGGTAGAAGCTGACCATCAGCAGGTGCAGGTTGACCGTCAGCGAGTTCATCACCACGGTCTCGGCGGGACGGGCGCCGACGAGTCGCGCGGCCGGGCCGGTGAGCAGCTCGTGGTACGGCAGCCAGGGCCGCTCCGCCTCCAGGTGGCCCTCGACGCCGAGCCGCCGCCAGGCGGCCAGGTCGGCGAGGAGTTCGTCACCGGTGGCCCGGGGTTGCAGCCCCAGCGAGTTGCCGGCCAGGTACGCGGCCTCCGGGTAACGGCCGCCGTCGGCCGGTGGCACGTGGAACAGGTGGCGGTGCCCGGGGTCGGCGGCGTCGAGCCGGCGCGCCTCGGCTTCGCCGGAGGCGGAGCGCGGCGCCTCGGCGTCGGACGTGGGGGTGCTCATCTCTGGTCCTCCGGTTACATCGCGGTCCGGGCCGACCACAGCTCGGGGAAGACCACCCGGGCCATGCTGCGCTGCAACCACGCCAGACCGGCGGAGCCGCCGCTGCCGACCTTGGCGCCCATTGTCCGCTGCACCGCCTTGACGTGGTGCTGCCGCCAGTCGCCGAACTGCTCGGCCACCTCGGTCAGCGCCTCGCCCAGCAGCCGCAGGTGGTTCTCCGGCCCGGCGTCGGCGTAGATCCGCACCCAGGCGGCCTCCACGGCGGGGTGCGGCTCGTGCTCGACGGCCACGTCCCGCTCCAGCAGCTCGGCCGGCAGGTCGTGGCCGTGCCGGGCGAGCAGGGCGAGCACGTCGTCCCAGACGCTCGGCGCGGCCAGGGTGGCGTTGAGCTCGGCGTGGACCTCGGTCTGCCGGCGGAACGGCCGGATCAGCGCCGGGTCGCGGAGCCCGAGCAGGAACTCCAGGTGCCGGTACATCGCCGACTGGAAGCCCGAGCCCTCGCCGAGCAGGTTGCGGAACCGGTTGAAGTCGGCCGGGGTCATCCAGCGCAGCCCCTTCCAGGCCGCATTCAGCCCCTCGAGGTGCAGGGCGGCCCGGCGCAGCGGGGCCAGCGCGTCCCACACCCGGTCGGCCCGCAGCAGCCGCTGGGTCTCCCGCAGCTCGTGGCAGGTGAGCTTGAAGTACAGCTCCATGATCTGGCTGACCACCAGGAAGGACATCTCGCCCGGGTCGTCGCTGAGCGGCTGCTGCAACCGGTGCAGGGTGCTGGCCCGGGTGTACGCGTCGTACGGCACCCGCTCGGCGAACTCCAGCGTCGGCTTGCCACCGTTGCGCTCCGCCCGGGCCGCTCGCTGCTGCGGGGTGGCGGGACGCACCACCGCGGCCGGCGTGGGCGCCCGCAGCTCCGTCTGCTTCACCTGTCGTCTCCTCCTCCAGCCGGGTGGCGACATGATCTCCCGGTCGCGGCGGCGGACGGAATGCCTGTTCAACGGCGCTACGCGGCGGTGACCTGCCGCCCCGAAGGCGCTTCGGGGCTTCCGGTTGGAGAACGTAAGGTTTCCTCGTGGACGACATGGACTGGGCGCTGCTACGCGAGCTGCAGGCCGACGCGCGGCTCTCCTTCAGCGAGCTGTCCCGGCGGGTGCACCTCTCCCCGCCCGCGGTCGCCGAGCGGGTCCGCCGGCTGGAGGAGTCCGGCGTCATCACCGGCTACCACGCGCACGTGGACCTGACCCGGGCCGGGCGCACCGTGGTCGCGCTGATCCGGATGTCCTGTTACGGCGCCCGCTGCATCCTGCGCGACCCCGAGGTCGCCGGCTGGCCGGAGATCCTGGAGATCCACCGGATCACCGGCGACGCGTGCAGCATGCTCAAGGTCGCGGCCGGCTCGATCGACGAGTTCGAGGCGGTGATCGACCGGCTCGCCCCGTACGGCCAGCCGTCCAGCACCATGGTGCTCTCCACCCCGCTGGACTGGCATCCGGTCACCCCGCTGCCGCCCTTCGACGGCCCCACCGCCCGCCGCCGCTGACCGGCTGCGGGTTAGCGCCGGACGCAGGGGGAAAGCACGCCGGGTCGCCCCAGCAGGACCGGTGCACCGGTGCCGGGAGGGAGGATCATGCGGGGTCTGCGACCGTACGGAGGCGTGCTCTGCGCCCCGTCGACCATCATCCGGCTGTTCGGGGTGTGCCTCCTGATCGGGGCTTTCGTCCTGGTCGGCGCGGCGCCGGCCCGGGCGGGCGAGAACGCCTTCGTCGAGGTGACGCCGAACAGCGTGCAGGCGGGCAGCCGGGTGAACATCCGGGCCAGCTGCGACGACGGCAACAACCGGCAGGCCGAGGTGCACTCGGACGCGTTCGGCCGGGTGGTGCTCCGGCCGGAGAACGGCTTCCTGACCGGCAAGGCGACCGTTCCGAGCGGCAAGGAGCCCGGTGAATATCCGGTCAACCTGCGCTGCCAGAACAACAACACCGCGACCACCACGCTGACCGTGCTCGACATGGAACAGCCCACAAAGGGGCCGGCGACCGGGAGCGGCGGCACCGCCGGCGGCCGGGGCACCGGCTCGCTGCTGCTGGTCGGCGGCGTCGCCGCGGTCGCCGTCGTGGTCGCCTTCGGGCTGTTCGGCAACCGTCGTCGGACCGGGGCCGGTTCCTGACCCCCCGCCGCCATGGCCGGTTCTCGCGCGCGTACCCCGCGACCGGATCCGCGCCGGGCGGCCGCCCGGCGGGCGCTGCGGGCGTCCCGCCGGGTGGTGGTGGCCGCCACCGGCCGGCTGCGCCGGGTGGCCGGGCAGGCCTTCTCGGCCAGCGTGGCCACGCCCGACCCGGCCGCCCGGCCGCTGCCGCCCCGGCCGCGGCACCGCTGGGCCGCCGGCCGCCGGCTGGCCGACTCCGGGCCCGGGCTGCCGGTGCTGGTGATCGGCACCCTGATGGTGCTGATCATCGCGATGCTCGGAGTGGAGCGGGTCACCGGGATCCACGTCCTGCCCGACCGGTTCACCGCGGGGCTGCGGCCACCGCCGAAGAAGTTCCCGGTGCTGGCGGCCAGCCGACCGGTGGGCATCAGCAGCCAACCGATCGACCTGGCGGCGCCCGTGCACAACGTGGGGATCGCTCCGGACGGCAGCATCGCCGTGCCGGACGCGGCCCGGGCGCAGGAGGCCGGCTGGTACGACCAGGGCCCCACCCCGGGCCAGTACGGACCGGCGGTCATCGTCGGGCACGTCGACACCAGCACCGGGCCGGCGGTGTTCCACCAGTTGCGGGAGTTGCGCGCCGGGGACCCGGTCGAGGTCAGCCGCGAGGACGGCTCCGTCGCGGTCTTCGAGGTGAACTCGGTGGAGCGGTTCGACAAGGAGCGGTTGCCGGTGGACGAGGTCTACGGCGACTTCAGCCGCCCCAACCTGCGCCTGATCACCTGCGGCGGGCGCTGGGTCGGCGGGGAGACCGGCTACGCCGACAACGTGGTGGTCTTCGCCACCCTGGTGCGGGCCCGCACCCCGTGAGCGGGGGCTCAGGCGGCCTCGGGCTCGCGCAGGTCGAGCCAGTCGGCCCAGCGCGGGTCGGGCGCCCGGTGCCCCAGCACCCGCCAGGCGACGCCCTTCGGGGCCGCCGGCAGCGCGTGCAGCCGCCAGCCCAGCTCGGCCGGGGTCTTGTCGCCCTTGGTGTGGTTGCACTTCGCGCACGCCGCCACCACGTTCTCCCAGGCGTGCCGGCCGCCGCGGCTGCGCGGGAAGACGTGGTCGATGGTCTCCGCCGGCCCCCGGCAGTACGCGCAGCGCCAGCCGTCCCGGGCGAAGATCGCCCGCCGGGACAGCCCGACGTGGCTGCGGTAGGGGACCCGGACGAACCGGGTGAGCCGGACGACGGAGGGCACCGGCAGCGCGTTGCGGGCGCTGTGCAGGATGCCGTCGCCGTCGGCGACGCAGACGGCCTTGGCGGAGAGCACGAGGATGGCGGCACGACGTACGGACACGACACACAGCGGCTCGTAGGTGGCGTTGAGGACCAGCGCGCCGGAGCCCACCGTGGGTCGTATGTCAGGCATCGCGCTCACCCTCCCGGTTCAGCGGCCCCCGCCTCATGACCGTCGACCGGGATCGGGCACAGCGCTCACCACGGCCGACGCCGGCCGGATCACCGACGTCCGTTGCGCCAATAGTCCCTGATCGGACCCGGGATTGCACGTACTAATCCGGGGTACCTGGTGAAGCTTTTTCCGCACCTGCCAAGATGACCGGTTTCGTACCCGGCCGGGCGGTCGTCCCCGCGGGACCGGTCACCCGGCGGTGGGTCGGCGGGAGCCGGGCGCCCGGGGTGCGGTACGAAGACAGCGTGAGTTCCGTCAGCCTGATCCTGGACGCGCCCGCCCCACCGACCCCGGACCCGTCGCCGAGCCCGGAGTGCCTGGAGGAGGCGCTCTGCAAGGCGGCCTGGGAGATCACCAACTCGGTGTGGTTCGCCGAGGGCAGTTACTGGATCCTGCTCAAGCCGCTGCGGATCCTGCTGATCCTGCTGCTGGCGGTCGCCGCCCGGTGGCTGGTGCACCGGACGATCCGCCGGCTGGTGCGGACCACCACGGCCGCCGGGGTGCCCACCATGCTCCGGCCGCTGCGGGAGCGGATCCCCACCGCCGCGGCCGAGCCGGGCGAGTTCGTCCCGGAACGGCGGCGCCAGCGCGCCGAGGCGATCGGGTCGGTGCTGCGCAGCCTCGCCACGGCGTTCATCTTCGGCATCGCGCTGCTGATGGTGCTCAAGGAGTTCAGCTTCGACCTGGCCCCGCTGCTGGCCAGCGCCGGCATCGCCGGGGTGGCGCTCGGCTTCGGCGCGCAGAGCCTGGTCAAGGACCTGATCGCCGGCCTGTTCATGCTCATCGAGGACCAGTACGGCGTCGGCGACACGGTGGACCTGGGCGAGGCCACCGGGGTGGTCGAGGCGGTCGGGCTCCGGGTCACCACCGTCCGGGACGGGCGTGGGGTGCTCTGGTACATCCGCAACGGGGAGATCGTCCGGGTGGGCAACAAGAGCCAGGGCTGGGCCCTGGTCGTGGTCGACCTGCCGATCGGCTTCGCCGGCACGGAGGAGGCCACCGCGGTGCTGCGGACGGCGGCCGCGTCGGTCGCGATGGACCCGGAACTGGCGCCGGAGATCGTGGAGGCGCCCGAGGTGCTCGGCGTCGAACAGATGACGGTGGAGGGCGCGGTGATCCGGACCGTGGTCAAGACCACCGCGGACGGGCAGTTCGCGGTCGGCCGGGAGCTGCGTCGCCGGTTGGCCGAGGCGCTGGAGAACTCGGGGATCACCGCCCAGATCGCGGCGGCGCGGCTCTATCCGGGGATGCCGACCCGGGCCCCGGGCGAGACCGGCCAGGGCGGCGCCACCTGAGCGCGACGATGGCCGGGCGGCAGGGGTCGCGGGCCGGCCGGCCCCTCGGGTATCGTCCGTTCGTTCAGTCGGGGATGCGACGATCAAGCCGTTCGCCCTAGCCAGTTGTCAGACGATCGGGCAGAATCCGGGACACGCGTTCCCGCCGGAACGCGATCACGTCCTCGCTGATCCGTACATCTGACGACGGTTTCCAGGCGCGTACGCCACGAGCGGTTCCGCCGGGAAACGATGGAGGCGACGGTGTCCGACGAGCGACCCTCCCCGGAAGGGCCGGCCACCTTCCACGAGGTGTTCGCCCAACGGGAATATCGGGCAATCTTCGCGGCCAGCGCGCTCTCCTGGGTCGGTGACTACATCGCCAAGGCGGCCGTCACCCTCCTGGTCTACCAGGAGACCAGGTCGGTGGCCCTCTCCGCCGTCGCGTTCGCGATCAGCTACCTGCCCTGGCTGGTCGGCGGCCCGCTGCTGTCCACGCTCGCCGAACGGCACCGCTACCGGCAGGTGATGGTCGCCTGCGACCTCATCCGGATGGCCCTGATGGCGGTCATCGCCATCCCGGGCGTGCACGTCAACGTGATCCTGGTCCTGCTCTTCGCCGCCACCCTGGCCAACCCGCCGAGCCAGGCCGCGAAGTCCGCGCTGATGCCGCTGGTGCTGACCGGCGACAAGCTGGTCCTCGGGCTGTCGCTGAACGCCAGCGTCGGCCAGGCCGCGCAGGTCGTCGGCTACCTCGTCGGCGCGGCCGTGGCGGCCTTCAACCCGGCCGTCGCCCTGCTGATCAACGCGGCGACGTTCGGCCTCTCGGCCGCGCTGGTGCGCTTCGGCCTCTCCGACCGGCCGCCCGCGATGACCGCCGCCCACCGCAGCCACCTGCTCCGGGAGACCGCTCAGGGCTTCCAGATCGTGTTCGGCACCCCGGTGCTGCGGGCCATCGCCGTGCTGGTGTTCAGCGCGATGCTCTTCTCCATCGTGCCGGAGGGGCTGGCCGCGGCCTGGGCGACCGAGCACGGCGGCGACGGGATGGACACCGGCGTCGCGCAGGCCGTCATCATGGCTGCCAACCCGGTCGGCTTCATCCTCGGCGGGCTGGTGGTCGGGCGGGCGTTCGGGCCGGCCCGTCGGCTGGCCCTGATGCGACCGCTCGCGGTGCTCGCTCCGGCGGTGCTGGTGCCCGCTCTGTTCGACCCGCCGCCGGCGGTGGTGGCGCTGCTCGCCGGGGCCTGCGGGTTCGCGGTGGCCGGCATGCTGCCGATGGCCAACGGGTTGTTCGTGCGCGCGCTGCCCAGCGGTTTCCGGGCCCGGGCCTTCGGCGTGATGGCCAGCGGGGTGCAGGTGATCCAGGGCCTCGCGGTGCTGGTCACCGGGCTGCTCGCCGAACGGTTCCCGATTCCGGCGGTGGTCGGCTGGTGGAGCGCGGCGGGCGTCCTGCTGATGGCCCTCGCGGCGCTGCGCTGGCCGAGCCGCGCGACGGTCGACGCGGCGGTCACGGCGGCGGAACGGGCCGGCAGCGCGGTTGCCGGCCCGGCCGAGGAGGGGCCCGGAAATCGGCCGCCGGCACAGGACGGCTCCGTCGCCGGCCGGCCGGGCGAGCCGGGTCGGTCGCGGCACGCCGTGACCTGACTTACACCCGTACCCCGGTCCCTCCCCACGGTTGCGCCCGTGCGCACCTGGCAGGATGGAATGGTGAATCCCGCTGCTGAATCCGGCCGCCCCCGGCCGTCGGTGACCCTCTTCGAGGCGGTCGGCGGTGAGCCCACCTTCCGCAAACTGGTCGACGAGTTCTACGCCGGGGTGGCCACCGACCCGCTGCTGCGCCCGATGTACCCCGAGGAGGACCTCGGCCCGGCGGCGGACCGGCTGACGCTGTTCCTGATGCAGTACTGGGGCGGCCCGAACACCTACTCCGCCCAGCGGGGGCACCCGCGGCTGCGGATGCGGCACGCGCCGTTCCGGATCGGGGCGGCCGAGCGGGACGCGTGGCTGCGGCACATGCGCCGCGCGGTCGACCGCCTCGACCTGCCGCCGGAGATCGCCACCGCGCTCTGGGACTACCTGGAGCGGGCCGCGTACTTCATGGTCAACGTGATGGACGACCCGGCCGCCGGGGCGCCGTAGCAGGCACCGGGACAGGACCGGTCGCCGCCACGGCGGGCCGGGCGGTCGACGGGGCGCTCAGAGCAGGGCGCCCTCGTCGTGCAGCCAGTCGACGAAGCTGGTGGCCACCGCGGCGCCGCAGTCGAGCATCTCGACCAGGAGCGCGTCGTGCGTCCCGGCGCCGAACGGCACCTGCAGCTCGGCGTAGATCGGCAACTGGCCGCGTTCGGTGGGGTCACCGACGTAGGCCTTGCAGAACCGGCGGGTGTGGTTCCACTCGTTGACCACCCGGTAGGCCCGGTCGGCCCAGTCCGGCGGGACGGTCGCGTGTGGACGCGCCCGCATCACCAGGATCTCGTCCTCCGGCCCCTCGAGGGTGACCAGCACCGCGTGCCGCTCCCACATGGCCAGCAGGTTGCCGTCACCGTCGGCCAGGTAGCGGACGTCGAGCAGGTCGAGCGCCTCGCAGACCCGGCCCAGGGTGACCGGCTCGACGGTGGCCCGCATCTCCGGGATCGCGGGTCGGTCGACGGCCGGGGAGTCGTCCTCCGGCTGCCGGGGGGTCGGTGGTCCGACCCGGACGGTGCCTTCCACTGTGATCCCGCTTCGAGTTTCCGGATCGCCGCCGTTGGCGGGACCGGGGCGCCATGACCACCACGGCATCGCTCGCGCACCTCACTCCCCAGCGGATCCAGTCGCCTACGGTGCGTTGGATCCGAGGATGGACGGTACCCGGACAGCCGGGTTGAAGCATCCCCCCAACGGCAGCCCCAAACCAGAAGAATGACCATGGGTCATCCGAACGGATGACCACCCGAGGGCCGTACGGCAAGATCGGTGGCCGTCTGCGACCAGGTCGCCCCGTAAGGCCCCACCAGACCGACCCATCGTCCGGTCGTACGCACCTGGACGTCGTCGCCCTCCGCGGCCCCGGAACCGCCCTCTGGAGCCCCCAGGAAGCCCATCCGGACCAACCCCTGGACGAGGCGCTGGGTCACCTCCACCGGTTCCCCCGGCGGGTCGTCCGGGGTCACCACGACCGGCACGTGGTCGAGCAGCGCGTCGCGCAGCGCCCGCTGTCCCACCGCGCGGCCGGCCACCCCGTGCGCGGTGGCGCTGCGCAGCGTGCCCGCCGCCGCCTCGGCGATCCGGCGCAGCTCACCGCCCGGCAGCGTCTCCACCCGGCGGCTCGCCGCCGGCGGCAGCGGCCACCGCCACTGCGCGTCCCGCCGCGCCGGCAGCTCGGCCCGCCCCGCGGTGAGCGCCGCCAGCAGGTCGCCCGCGCCGACCGTGACGTCCCCCGGCGCCGCGCCGGCCACCGTGCGCACCACCAGCACGGCCCACGGCAGGCGGGCCCAGAGGGCGGTACGCCCCGGCGGGCCGGCCGGCCGGAGCCGGACCAGGGCGGCCCGGTCCAGCCGGACCAGCCGGGCGAGGAAGGCGCCCGCGTCGGTGACGTCGGCGATACCGTGCCGGCCGGGGTCGACCGACGGACCGCCCGCCGCGCTCACGCCGCCCCGCCCCGCGGGGCGTACGCCAGCAGGAACTCGCGCTCCTCGACGGTGACCCGCCGCGGCATCTGCCGCTCGAGGTCGAACGGGACCAGCACCGAGCGGGCGCGGCTGGCCAGCACGTCACCGTCGTACAGCTCGTAGGCGACGGTGAACGAGGCGGCCCGGATCTCCTCCACCCATAGCTCGATCCGGACGGTGGGGGCAGCCTCCGCGCTGGCCCGGCCGAGCGCGTAGTCGACCGGGCGCAGGTAGTCGACCTCGTGCCGGCGGATCACCACGCCGTCGGCGAACGAGCCCACGCCCCACGCCCGGCCGCCGGCGAACATCAACGCCACCCGGGCCTCCTCGTAGAGAGTGAGGAAGCGCGAGTTGTTGACGTGGCCGTACGCGTCCAGGTCGGACCACCGCAGGGTGCAGTGGTAGACGAACCGGTCGGCCACGGTCAGTCGCGGGTCAGCTTGCGGTAGGTCACCCGGTGCGGCCGGGCGGCCTCGGCGCCGAGTCGGTCGATCTTGTTCTTCTCGTACGCCTCGAAGTTGCCCTCGAACCAGAACCACTTCGCCGGGTTCTGGTCGTCGCCCTCCCAGGCCAGGATGTGCGTGGCGACCCGGTCGAGGAACATCCGGTCGTGCGAGATGACCACGGCGCAGCCGGGGAACTCCAGCAGCGCGTTCTCCAGGCTGCCGAGGGTCTCCACGTCGAGGTCGTTGGTCGGCTCGTCCAGCAGGATCACGTTGCCGCCGATCTTCAGCGTCAGCGCGAGGTTGAGCCGGTTGCGCTCGCCACCGGAGAGCACCTTGGTCGGCTTCTGCTGGTCCGGACCCTTGAACCCGAACGCCGCGATGTACGCCCGGGACGGCATCTCGACCTTGCCCACCAAGAGGTGGTCCAGCCCGTCGGAGACGGTCTCCCAGACCGTCTTGTCACCGGCCAGGCCCGCCCGGCTCTGGTCGACGTACGACAGCGAGACGGTCTCGCCGACCCGGACCGAGCCGGTGGTCGGCTCCTCCAGGCCCACGATGGTCTTGAACAGGGTGGTCTTGCCGACGCCGTTCGGGCCGATCACGCCGACGATGCCGTTGCGCGGCAGCGAGAAGCTGAGGTCGTCGATCAGCACCCGGTCGCCGAAGGCCTTGGTGAGGTGCTGCGCCTCGATGACCGTGCTGCCCAGGCGCGGGCCCGGCGGGATCTGGATCTCCTCGAAGTCCAGCTTGCGGGTGTTCTCCGCCGCGGTGGCCATCTCCTCGTACCGCTCGAGCCGGGCCTTGGACTTGGTCTGCCGGGCCTTGGCGTTGGAGCGGACCCACTCCAGCTCCTCGTCGAGGCGCTTCTTCATCTTGGCGTCGCGGCGACCCTCGACCGCCATCCGGGCGGCCTTCTTCTCCAGGTAGGTGGAGTAGTTGCCCTCGTAGCCGATCGCCCGGCCGCGGTCCAGCTCGAGGATCCAGCCGGCCACGTTGTCGAGGAAGTACCGGTCGTGGGTGATGGCGATGACGGTGCCGGCGTACTTGGCCAGGTGCTGCTCCAGCCACTGCACGCTCTCCGCGTCCAGGTGGTTGGTGGGCTCGTCGAGCAGCAGCAGGTCGGGCGCCTCCAGCAGCAGCTTGCACAGTGCCACCCGGCGGCGCTCACCACCGGAGAGCTTGGTGACGTCGACGTCCGGCGGCGGGCAGCGCAGCGCGTCCATGGCCAGCTCGAGCTTGGAGTCGATGTCCCAGGCGTCGGCGTTGTCCAGCTCCTCCTGGAGCTTGCCCATCTCCTCCATCAGCTCGTCGGAGTAGTCGGTCGCCATCTGCTCGGCGATCTTGTTGAACCGCTCCAGCTTGGCCTTGATCTCGGCGACCGCCTCCTCGACGTTGCCGAGGACGGTCTTGGTGTCGTTCAGCGGCGGCTCCTGGGCCAGCATGCCCACGGTGTAGCCGGGCATGAGCCGGGCCTCGCCGTTGCTCGGCTGGTCCCAGCCTGCCATGATCTTGAGGAGGCTGGACTTGCCGGCGCCGTTCGGACCGACCACACCGATCTTGGCCCCCGGCAGGAAGTTCAGCGTCACGTTGTCGAGCACGACCTTGTCGCCGTGCGCCTTGCGCGCCTTTTCCAGGACGTAGATGAACTGGGCCACGGTGCGGGCTACCTCCGTAGGTTGCGACTGGGAGCCGGCGGGCGAGGGCGCGGGCTGGTCGTTCACCCGCGGCCGCCGGCCGGGGCCGGCCGCACGCACGCCGTCGTCAATCCTGACAGGTACGCGTCGCAACGCCCACATCACCCCGCCCCCGGGGTACCCGCGTCGCGCCGGCAGCCTGCCTGTTGGCAAGATCACCAGCAGGGTTCGGCGGGCGTGGGACGGGTAGGGAACTCCGGCACGGGGCACCAGACGCCGCAGCTACGCTCAGTACGCTCATCGCGGTTGACCCGTCAGCACCCGGAGGTGGCCGAACGTGACCGTCCGCAGCTCCTTTGTCGTAGTGGCGAACCGCTTGCCGGTCGACGAGGTGAGCACACCCGAGGGACGGCAGTGGCGACGCAGCCCTGGCGGGCTGGTCACCGCCCTGCACCCCGTGCTCGCCGAGCACCAGGGCACCTGGGTCGGTTGGGCCGGCGGCACCGGGGCCGCGCCCGAGCCGTTCGACCTGGAGGGGATCCGGCTGCACCCGGTGCCACTGAGCGCCGAGGAGCTCGAGCGCTACTACGAGGGGCAGTCCAACGCGACGATCTGGCCGCTCTACCACGACGCGGTGGAGACGCCGGCCTACAAGCGCCGCTGGCGGGAGGCGTACCGGCTGGTGAATGCCCGGTTCGCGGAGGCCGCGGCGGACGTGGCGGCCGAGGGGGCCACGGTCTGGGTGCAGGACTACCAGCTCCAGCTGGTCCCGGCCATGCTCCGCGAGCTGCGCCCGGACCTGCGGATCGGCTTCTTCCTGCACATCCCATTCCCGCCCATCGAGCTGTTCATGCAGATGCCGTTCCGCACCGAGATCCTGCGCGGCCTGCTCGGCGCCGACCTGGTCGGCTTCCAGCAGCGGCTGGCCGCGCAGAACTTCGTCCGGCTGGCCCGGCACCTGCTCGGGCTCCGGTACGAGGGCCAGATGATCCAGGTGGACGGGCGGCAGGTGAAGGCCGGCGCCTTCCCGATCTCCATCGACACCCAGGAGATGGAGCGGCTGGCCGCCGACCCGGCGATCCAGGCCCGGGCCAAGGAGATCCGCGAGGAGCTGGGCAACCCGAAGACGATCATCCTGGGCGTCGACCGGCTCGACTACACCAAGGGCATCGAGTTGCGGCTCAAGGCCTTCCGCGAGCTGCTGGCTGACGGAAAGTTGACAGTCCCGGACGCCGTCATGGTGCAGGTGGCCACCCCGAGCCGCGAGCGGGTGGAGCATTACCAGGCACTTCGGGTCAAGGTCGAGCGCGAGGTCGGTCGGATTAATGGCGAATTCGGCAGGGTCGGCGTGCCGGCGGTGCATTATCTGCATCAGTCGTACAGTCGCACTGAGCTGGCCGCGATGTACGCCGCTGCCGACGTCATGATGGTGACCCCGCTGCGAGACGGAATGAATCTGGTGGCCAAGGAGTACGTCGCATCGCGCGCCGACCAGGGTGGCGCGCTCGTGCTCAGTGAGTTCGCCGGCGCCGCCACCGAGCTGCGCCAGGCATTTCTGTGCAACCCGCACGACCCCGACGCGGTCAAGGACGCCCTGCTGCGGGCCGTGCACGTAGAGAAGCCGGAGGCCCGCCGCCGCATGCGGACAATGCAACGCCATCTACGCACCCACGACGTGGGTCACTGGGCCAAGTCGTTCCTCACCGAGCTCGGTGTGCCGCAGGCGGAGGCCGCGTGAACATGTCCGTCACCGACGGAGCGCCCATTCCCACCGGAGTGATGGACGCCGAACTGCGCGCCGCCATCGGCCGGATCGCCCGGGTGCCGCAGCTCCTGATCGCCTGCGACTACGACGGCACCCTGGCGCCGATCGTCGAGGACCCGAGCAAGGCCGTACCGCTGCCCGAGTCGGTGGCGGCGGTGCGCGCGCTGGCCGCGCTGCCGCAGACCACCGTGGCGGTGGTCTCCGGCCGGGCGCTGCGCGACCTGGCCGCGCTCTCCCGGCTGCCCAGCGAGGTGCACCTCATCGGCAGCCACGGCTCGGAGTTCGACATCGGCTTCGTCGAGCGGCTCTCCCCCGAGCTGATCGCGGTGCGCACCCGGCTGCGCGACGCGCTGCGCGAGATCGCCGCCGCCCACCCCGGCATCCGGCTGGAGCGCAAGCCGGCGAGCGTCGCGGTGCACACCCGCGGGGTGGACCCGCAGGTCGCCGCGGCGGCCATCGAGGCGGTCCGCAGCGGCCCGGCGACCTGGGACGGCGTCACGGTCACCCAGGGCAAGGAGGTGATCGAGCTGTCGGTGGTGGCCACCCACAAGGGCACCGCCGTCGACCAGCTGCGCACCCAGCTCTCCGCCAGCGCCGTGCTCTTCATCGGCGACGACGTCACCGACGAGAACGCCTTCGGCAACCTGCACGGGCCGGACGTGGGCATCAAGATCGGGCCGGGGGACACCCGGGCCGACTACCGGGTCGCCGAGCCGCTGGAGGCGGCGCGCGCCCTCGGGCTGCTGCTGGAGACCCGGCGGCACTGGCTCTTCGGCGAGCGGGCGGTGCCGATCGAGCGGCACTCGATGCTGGCCAACGGCCGCACCGTCGCGCTGCTCACCCCGGAAGCCAAGGTCACCTGGCTCTGCCACCCCAAGCCGGACTCGGCGGCGATCTTCGCCGACCTGGTCGGCGGCAGCCCGGCCGGGCACTTCAGCGTCGCGCCCGAGCGGGGCGGCATCCCACTCGGCCAGCGGTACCGCTCCGGCACCATGACCGTGGAGACCCGGTGGTCGGGCCTGACCGTCACCGACTGGCTCGACACACCGGACACCGAGACCACGCCGGACGGCCCGGCCATCCTCAGCGGCGACTCGACCCTGATCCGGGTGCTCAGCGGCACCGGTCGGGCCCGCATCGAGTTCGCGCCCCGGCCGGAGTTCGGCCAGGTGGCCGTCCAGCTGCAACCGCTCGGCGACGGCCTGCTGGTGCTCGGCTCCAACGAGCCGGTCGCGCTCTACTCCCCCGGCGTCGAGTGGGAGGTCGTCAGCGACGGCGTCAACGAGACCGCCAAGGCGGTCGTCGACCTGCGCTCCGCCGGCGGGCAGGTGGTGCTGGAGATGCGCTTCGGCACGCAGAGCCTGGAACACCACCGGCTGCCGATCCACGAGCGGCAGGCCGCGGCCGAGCAGCCGTGGAAGGACTGGGTGGCCTCGCTGCGGCTGCCGAGCACCGCCCGGGACCTGGTCGCCCGCAGCGCGCTGACCCTGCGCGCGCTCTGCCACCAGCCGACCGGCTCGATCCTGGCCGCGGCGACCACCTCGCTGCCGGAGGAGCTGGGCGGCGTCCGCAACTGGGACTACCGGTACTGCTGGCTGCGCGACGCGGCGCTGACCGCCCGGGCGCTGGTCGACCTCGGTTCGGTGGAGGAGGCCGAGGGGCTGCTGCGGTGGATCGACGGCGTCGTCGAGCGCACCGGCGGGCATCCCGAGCGGCTGCACCCGCTCTACACCGTGGACGGCTACGAGCTGGGCGCCGAGGCGGTCATCGACACCCTGCCCGGCTATGCCGGCTCCCGGCCGGTGCGGGTCGGCAACCTGGCCAACCACCAGCTCCAGCTGGACGTCTTCGGCCCGGTCGCCGACCTGATCGCCGCCGTCGCCGACGCCCGCGGGTCGGTCCGGGACGACGAGTGGCGGGTGCTGGAGAACATGGTCGAGGCGGTCCGCCGCCGCTGGCACGAGCCCGATCACGGCATCTGGGAGGCCCGCCTCCCGCCGCGACACCACATCTTCTCGAAGACGATGTGCTGGATGACCGTCGACCGGGCGCTGCACGTGGTCCGCCAGCACGGCGGCGACGACCGGCCGGAGTGGGTGGAGCTGCGCGACCGGATCGGCGCCAACGTGCTGGAGTACGGCTGGCACGAGCACGCCGAGGCGTACAGCGTCGCGTACGGGGACGAGGAGATGGACGCCTCGTCGCTCTGGATCGGCCTGTCCGGCCTGCTTCCCGGCGACGACCCGCGCTTCCTCTCCACGGTGCTCAAGATCGAGGCCGACCTGCGCAGCGGCCCGGTGGTCTACCGGTACCACTGGGACGACGGCCTGCCCGGTCGCGAGGGCGGCTTCCACATCTGCACCGCCTGGCTGGTCGAGGCGTACCTGCGCACCGGCCGGCGGGACGACGCCGAGGACCTGTTCGGCCAGATGATCGACACCGCCGGGCCGACCGGGCTGCTCCCCGAGCAGTACGACCCGCTGGCCGAGCGCGGACTGGGCAACCACCCGCAGGCCTACAGCCACCTCGGCCTGGTCCGCTGCGCCCTGCTGCTGGACAACATGCTCAAGCAGTAACCGTTCGACGTCACCGGCGGCCGGCGCCTGTGTCTCCGGCCGCCGGCCCGTCTGCGGCCGCCGAAGCGTCTCTGCTCGCCAAGGGGGTCTTCGGCCGCACCGCCGCGGAACCGCCGCCGGCCAGCCGACGATCGGCCGCTCCCCCGCACGCCCGGTCCCGCCCGGGGCGGCGGACACCCACCCGGGTTGGCCCCTTTGCTCTGCTTCAACCCACGCAACGGTGACGGGCCGGAACCTGTGCGTGGGTTGAAGCAGAGCAAAGGACGTGCACGGGCTCCTCGCCGGTCGGCCAGCACCCGCGAGGGCCGGGCCGCGGCCGGTGCACAACTGACCGGCACCGCGGGCCGGCCGCCCTGGAACCGCTGTCGCTCAGCCGGTGGGCCCCACGACATCCACGGACGCGAGCACCGGGACGACGTCGCCGACCACCACCACCGCCGGCGGGCGCAGCCCCGCCGCCACCACGTCCGCCGCGACCGAGCCGAGGGTGGAGCGGAGCACCCGCTGCGCCCCGGTGGTGGCCTCCTGGACCACGGCGGCGGGCGTCTCCGCGGGCCGGCCGTGCGCGACCAGGGTCGCCGTGATCGCGGCCAGATTCCGCAGGCCCATCAGGATCACCAGGGTGCCGCGCAGCCCGGCCAGGTGCTCCCAGCGCACCAGCGAGTCCGGCGAGTCCGGCGGGACGTGCCCGGAGACCACGGTGAACTCGTGCGCCACCGCCCGGTGGGTGACCGGGATGCCGGCCACCGCCGGCGCGGCGATCGAGCTGGTCACCCCCGGCACCACGGTCACCGGCACGCCGGCCGCCGCGCAGGCGAGCACCTCTTCCCCGCCCCGGCCGAAGACGTACGGGTCGCCGCCCTTGAGCCGGACCACGACCTTCCCGGCCAGCGCCCGATCGACCAGGATCCGGTTGATCTCCTCCTGGGCCCGCGCCGGGCCGTACGGGATCTTCGAGGCGTCGACGAGCTCCACGTCGGCGCGCAGCTCGTCCAGGAGCAGCCCGGGGACCAGCCGGTCGGCGACCACCACGTCGGCGCCGGTGAGCAGGCGCCAGCCCTTCACGGTGATCAGCTCCGGGTCACCCGGCCCGGCGCCGACCAGCGCCACCCGGCCGGGGGCACCGGCGGCCGGTGCCCCGGGCGGGGCCGGCTCGATCCGGGCGGCGAGCAGGTCCCGCACCGCGTCCCGCACGCTCATCGCCCGGCGCGGGTCGCCGCCGCCGAGCACGGCCACGGTGACCGGGCCGTGCCGGGTCACCGCCGGGGTCCACGCGGTGGCGGCGGCCCGGTCGTCGGCGCGTACGCAGAAGATGCGCCGCTCGGCGGCGACCGCGCTGACCGACGCGGCGGCGATCGGGTCGTCGATCGCGACCTGGACCAGCCAGGCCCCGTCCAGGTCGGCGGGGGCGAACCGGCGCGGCGCCCAGTGCAGCCGGCCGGCGTCGGCGTGCGCCCGCAGCGCCGGGGTCAGCTCCGGCGCGACCAGGAGGACGTCCGCCCCGGCGTCGAGCAGGGCCGGCACCCGCCGGGTGGCCACCGCTCCCCCGCCCACCACGACCACCCGCCGCCCGGCGAGCCGCAGCCCGAGGGGGTAGGGACTGGTCACTTCTCGGCCACCCCGGCCGAGTCGAAGGTGGCCACCTCGTGCAGCACCCGGACCGCGCCGGTGACCACCGGCAGCGCGAGCAGCGCGCCGGTGCCCTCGCCGAGGCGCAGCCCGAGGTCGATCAGCGGGTCGAGTCCGAGCCGGCGCAGCGCGACGGTGGCGCCCGGCTCGGCGGACCGGTGCCCGGCGACCATCGCCCCGGTGGCGGCGGGCGCGAAGGCCGCGGCGGCGAGCGCGGCGGAGACCGCGATCACCCCGTCCAGCAGCACCGGCGTGCGGCGGGCGGCGGCGCCGAGGATCAGCCCGGCGAGCGCGGCGTGCTCCAGGCCGCCGACGGCGGCCAGCACGCCCAGCGGGTCGGCGGGGTCGGGGGCGTGCCGGCGCAGCGCGTCCCGCACCACGTCGATCTTGCGCTGGTACGTCGGGTCGTCCACCCCGGTCCCCCGGCCGGTCGTCTCGGCCGGATCGACGCCGGTGAACGCGGCGATCAGGGCGGACGCCGGGGTGGTGTTGCCGATGCCCATGTCCCCGGTTAGCAGGATGCCCGCGCCGGCGTCGACGAGATCGTCGGCGATCCGGATGCCGGTCTCCACCGCGGCCCGGGCCTCGTCCCGGGTGAGCGCGGCGGTCACCGTCAGGTCCCGGGTGCCGGCCCGGACGTTCGCCGCCACCAGCCGGGGCGCGTCCGGCCGCTCGGGCTCGCCCGCCGGGGCGGCGGGCAGCGGGGTGGCCACGCCGACGTCGACCACGGTGACCGTGGCGCCGGCCTGCCGGGCGAACGCGTTGACCACCGCGCCGCCGGCCAGGAAGTTCCCGATCATCTGGGCGGTGACCTCCTGCGGCCAGGGGGTCACCCGCTGGGCGTGCACGCCGTGGTCGCCGGCGAAGATCGCCACCGCGGCCGGCTCGGGCAGCGGCGGCGGGCAGGCCCCGGCCAGGCCGGCGAGGCGTACCGAGAGCTCCTCCAGGGCGCCGAGCGAACCGGCCGGCTTGGTCAGCCGGCCCTGCAGTTCCCGGGCGGCGGCCATCGCCGGCTCGTCGAGCGGCCGGATCGCCGCGATCGTGGTCTCCAGCATCATGCCTCCAGGATCTGCGCCAGTACCTCGGTGAACGCGTCGGTGGTGGCCGGGGCGCGCACGGCGATCCGCAGCCAGTCCGGGCCGAGGCCGGGGAAGGTGTCGCCCCGGCGTACCGCCCAGCCGCGCTCGCGCAGGGCGGCCCGCACGGCGGCGGCGCCGGGCAGGTGGACCAGCACGAACGCGCTGGCCGGGCGGCCGGCGACGCGTACGCCGGGCAGGGCCGACAAGCGGGCGACCAGGTGGTCGCGGTCGGCCGCGAGCCGGGCGGCGATCGCGCGCTCGGCCTCGACCGCGGCGGGGCCGGCGCAGGCGGTGGCGGCGGCCAGCGCGGGGGTGGAGACCGCCCAGAGGGGCTGCACGGCGGCCAGCCGGTCGAGCAGCGCGGCGTCGCCGAGCAGGTAGCCGATGCGCAGCCCGGCTAGTCCCCAGGTCTTGGTGAGGCTGCGGACCACCAGCAGGCCGGGCAGGTCCCGCCGGGCGGCCAGGGACTCCGGCTCGCCGGGCACGCCGGGCGCGGCGGTGGTGTCGGCGAACGCCTCGTCGACCACCAGCACCCGGCCCGGTCGCGCCAGGCGGGCCAGGTCGGCGGCGGGGTGCAGCACCGAGGTGGGGTTGGTGGGATTACCGACCATGACGAGGTCGGCGTCCGCGGGCACCCGGGCCGGGTCGAGCCGGAAGCCGTCGGCCGGGTCGAGCAGCACCCGTTCGACCCGGTGGCCCGCCGCCCGCAGCGCGGCCTCGGGCTCGGTGAACTGGGGGTGCACCACCACCGGCCGGCGCACCCCGCGCAGCGCTTGGGCGAGCAGCACGAAGCCCTCGGCCGCGCCGGCGGTCAGCAGCACCTCCGCCGGGGGCCGGCCGTGCCGGGTGGCGACGGCGGCCCGGGCCGGCGCCGGGTCCGGGTAGCGGGCGAGGTCGGCCAGCGATGCGGCGATCGGCTCGGCCAGCCAGCCCGGCATCGGGGCGCGGCGGACGTTGACCGCGAGGTCGACCAGACCCTCGCCCACCTCCGCGTCGCCGTGGTGGGCGAGGTCGGGCTCGTGGGCGGGGTCTGGCCCGACACCCGTGGGTGCCCCGATCGGCTGACCGCGCATGACCGCGATCCTGCCGGGAAGGCGGCCCACGGGACAGCGCATCCCGACGTGGGGCGCGTCACCACCCACGGCGTTCATGAATACTTCTCATGGACGAATCGGAAATGTCATAACTTGGCCGTGTGAGCAACCGACCCCTTGCTGCCGCTGGTCGTCTCCTACCCCTCCTCCGCGCCGGGCTGATCGCCGGCATCGTGGTCGCCGCCGTGGCCTATCCGGTGGCCGCCGCCACGGGCATCGGCGCGAAGGTCACCGCGCACGCGTTGGAGCACAAGACCAAGATCCTGACCGCCGCGCTGCCCGCCGAGACCTCGTACCTGTACGCGCCGGACGGCAAGACCGTGCTGACGATGTTCTACGAGGAGTACCGGCAGTACACGAAGCTGTCGGACATGTCGCCGAACATCCAGCAGGCGATCGTCGCCGCCGAGGACTCCCGCTTCTACCAGCACCACGGCGTCGACCCGAAGGGCGTCGCCCGCGCCTTCGTGGCCAACGCGCGCTCCAGCGGCGTCTCCCAGGGCGCCTCCACGCTCACCATGCAGTACGTCCGGATGGCGCTGCGGGACAGCGCGAAGACCCCGAAGGAGGTCCAGGAGGCCACCCAGCAGACCAGCCTGCGCAAGGTCCGGGAGATGCGGATGGCGCTGGACCTGGAGAAGGAGCTGAGCAAGGAGCAGATCCTGGAGCGCTACCTCAACTCGGCGTACTTCGGCCACCGCGCGTACGGCATCTACGCGGCCAGCGAGATCTTCTTCTCCAAGACCCCGAAGGACCTCACCCCGGTCGAGGCGGCCACCCTGGCCGGCCTGGTCAAGTCCCCGTCCGAGTACGACCCGGCCAGCTCGGACCAGAAGGACGCCACCGCTCGGCGCAACTACGTGCTGGACCGGATGGCCCAGCTCGGCTACCTCTCCCCGGACGACGCCGCGACGGCCAAGAGCGAGCCGATCCGGCTCAAGCTGAGCTACCCGCCGAACGACTGCGCCTCGATCCCCGAGAAGTGGAACAGCTGGGGCTTCGCCTGCGACTACCTGAAGAACTGGTGGAGCGCGCAGTCAGCGTTCGGGGACAACCGGCTGGAACGGATGGACAAGCTGCGCCGGGGCGGCTACCGGATCGTGCTGAGCCTGGACCCGAAGATCCAGGAGGCGGCCGAGAAGAACGTCGGCACGAAGGAGTACACCGGCAGCCCGTTCGCCAACGGCGTCGTGATCTCCGAGCCGGGCACCGGACGGGTCAAGGCGATGGCGGTGAACCGGACCTACTCGCTGAACCTGGACGACAACCCGCCCAGCTCCAACCCGGAGGCCAGCCCGAAGATCAAGGCGAACTACCCGAACACGGTGGCGCCCCTGCTCGGCGGCGGCGACCTGCCGGGCTACCAGGCCGGATCGACGTTCAAGATGTTCCCGATGCTAGCCGCGCTCAACGCGGGCATGCCGCTGTCCACCTCGTTCAACGCCCCGTACCGGTACCGCTCCGAGGTCTTCGACGGCTGGTCGCCGTCGAACGCCAGCGGGGCGATGAGCGGCGAGCAGACCATGTGGTCCGGGTTCGGCAAGTCGGTGAACACGTACTTCGTCTGGCTGGAGGAGCAGATCGGCGCGGAGAAGGGCGTCCGCCTGGCCGAGCAGCTCGGCCTGCGCTGGCGCACCGACGTCGACCGGGAGCACGCGGCCCCGAGCAAGGCACCGAAGTGGGGCGCGTTCACCCTGGGTGTCTCGGACGCCACCCCGCTGGAGATGGCCACCGCGTACGCGGCCATCGCCGCGGACGGCCGGTACTGCGAGGCGATCCCGGTGCTCTCCATCCACAACCGGGACGGCACGCCGACCACGTACAGGACCGCCGGCGGGATCGAGCGCGAGGTCGCCAAGCCGCGCTGCCGGCAGGTGGTGAGCGCGGACGCGGCCCGGGCCGCCACCGACGCGGCCCGCTGCCCCACCGGCGACACCCCGGCGCGCGGGAGCTGCGGCGGCTGGTCGACGGCGGACAGCGTGCGGGGCACGGTCGGGCGGCCGGTGGCCGGCAAGACCGGTACCACGGACAGCACCCGGTCGGCCTGGTTCGTCGGCTACACCCCGGAGCTGGCCGGGGCGAGCTTCATCTCGGACCCGGACAACCCGTTCAACGCGGTCGGCGACGGCCAGTCCCAGATCCCGATCGCCGCGGTCGCGGAGACCCTCCGCGACGCCCTCAAGGGCAAGCCCACCCGCCAGTTCACCCCACCCTCCGACCGCATCGTCGGCTGACCAACGGCTCAGCGGAGGTCGGCGGCGACGAAGGACCAGACCTCCAGGTCGACCCGGCCGCCGTGGGCGTAGCCGGCGTTGCGCAGCAGGCCCTCGTAGCTGAAGCCGGCCTTCTCGGCCACCCGGCGCGACGCCAGGTTGCCCGGCGCCACCCGCAGCTCGACGCGCTGGAAGCCGTGCTCGAGGATCAGCGCGATGGCGAGCGCGTCGACCGCCTCGGCGGCCAGCCCGAAGCCGCGGGCGTGCGGCGCGATCGCGTAGGAGACCTCGGTGCACCGGGCGCCCCAGTCGGTGCGCCGGGTCCAGAGGCAGCCGACCACCCGGTCGTCCTCCCGGCGGAGCACCCCGTAGTGGTCGCCGTCGCCGCTGTCCCGGCGCTGCCGGGCCAGGTCCGTGCACCAGGCCTGGCCGTCGATCTGACCGGCGGAGTCGGCCAGCGGCAGCCAGCGCCGGGTCTGCTTGTCGGCGAACACCTCCTCTGCCGCCGGCGCGTCCGCCGCCGTCAGCCGGCGCACCTCGGTGCGCGGCGTGGAGACGGTCAACGCCGGGAACCGGCGGATCGCCACCTGACCGATCACGCCGGCACTCCGCCGGGACGTGCCGCGACGTCCTCGGCCGCCGGCTCCGCCACCGCCGCGGCCACCAGCCGGGCGGCGATCTCCGGGTACGCGGCCCAGTGCACCACCAGCTGGGAGGCGTGCACGCCCCGCCAGACGAAGCCCTCCGGCGCCCCGCCCGCCCAGCTCCACGCCGGGCGCTGCCCGGCCCGCGGGGTGAGCACCGCCCGGTGCTCCTTGTGCCCGGCCACCACCGCGCCGGGCGGCGCGACGACGCTGCCGGTGAGCGCGGTCGCCTCCCGGTAGCCGACCACCATGCCCTCCCGGCTGGCGCCGACCGCGTCGAGCACCCCGCACATCGGCAGCCCGTCCAGCTCCCGGGCCAGCCAGAGCAGGCCGGTGCCCTCGGCGACGACCGGGCGGCCGGTGCGGGCCAGCTCGGCGACCGCGATGCAGAGCCGGCGGTTGGCGGAGAGCTGCTCGGCGTACGACTCGGGCAGTCCGCCGCCGACGACCAGCGCCCGGGTGCCGGCCGGCAGCTCCTCGTCGCGCAGCGGGTCGACCGTGACCACCTCGGCCCCGGCCGCCCGGAGCAGCTCGGCGGTCTCGGCGTGGCTGTAGCTGCCGCCCGGCCCGCCGGCGAGCGCTACGACCGGGGGCTCCGCCGGCGGCTCCCCGTCCGGTGCCGGCGACCAGGGCTCGGCGGGCAGCGGCGGGGCGGAGCGGGCCAGCCCGAGCAGCCGGTCCAGGTCGACGGTGGCGGCGACCGCCTCACCGAGGCGGCGCACCGCCCGGGTGGCCTCACCGGAGCCGGTGAGCGCGGGAACGGCGCCCAGCCGGCGCGCCGGCAGCACCGGCGGCAGGTCCTGGCGGCGCAGGGCGCCGTAGACCGGCACGCCGATGTCGTCGAGCGCCTCGCGCAGCAGCGTCTCGTGCCGCGCCGAGGCGACCCGGTTGAGGATCACGCCGCCCAGCCAGATCTGCTCGTCGTACGACCGGAAGCCGTGCACCAGGGCGGCCACCGACTGCCCGGTGGCGGCGACGTCGACCACCAGCACCACCGGGCTGCGCAGCCCGATCGCCACGGACGCCGTCGACTCGGTCTCCGGGTGGCCGGCGAGGCTGTCGTAGAGGCCCATGCTCCCCTGCACCAGGGCGAGCGCGGCCCCGGCGGCGCCGTGCCCGAGCAGCGGGCCGATCCGGTCCGCGCCGACCAGCCGCGGGTCCAGGTTGCGGCCGGGCCGCCCGGCGGCCAGCCCGAGGTACGCCGCGTCGACCTGGTCCGGGCCGATCTTGAAGCCGGCGACGTCCTCGCCCCGGTCGGCGAGCGCGGCGAGCAACCCGATCGCCAGCGCGTTCTTGCCGTGCCCGGAGGACGGCGCGCTGAGCACCAGGCGCGGCACGACGGTCATCATCGACTCCCTCGCGGCAGCGGGTACGCGGCCGCGGACCGCAGGCGCGGTCCGCCCGCGTGACGATAGCCGAACCGGCCGCCGGGCGAACGCCGCCGAGCGGGCGGGTCGCGGCCGCGCGCCGCCCGGGCGGTACCGGCCCGGCGCAGTGGCCCCGGTCATACGGGTAGCCTCGTGGTCGTGTACCGGTTCCTGCTGACGCCGCGCTGGCTGGGGATTCTCGCGCTGACCCTGGTCGCCGCGACGGTGATGGTGCTGCTCGGCAACTGGCAGCTGGACCGGTACCGGGGCCGCACCGAGGTCAACGAGCGGATCGACGCCGGCCTGCGGATGGCCCCGGTGCCGCTGCGGGAGGCGCTGCCGGCCCCGACCGGCGGCAGCGGCACGGCCGGCCCGGCGCCCGCCGAGGAGAAGATCTGGACCCGGGTCACCGTGACCGGCCGGTACGACACCGCGAACGTGGTCCTGGTCCGTGGCCGGACGGTGGAGAGCAAGGTCGGTTTCGAGGTACTCACCCCGCTGGTCCTGGCCGACGGCACCGCGGTGCTGGTGGACCGGGGCTGGGTCCCGCCGGCCCCGGGTGGCGCCACCGCCCAGCCGCAGGTGCCGCCGGTCCCGTCCGGCGAGGTGACCGTGGTGGGCCGGGTGCACGAGAGCGAGAGCGGCTCGGTGGCGGTGTCCCGGCGCGAGGGCCGGCTGGAGACCCGCCGGATCGGCGTCCCCCAGCTCGCCCGGGAGCTGCCCTACCCGGTGCACGGGGCGTACCTGCTGCTGGACGAGCAGGCCCCGGCGGCCGACCCGGCCTTCACCGCGGTGCCGGTCGGGCACGCCAACAACTGGCAGAACTTCGGCTACGTCGTGCAGTGGTGGCTCTTCGCCGGGATGACGCTGTTCGGCTACGTCCTGGTGGCCCGCCGGGAGGCCCGCCGGCTGACCGGGGCGACGCCGCAGCGGCCGGTCGACCGGGCCGCCGAGCCCGCCCCGCGCACCCCGGCCTGAACTCCCTGAGCCGGCCGCGGCCAGGGCCCCGGCGGTCGGGCCGGGCGGGCGGTCGTCAGCCGGTCGCGCGGCCGGCGTGGATGGCCCGCACCGCGTCGATGGTGTCCGCCTCGGCGGCGGTCTTGTCGTCGCGGTAGCGCACCACCCGGGCGAAGCGCAGGGCCATCCCGCCGGGATAGCGGGAGCTGGCCTGCACGCCGTCGAAGGCGATCTCCACTACCTGTTCGGGGCGGACCCGCACCACCCAGTCGCCCTTCTCCACGGCCAGGTCGAGGAACCGCTCGGTCTGCCAGCGCAGCAGCTCGTCGGTGAGCCCCTTGAACGTCTTGCCCAGCATCACGAAGTCGCCGGTGCGCGGATCACGGGCGCCGAGGTGCAGGTTGGAGAGCCAGCCGGTACGCCGACCGCTGCCCCACTCCACCGCGAGGACCACCAGGTCGAGGGTGTGCCGGGGCTTCACCTTCACCCAGGCGGAGCCGCGCCGGCCGGCGTCGTACGGCGCCTCGGGGGACTTGACCACGACGCCCTCCTGGCCGGCGTCGACCGCGGCGGCGAACGCCTCGCCCGCCCGCTCCGGCCCGTCCACCTCCATCCGCCCGACCAGCAGCGCCTCGTCGACCGCGCCGGCCAACGCCGCCCACCGCTCCCGGCCGGGCAGGTCGATGAGGTCCTCGCCGTCGAGGTGCAGCAGGTCGAAGAAGTACGGCGTGAGCACCGCCTCGCCGGTGGTCTCGGCGGCGGCGAGCACCGCCGGGGCCACCGGGGCGCGCCCGGTGGTGCTCGGCGTGGTGCGTCGGGCCGCCCGGCTGGAGGTCTCCTGGAACGGCAGCGGCCGCCCGGTGGCGTCCAGCCCGATGGCCTCACCGTCGAGCACCAGCTCCCGGGCAGGCAGCGCGCGCACGGCGGCGACCACCTCGGGCAGCCGGGCGGTGATGTCGTCGAGGCTGCGGGTGAAGACCGCGATGTCCGTCCCGGAGCGGTGCACCTGGATCCGGATGCCGTCGAGCTTGACGTCGACGACGGCCGGGGTGCCGGTGGCAGCGAGCGCCTCGTCGACCGAGGGTGCGCTCTGGGCCAGCATCGGCGCCAGCGGGCGCCCGACCTGGAGGCCGAAGTTGGCCAGCGCCGCGGCGCCGCCGGTGAGCGCGGCCACCGCGACGGCCCGCAGGTCACCGGCGAGCAGCAGCGCCCGGCGGACGGCGGTGAGCGGCACGTCGGCGGCCCGGGCCACCGCGTCGGCGAGCAGCCCCGCCTGGGCGCCCTGGCGCACCTCGCCGCTGAACAGCCCGGTCAGCAGCCGCTGCTCCTCGGCCGTGGCGGCGCCGAAGAGCGCCCCGAGCAGCGCCCGGCGGCGGCCCTGCGAACCGGGGCCGTGCACCGCGGCGATCTCGTCGATCGCCGCGTCGACCGCGGCCACGGTCAGCGTCGGCTGCTCCGCGGGGGATGGCAGGTCACGCAGGCTCGCCCAGCCCACCCCGGTCTGCCGCTGGCGCAGTTCGCCGGCGAGCCAGCCGGCGCCGGCCGCGATCTCCGCCGGGTCGAGCCGGCGCAGCGCGTCGGCGAGCAGCTCCACCTTGGCGCGCCGGCCGCTGGTGGCACCGACGGCGGCGGAGGTGGCTGCCAGGTCGAGGAACCGCACGGGTTCATCCTGCCAGCCACCCCCGACACCACCGGGGCATTGCCCGGCCCGGACCGGCGAGGCCCCCAGGACCACCACCCCGCCGCCCCGACGCCACGACCACCGGTCAGGCCGACACGGGCTCCTCGATGCGCAGGCCGCGGGCGCGGACCTCGTCGGCGACCCGGGAGAGCACCGCGTCCAGGGCGACCAGGGCGGCGGAGAGCTCACCGAGCTGTTCCTTGAGCGTGTCCTCGGGCCACGCGGAGACGTCGACGTCCCCCAGAGCGCTGACGGCGGCCCCCAGCCGGGCCATCACCTCGTTCGTACTCATGTTCGAAAGGCTATAACAGCCCCGCGCCCGACACACCGCAAACTCCGACATCCGCCGGGAAGTTACGGTTCCGACGCCTACCGGCCCTTCGTGCCCGCCTCGGCCACCTTGGCCAACAGCAGCGCCTCGGCCAGGCAGACCCGCGCGAACTCGCCCAGGTGCAGGCTCTCGTTCGGGCCGTGCGCCCGGGCGTGCGGGTCCTCCACGCCGGTCACCAGGATCGCGGCCTGCGGGAACATCTCCTGGAAGGTGGCGATGAACGGGATCGAGCCGCCGACGCCGATGTCCACCGGGTCGGTGCCGTCCCAGGCGGTGCGGAAGGCCGACCGGGCGGCGTCGAACATCGGGCCGGTGACGTCGATGACGCACGGGTCGCCGTCGTGCTCGAAGGTGACCTCCACCCGCGCCCCCCACGGCGCGTGCTTCTCCAGGTGGCTCCGGAGCGCCGCGTACGCCCGCTTGGGGTCGTCGCCCGGCGCGAGCCGGACGCTCAGCTTGGCCTTGGCCGCCGGCACCAGCGCGTTCGGCGCCTCGCCGGTGGCCGGCGCGTCGATGCCCAGCACGGCCAGGGCCGGCTTGGTCCAGAGCCGGTCGGTGATCCGGCCGGTGCCGATGAACGACACCCCCTCGGCCAGCCCGGCCTCGGCGCGGATCCGGTCCTCCGGGTAGTCGACGATCGCGCCCTCCCGGCCGACGAGGCCCTCCACCGCCACGTCCCCGGCGTCGGTGTGCAGGGTGGCCAGCAGCCGGACGAGCGCGGTGAGCGCGTCCGGCACCGCGCCGCCGAACATACCGCTGTGCACCGCGTGGTCGAGGGTGCGCACCTCCACGAAGCAGTTCACGATGCCGCGCAGCGAGGTGGTCAGCGCCGGTACGCCGATGTCCCAGTTGCCGGAGTCGGCGATCACGATGACGTCCGAGGCGATCTCGTCGCGGTGCTCGGCGAGCAGTTGCTCCAGCGAGTCGGAGCCGTACTCCTCCTCGCCCTCGATGAAGAGCACCACGCCGACCGGGAGGGCGTCACCGAACGCGCGCAGCGCCGCCACGTGCGCCATGATGCCGGCCTTGTCGTCGGCGGCGCCGCGGCCGTAGAGCCGGCCGTCCCGCTCCACCGGCTCGAACGGGTCGGACTCCCACAGCGACAGGTCGCCGACCGGCTGCACGTCGTGGTGGGCGTAGAGCAGCACCGTCGGCGCCCCGGGCGGGGCCGCCTTCTTGCCGATCACGGCCGGCTGCCCGCCGGAGCGCACGATCTTGACGTCCAGGCCGCAGCCGCGCAGCAGCTCGGCCACCGCCTCGGCGGAGCGCTCCACGTGCGAGTGGTCGAAGCCCTCGAACGCGATGCCGGGGATGCGGACGAGGCGTTCCAGGTCGGCGCGGACACCGGGCAGTTCCCGCTCGACGGCGGCCCGCAGGTCGGACTCGGACATGATCGGTGTGGTCATGACCGGCATCGTATGCCGGCCTTACCGGGCCGCACCGCCCGAGGCCGTGGCCGCGCTGGTCAGGGCTGCCGCACGTAGTAGTGGTCGGCGTCGTGCGGCAGCGCCGGCGCCCCGTCCACCACCAGGTCGGCGCGGGACCGGGTGCCGTCGGCGGCGAAGTGCGCCCGCTCGCCGGCGTGCCAGCGGCGCAGCTCGGGCAGGATCTGCGGGCCGTCCCGGTCGACCGCGCGGGCGAGCCGCAGCGGCGCCGGGGCGGTGACGAAGACGGCGAGCGTGAGGTCCGGCCGGGCGGCGACCCGGGCCGCGCTCACCCCCTCCACGACGAGCACCGGCGCCACCGGCACCGGCACCGGACGCGGCAGGAAGCGCCGCCGCACCCAGCTGTAGCGCTGGTAGGCGCCCGGCCGACCGGCGCGCAGCGGGGCCAGCACGCACTCCTCCAGCCGGGGCCAGAAGGTGAGCTGGTCGGCCCAGCCGTCGAGCAGGTCGTCGGTGTGCACCACCGGGGGTCGCCCACCGTCGGGCAGCGCGCCGAGGGCGTCCGCGAGGCGCGCCGCGAAGACGCTCTTGCCCGCGCCGCTGGGCCCGTCGACGGCCACCAGCCGGGTCCGCCCCAACCGCGCCGGCGCGGCCAGCACGCGGCGGGCCAGCTGGGCGTACGCCTCGACCACGACCACCGCCACCCGCCGACGGTAACCGGCCGCGCGGACCATTCCCCGGCCCGGGCCGGTTCGGGGGCCGACGCCGGTGGCCCGCGGTGCCCGCCGGCCGGATCCGTCGCCCGTTCGGGCGGTCGTGGTGCGGACCGGGGCCGTTCCCCGACCGGACGCCCGGGCGGGGCGGCATGATCGGCTGGTGTCCCACAGCGTGATGAGTCCGGGCGTCGACGCCCTGCTGGAACAGGCCCGCGCCGGGGTACGCCGGCTGACCCCGCACCAGACCGTCGAGGCGGTCCGCACCGGGGCGTTGCTGGTCGACACCCGCAGCGAACGGCAGCGCGGGGAACAGGGCGAGCTGCCCGGCGCCATCGTCATCGACCGGACCGTGCTGGAGTGGCGGCTGGACCCGGCCAGCGCCTGGCGGATCCCCGAGGCTACCGGGTACGACCTGCGGATCGTGGTGGCCTGCCGGCACGGCTACAGCTCCAGCCTGGCGGTGGCGAGCCTCCGGGCGCTCGGGCTGCATCGGGCCACCGACATGATCGGCGGGGTGCGGGCGTGGCTGGCCGCCGGACTGCCGATGTCGGACCGCCCCGCCGACGTCCGCTACTGACGCACGCCCGAACGGCGACACGCCCCCGGGCCGCACCGGCTGCTAGTCGTCCAGCGGATCCCGGGCCGGCCCGACCTTGGCCAGCCAGGCCGCCGCGTCGGCGGCGCCGAGCTCCGCGTCCACGGTCAGCGAGGCGGACAGCGTCGGGTACCGGCGGATGTTCTCCCAGCTGCGGGTGTAGGACGGCGGGTCGAGCACGATGACCCGGACCCCGTCCAGCAGCGGGATGTCGGCCGGGAGCCCCTCGTTCCAGATCCACTCGCCGTGGCCGTCCACCAGGTTGAAGCTGCCGGTCACCATGCCGCCGAACCGCTCCGGCGGCGCGTCGGTGGCGACCGCGACCCACGCCGGGTCGACGGTGAGCCCCTCGATACGGCCCGGTGCGGCCAGCGCTCCGGCCAGCAGGGTGTGCAGCTGGAAGTTGTCGCCCACGCCGTCGACGGTGACCCACCAGCCCCGCCCGGTCCCGCGGTGCAGGACGAGCAACCGCTCGGCGTCGAGCAGTCGCAGCAGCCCGAGCATGCAGTCCAGGTCGCCACGCACGTCGGCCAGTCCACTGCCCAGCTCGCGCAGCCGCGTCCGGTGCGGGAACGCCTGCCGCAGGGTCGTCGAGTGCTGCAGCAGGGTGGTCGTCGGCATCGCCCAGCTGCCCGCCGAGAGCCAGCCCAGCGCCGCCCGGAGGGCGGCGTCCTCGTCGTCGCCGGCCGCGGTCATCGCCGCGACCGCCGGCTCCAACGCGGCGGGATCACCCGGCTCGGGCAGCTCGTCGTCGGGGCGGACCCGTTCCCAGGCGACCCGGAACCGCTCGGCCTCGGTGAGCGCGTCCAGCAACCCGTCGGCGACGGCGCGGACCAGCGGGTCGGGGCGGGCGCCCAGCTCCACCAGCGCGCCGCAGAGCACCGCGAACTGCCCGCCCGCGCTGGTCCCCAGCTCGGGCAGGAGCGCGACGCAGCGGGGCAGCACCTCGTCCAGCTCGGCGGGCGACGCTTCCTGGGCGGCCTGCCACAACCGCGGCACCGCGTTGGTCATCCGGGCACTGTCGTGTGCCCGCACGGCCGCCTCCACGTCGGCGCAGCGATCAGTCAACTTTCCGGAACGATTCAAGAACACCGGCGCACTCTAGCGATCCCGCCGCCCCGGCGGTGCCCCGCCGGCGCCGCCCTGGTCGTCGCCGGTCGACGCGCCGGTTCCCTGGTCGTCGACGGTCGCGGAGCCCAGCCACTCGTCGTCGCCGGCGGGCGCGCCGGTTCCTCGGTCGTCGCGGGTCGCGGAGCCCCGGTCACTCGTCGTCGCCGGTCGAGGCGCCCCGTCCCTGGTCGTCGGCGGTCGGGGCGCCGGGTGGGATGAAGGGTAGGCCGGGCGGCGGGCCGGTCTCGATGAGGCGCCAGAGGGCGTCGGTGTCCAGGTGCTCCTCGACCAGATCGCCGAGCAGGTCCAGGGAACGCTCCCGGGCGGCGGCGAACGCGGTGTCGGGCGCGACCCGGAACCCGCGCCGGCCGGCCAGCCGGGCCGCCTCGGTGAGGAACCGCCGGCGGAACTCGTCGGACTCGAACGCGCCGTGCCAGTGGGTGCCCTGTACGGCGCCGAGGACGGCTCCCTCCCCGGTGCCGTCCGCGCAGGTCAGTAGCGGGGCGAGAGCCGGGTCGGCGGACGAGACGTAGCCGTGGTGGATCTCGTAGCCGCGTACCGGCACGTCGGGGCCGGCCGTGCCGGTGGACTGCCGGACGGTCTTGCGCGGGTCGAAGGTGATCTCGATGGGCAGCAGGCCCAGCCCGGGGACGCTGCCCCGCCTGCTCTCCACCGGGTCGTGGATGGCCCGGGCCAGCATCTGGAAGCCGCCGCAGATGCCGAGCAGCGGTTTCCCGGCCGCGGCGTGCGCCAGCACGGCGTCGGCGAGGCCGGTCTCCCGCAGCCAGGCCAGGTCGGCCACGGTCGACTTCGAGCCGGGCAGCACGACCAGGTCGGCGGCGGCCAGCTCGGCCGGCTCGACGGTCAGTCGGACCCGTACGCCCGGCTCGGTGGCGAGCGCCTCGACGTCGGTGGCGTTGCTGATCCGGGGCAGCCGGACCACGGCCACGTCCAGCCAGTCGGTGCCGTGCGGCGCGGCCGGGCGGCCGAGCACCCGGCCGTACGCGAGCGAGTCCTCCGCGTCCAGCCAGAGATCCAGCGCCCAGGGCAGCACCCCGTACGTCGGGCGGCCGGTGGCCCGGTGCAGCATGTCCAGCCCGGGCTGGAGCAGCCCGCGGTCACCCCGGAACTTGTTGATCACGAAGCCGGCGATGAGCGCCTGGTCGGCCGGGTCGAGCAGGGCCAGCGTGCCGAACATCGAGGCGAAGACGCCGCCCCGGTCGATGTCGCCGACCACGATCGTGGGCAGGCCGGCGTGCCGGGCCAGCCCCATGTTGACGTAGTCGCCCGACCGCAGGTTGATCTCCGCCGGGCTGCCGGCGCCCTCGCAGATCACCACGTCGTAGGCGGCCCGCAGCTCGGCGAGGGCCGCGTACGCCGTCTCGGCGAGCCGGGGCCGCAGCTGGCGGAAGTTGCCCGCGGTGACGGTGTCGACGGCCTCGCCGAGTAGCACCACCTGACTGGCCAGGTCGCTGCCGGGCTTGAGCAGCACCGGGTTGAACCGCAGGTCGGGGGCGAGGCCGCAGGCGGCGGCCTGCATCGCCTGTGCCCGGCCGATCTCGCCGCCCCGCCCGTCCGGGCCGACCACGACGGCGGAGTTGTTCGACATGTTCTGCGCCTTGAACGGCGCCACCTTGACGCCCCGGCGGTGCAGCCACCGGCAGATGCCCGCGGTCAGCACGCTCTTGCCGGCGTCGGAGGTGGTGCCGGCGACCAGCAGCCCCCCGCTCACCGCGCGCTCCCCCGCCCGCCGCCGCCCAGGACGCGGCGCCCGGCGGCGTTCACCAGCCGGCCCAGGGTCAGCGGGTACGCGGCGGCCAGCCCCAGCGCGGCCAACCCGACCGCGCCGGAGATCCGAGCCGCCCGCTTCAGGTGCCGGGCCTCGGGACGGGGACCGTCACCGAGGTACGGGCGCACCTCCGACCGACCGAAGTAGACGTTGCGCCCACCCAGCCGTACGCCGAGCGCGCCGGCCATCGCCGCCTCGCACTGCCCGGCGTTCGGGCTCGGGTGGTCGTTGCGGTCGCGGCGCCAGACCCGCCAGGCGCGGTCCCGGTTGCCGCGCCCGGCCGGCGCCAGCGCGACGGTAAGCAGCCCGGTCACCCGCGCGGGCACCAGGTTGAGCAGGTCGTCGATGCGGGCGGCCGGGGTGCCGAACCGGGCGTAGCGGGTCGAGCGGTGGCCGACCATGGCGTCGAGGGTGTTCGCCGCGCGGTAGCCGAGCAGGCCGGGCAGCCCGGCGACCGCGCCCCACAGCAGCGGGGCGACGACCGCGTCGGAGGTGTTCTCCGCCACCGACTCCACGGTGGCGCGGGCCAGCTCCGGCTCGTCGAGCACGGACGGGTCCCGGCCGCAGAGGTGGCCGAGGCGTTGCCGGGCCACCGGCAGGTCACCGTCGCGCAGCGCGCGGCCCATCACGGTGGCCTCGTGCCGCAGGGTGCGCCCGCCGAGCACGGTCCAGGTGCCGGCGGCGACCAGCACCGCCCGGGCCACCGGCTGGCGTCGGGTGGCGACCGTGGCGACTGCGCCGAGCAGCACCGGCACGCCGACCGCAACCGCGGTGAACGCCGCGCCGGCCGGCCGGTCCGGGCGGTACATCCGCCGTTCCAGGGCGCCCGCCGCGCGGCCGAAGCCGGCCACCGGGTGCCACCGCCGCGGATCGCCGAGGAGCGTGTCCAGGGCGTACCCCGCGGCCAGTCCCACCACGTTCGCCACCGGCGCAGCCTGCCGCACCCGTCACCACCTCCGGCCGGCCAGCCTAGACCAGCCCCACCCACCCGCTCCCCGCCCCGCACACCCGCCCCCGGCCCGACGGCCGGGGTCGGGTGCTGCAACTTCGGGGAAGTTGCGGCCTCCGGGCTCGGGGGCACCGCTACTTCCCTGAAGTTGTGCGGACCTCGGGGCGGCCGGTCCGGAGCGCCGGGAGCCAGCGCGGCAGGCGGCGCGGAGGCGGGGCCCGAAGCGGGGTGGCGGCGGGCGGCCGTCACCCCGCCCCCGTCGTCGGGGCGCCTCCTGCACTCCCGCTCACGCCGGCTGCGGCAGCCGGCCCCGACCCCGTCGACCACGGCCGGCCGGAGCGGTGGCCGAACCCTCCGCCGGCCGCCGCTCGCCGCCCGCACGTCGAATCCGCCAGCCGACGGGCCCACCTCGTCGGCCCCGCCCGCCAGCGGGGTCGGCTCGCCGGCCTCGCCGGTCAACTCGTCGGCTCCGCCCACCAGCGGGGCCAGTTCGTCGGTCTCGTCGGTCAGCCGCGCCAGCTCGTCGGCGTCGTCCACCAAGCCGTCGACCTCGATCGTCCGACCCGGGCCGCCGACCTCCTCGTCGTCGTCACCGCCCTCCGTCCGCTCGTCGAACGGGTCGAGCGGGTCGGCGGCGTCGGCGGGCAGGCCGCGACCGGGCCGCGGCGGAGCGAACTCGGGCAGCTCGAAGTCGTCGTCCAGCGGTCGGTCGTCCGGCCGAACCGGAGCCTGGCCGGCCGGCACCGGCTCGGTCGGCTCGCCGTGCACCCGCCGCTCCGCCTCGGCGTCCTCGACGGTGCTGGTCGCCATGCCGGGCCGGTTACGCAGGAAGCGGCCCCGACCCCGGGACAGGTCGTGCCCGACAGCGACCGCCTCCAGCTCGTAGAGCGTGCGGTGGTTGCCGGCGTCGTCGGTCCAGTCGCGGGTGTAGAGCCGGCCGCACACCACCACCGGGTCGCCGACCATCACCGAGGCGGCCACCCCCTCGGCGAGCTTGCGCCAGCAGTTGACGCGGACCCGCAGGCTGTTGCCGTCGACCCAGCGGCCGCTGTCGCGGTCGAGGCGGCGGGCGGTCGAGGCGACCTTGAAGTTGGCGACCAGGGTGTTGCTCTGGGTGGTGCGCCGCCACTCGGGCGCGGTCAGCACGTTGCCGACGATCGTGACGTACGTGTCGAACATCGTCCCTCCAGGGGAAGATCGGCTTGGCTTGGCGAGTCGACTCGTGCCGAGCCTGGGCCCGCCGCCCGCCCGCCGCCAGCCCGTGCCGCCGGCCTGTAGACAGCCCGCCCGGCTGTGGACAACGCCCTGATCAAGGCGCCGATGTGCTACCGGGCGTCAGCCGGCCGGACCGGTCGGTCCCGTACGCGAGGACGACGCGATCGCGGGCACCCGGCCGCCGAGCAGCCGGAGGTGCGACAAGCGTCGCGTTCCGGGCGGAGCGCGGCTGGGTATGGATTTGATCAACCGCACCGCCGACAGCACGACGTCGAACGAAAGGTCAGCGCCATGATGACGACCACCACCCGTTCCGCCCGCGTTCCCGGCCAGGTGCGGCGATGAGCGCCGTCGCGAACCCCGCCACGGTGGCCGAGTGCCTGCGGGTCGGTGCCGGGTTCTCCCAGGGCGACCGGAACTGGATCGTCGAGCAGTTCGCCACCCTCGACGCCCGGTTGGCCGCGTTCCACGCGGACGCCACCGAGCTGGAGGTGTCCGTGAAGGACCGGGACTCCCGGGGGCAGAAGGTCACCCTGGAGTGCTGGATCGCCGGCCGGCAGAAGATCGTCACCACCTCCGCCGAGGAGGACCTGCGAGCCGCGCTCAACGACGCCCGCGACGACCTGCGGCGGCGACTCAACGACGCGAAGACCCGGCAGGAACCGCGGCACAACAAGCACGTGCGCGAGATCGGCCAGCCGGGCCCGCAGGCCGGGGCCCCGGCGGGCGAGGTCGACCCGGCCCGCGCCGACGTGGAGACCGCCTGAGGCGTACGCCCGGCGTCCCCGTCCGCCGGGTGCGGGCGGACGGGAACGCCGGGGCCGCCGGGGGCTACCGTCCGGTAGCTTCCGGGCGTACCGTCACCGACGTGGAACCGGACGTGCTGGGCCCGCCGTACGAGCGGCAGACGATCGACCTGGGCACCGACGACGAGGGGCCGGTGGTGGCGACCCTGGTCCGCCGCCACGCCGAGCGCCCCACCGGGCGCGCCGTGCTCTACACGCACGGCTTCACCGACTACTTCTTCCAGGCCCACCTCGGCCACTTCTTCGCCGAGCGGGGATGGGACTTCTACGCCCTCGACCTGCGCAAACACGGTCGCAGCCTGCTGCCGCACCAGACCCCGAACTTCTGCCGCGACCTCAGCGACTACTTCCCCGAGCTGGACGCCGCCGCGAAGATCATCCGTGACGACGACGGGCACGACACCCTGCTCGCCATGGGCCACTCCACGGGCGGCCTGGTCATGCCGCTCTGGGCGCACGCCCGCCGGGACACCGGGATCATCGACGGGGTCTTCCTCAACAGCCCGTTCTTCGACCTGAACGCCCCCTGGGTGCTGCGCCGGCCCGTCGCGGCCGCCGCCGCCCGGCTGGGCCGGCGGGTGCCCCGCCGTGTCCTGCCGTTCGGGCTCGGCACCGTCTACAGCGAGACGATCCACGCCGAGCACCACGGCGAGTGGCAGTACGACCTGGAGTGGAAGCCACTCGCCGGGTTCCCGGTCCGGGCCGGCTGGCTCAACGCGATCCGCACCGGCCAGCGGCAGCTGCGCGCCGGGCTGGACATCCAGGTGCCGGTGCTGCTCGCCTGCTCGACCCGCTCGTTCAAGGGCACGAAGTGGCACGAGTCGGCGGCGCTCGCCGACGCCGTGCTGGACGTGGAGCACATGGTCCGCTGGGCGCCCCGGCTCGGCCGGCACGTCACGGTGGCACGCTTCGACGGCGGCATACACGACCTGACGCTCTCCGGTCCGGCCGTACGGGAGAAGGTCTTCACCGAGGTGGGCCGCTGGGCCGAGGCGTTCCTCGGCGCCGGGCCGACCGACGTACGCCTGGGCGGGGACGCCGGGGTGCCCGGCCGCCGGCAGCCGGCGGATCAGCCCGAGGGTGCCCCGGCCCAGGGCTGACGCGGCCGCCGATTCCCGGCGGCGCTCAGGCCTCGCCGGGCACCGGTATCGCGGCCCGGATCCGGTCGAAGGTGGCCAGCGGGTGCCCGCCCTCGGCGGCGGGCAGCACCAGACCCAGGCAGTGCAGCGCGACGTCGCCGGCGGCGTCGGCCTGCACCCCGAACACGGGCGCGCCGACGTAGCCGGGCGGCAGTTCCGTGGTGATCCGGACGGCCTCCCCGGCCCGCACCACCTGCTCGATGGCCACCTCCAGCGGCCGGGAGCCGTCCGCCCGGACGCCGTTGGCCAGCACGAACGCCGATCCTGGAGCCGCGCTCACCCGGGCGACCGCGTCCGCCCCGGCGGCGACGCCCTCGGTCACCTGCTGGGTCCGCCACCGCCAGCCCGCGCGCCGGGCGTCCTCGTGCAGGCCGTCGGTGGGCAGGATGGCGACGCCGACCTCCGGCCGGTGGGTCCACCCGTCCGGCACCGGCACCACGTCGGCCGCCGCGCCGGTCGGTTCCGTCACGCTCGCCCGCACCCCCAGCTCGCCGGGCGACTCCCGGGTGAGGGCGTCGGCGGTGAGTAGGTACTCCCCCGCCGGGTCGCGGAAGAAGAAGGCGGTGCCGGCGGCCGTCGGGGCCGCGCCGGTCCCGCGGTACGGCAGGATGGCGCGCCCGAGGAGCTGGCACAGCTCGTAGGCAACGTCGTTCTCGGCGTCCGGGTCAAGCAGCACGAGGCCGAGGGTACGGAGCGGGAACGGTGTGGTGGGCGGCGGGCCGGAATCCGAGTGCCGCCTGCCGGCAGTGCGTGCGACGCTGATCAGCGGCGTGGCTGCCGGGCACCCGATCCACCGCTCGCGCCGGGGGCGGCGGTACCCTTCTGGCGCGACGACCACACCATGCGCCCGTAGCTCAGCGGATAGAGCAGGGGACTTCTAATCCCAAGGCCGCAGGTTCGAATCCTGCCGGGCGCGCCACCTCCGTACCGATGGGGTCTCCGGCATCTACCTGTTCCGCTGCCAGCCGGGACGGAGGAGGGGCAAGCCCGCTTCCGAGGATGGCGGCGGGATCGAGTTCATCCAGTACGGCCACCGCTATCTGATCTGCGCTCCGTCGCTCCACCCGAGCGGCGAACAGTACCGCTGGTTCAACCCAGACGGCATCGAGGTGCTGGACGAGATCCCGGAGCCGGAGGAGTTGCCGTGGCTCCCGGAGGAGTGGACCGCTACCTGTTGCGGGTTGACCCGATCTCCGGCGAGGGTGCGCCGGAGCTTCCGGAGGCGGACGTTGCCGCGTGGGTCGCCAAGGATTCAGCCACCGCCGGGCCGGCGAAGCTGGGGACAGGAGCGTCCCAGTCGCCGGCTCGTGGTGGTGTCGCGGCAGCCGCAGCGTTTGAAGGTGGATCCCTTCACTCATCGTCTCCTGGATGCTCGGCACGGTGCCGCCAGCGGTGGTGGGTGGAATCCGCTAGTGGCGCGGTTGTCGCATCCACGCTCACCTTCGCGTCGGGTTCAAGTCGCCGGCCGCCGTCGGCCGGGGCGGGGTCGTCGTGGAGTAGCAGGAGGCGTAGGAGGCCAGCGACCGGGACGATGTTGCGGCTGCCGGCGCGGATCAGCGGTGCGGGGAAGGCGTCGGTGGCGGCGAGCCGGTAGGCCTGGGATCGGCTGATCCCGAGGACCGACGCGGCCGTGGCGAGGGTGGTCGTCACGCCGAGGGCGCGGACGCGGTCGACGGTCCACACCTCGCCGGAGACCTGCGCAGGCGTGGCGGTGGCGGTGTCTGTCGTGGTGTCGGAGGTCTGCTCAGTTGGGTTCACGTGGGCGTTCATGATTCGGGGTTCTCCTGCCCGTTCCGTGGATGTCTGAGATGGGTGGGTTCGAGAGGGCTCGTCGGTCGGGGCAGCCTCGAGCCGTCCAGCGCTCTGGCGTGCATCGCCTGCTGCTGACTTGACGGCGGTCGTGGCGTCTGGCTCACCGGTGGAGTTGGGTCCTCCTGCGGCGCGGGCGGCGAGGCCGCCTCAGCTTTGAGAATCTTGAGGAGTTCGGATACCCGGGTGTTGGACACGGTGCAGCCCGCCCGGCGGAGGGCTTCGGCGAGCGCCGCCCGGGTCAACGCCTGCCCGTCCGCGATGAGCTGGTCCCGGACGCGTCGCGCCGCCGGCAGCAGCTCGGCCACGTCGCCGGAGTGCCGCGCGGACCGTCCCCTACCGACGTCGCGGCGACCGCGGCCCGGTCCGCGAGGTTGACGGGCCGCATCCGATTGGCCGATCGCCTGTGCTGCGGACCGCTCCCCCGCCGTCCCCCCGGACCACGTCCTCGCGGCCGGTCCGCTCCGGGGTGCGGTTTGTGTGGGCTGGTCCGACAGATGGTCCGCGGTCCGCGCGGCGCTGGTTGAGGGGTTGGTTCCGGCGTATCCGAGGGCGACCTTGACCATGACGAGGAAGCCGAGCGCGGGCACGGCCGCGGCGATCCAGCCGATCGGTGACGGTTCGGCCTCCACGACCTGCGCGGCGAGAGACAGTGTGACCGCGCAGGCCAGCACGCTCGCGGGGAACACCGTCGAGGTGTGGGCGCGTTTGCGGCGGCGTAGCTCCAGGCCCGCGGCGATGGACATCAGTTCGAGGACGATCGCGTCGGCCCAGGCGAGCCAGCCGGGTTGGCCGTGGGCGGCGGCGACGTTGTGGACGTGGGTGAAGCTGGCAGCTCCGGCCGCCCCGCCGATGGCCAGCATGATCACGATCTGGACGCTGCCCTCGATGCGGCTGCTGGGGGGACCAGTGTCCGGGTCAGGTGCCGGTGCTGTCGTGGCGGACCACCTCCCCGGACCGGGCTGCGGCGAAGGTTCGTCCGCCAGCTGAGTAGAGCTGGACCGGTACGCGGACGGTCCCGGCGTCGTCGTGCGGGACGGTGATGGCGGACGGGGACCAGCCGCCTGTCGCGGACCGCCCGCGGTGAGCGCGCGACGATACCTCCGCGCTGTCACTGCCGGAAGGGATCGGCACTCTCCCTGATCTCTCAGGCCCAGCGAACCGGGCGCTGACAAACCGGTGAGAGTGGCCAGGTCTTGCTGGCTCCCGCAGGCGCGAGGTACTGTCCGCGGCCGCGTTGCCGCTGCCGGGCGTCACGCCGCCTCACCCGCCCGTCCAGCGTCAACGACATACGAGGCCAGGTCGGGCAGCCGCTGCCGCTGCCCTCCCCCGCCGGGCACGGCCCAGACCGCCTCAGCGGGACACAGGCCCGTCGTGCCGGCGTGGTCGCGGGCGGCCGGTAGCGACGGGCACCAGCAGTCGCGTGGCGGCGAGCAGGCGGCGCAGGTTGGCCTCTCGGGCGGCGGAGTGCAGCCAGAACAGCACCGGCCACGCCCGCCCGATCGTGGCGAACAGCTCCCGGTAACCGGCGAGCTTGCCGGTCAGGACCGCGAGCTGCTCGCGACCGGTGTCGTACTCGATGAAGAACGGGACCGTGACGTCGTTCTCGGTCCAGAGGCCGTAGCCGTCCGGGCGGACCCGCGGCTGGTATGCCCGCACCAGGCCCGGATCCTGCGGCTGCGTGAACGTGCCAGAGCGCTGGCATGCCGCCTCCGACAACCAGTCGACAAGGTGGGCGCGGGGGTGGGCGCGGGCGTAGCCGGCAAGGTCGGTGAAGAAGCTGTTCACCCCGAGCCGGTGCGCGAGGCTCCGGCTCGAGGTCCAGCGTCGCCGCTCGACGCGGGCGTGGTCGCGCCGGGGTGGCCGGTCGTCCCGGCCGGCGGCGACGACCTCGGCGCCGAGCTGGTCGATGACGTAGTGGTACGGGTACGAGCCGCCGTCGGCGCGCTGCGGCCGGAACCGGGCCACCAGGCGCAGCCGGTACAGCGTCCGAAGCCGGCGCTGGCAGAAGTCCAGCGATGGGAACAGCGCCTGGGCGATCTGGAACGACGTCAACACTCCGTGGTCGTACAGCCAGCCCAGCAGCACCCGGTCCCGGTCGGTCAGCTGCGACTGCACCCGCAGAACCGGATCATCCACCAGCCACCACCTCCCTCGACGGGGATGGCGCTCCCCAGGGGGAGAGACCCGAGACCAGACAGGGTCTGTCGCAGGACAAGTCTCCAGCGCTGACAGACGGGCTGACCTGCGGTGTGAAAGGAACAGGGGGGTCCGTTCGGGGGTCGGGCTGAAGACTGACCCCAACGGGGACGTCAAGCCCGACCCCCGGACGGGGGTCAAGCCGGAATCTGTCACCGCCAGCGATCCCGGCGGCGAACGAAGGTACTCGGGAGAACAACGGAACTCCTTTTGTCGTGTCCAAGATGTGGTCGGCGCCGAACCTGCGGCACCGAGTAGAGCGGCCCGCCCTGCCCCCGTCGGGCACCGAATGGCGGGCAGCAGACAACTGACGACCGGGATCACGCCGGGCCGGCGACCGGAGGGCGAGCAGGTGCAGCCCACTATGGCGATGTCAAGGAACGTGCCGTACCGGCACCGATGCGGCAATGCGGACGGGGTAAGCATCTGCCGCCGCAACCGTGACCTGCACGGCCGCCTACGGGAGA
The DNA here is from genome assembly GCF_052981855.1 of Micromonospora sp. LZ34. Taxonomy (NCBI): domain Bacteria; kingdom Bacillati; phylum Actinomycetota; class Actinomycetes; order Micromonosporales; family Micromonosporaceae; genus Micromonospora; species Micromonospora sp. LZ34. Next base: position 74,895 of record NZ_JBRIQN010000019.1, read on the forward strand.
TGCTCGGACAATGGCGAAGCGAGCCAGGGGGCCATCCCGGGCAGGCCCTGGACCCGCGCGGGCCGGGACAAGGCGGCGCCTACGCGCTCAGACGCCGAAGCGCGGCGGCGCGGCGCACCGGCTCAACTCGCCGGGAGAAGATCCTTCATCGCGGTCCTCCTGTCGCTCCTTCGGCACCCGGTCGACGGGCCACTCAAAGTGGGGGCCAGAACGACAGCGAGCGCCCCTACGGAGCGCCCACGCATCGACCGATATGGCCCGGCGAACGAGACCGCCGCACGGGGAACGTGTATCCAGTACCGCTCGACAGGGGTGCCGGTGTCAAGGGCTTTCAGTCGCAGCACACAGCGCATGATTCGCCTCCGCAAGTCGACAGTGCTGGAGTCTCGTGACTGCCCGCGCCAGGGCTTGCAGGTCTACCAATCGCCCTGGACCGTCGCGCCAGGGCAAAGGTGCTGGCCGTGCGGCCAAGCCTGCGCGGCAGAGGTCGCAAAAGTGCAGTGTCGGCGTAGTCGCTGAATGCCGCGATGATCTCGGAGACGTACCGCAGGTCACCGGCTCGGGCCAGCATTGCGACGATCGGTTACTGGAGCACGTTGCCGGCGACCAAGTCCCTGAACTGTGGGGTCTGATGTCGCTCGGGCTTCTGGCTCCTCGGCCGGCAGGGGGAGGTCGTGGTCATCCGGTGGGAGCGGGTGTGTCGGGCGGGCCAGCCGAGGAACCGGTCGAACATGTCACCGGCGCTTCCTGTGGTGCTGGGGTTGAGCTTGTGCAGGCCGTCGATGGCGTCGTGGAGGAGGCCGGCCAGGTAAAGGAACAGGCTGACTGGGCTGCCGTCGTAGTCGGCGAGGAGAGCGAGCTTCGCTCGCCCGCAGGGCCAGGGTTGGCCGCAGGTACGGCACAGCCAGAGCGGACGCAGCGGCAGATGATCCCTAGGCACCGAGCTGAGACGGTGGACCCTCGCACGGCGTGGCTGCTCTCCGCTCATGGGCGGTTGCTTTCTCGAGCCTGCTGGTCGAACAGCTGACGCCATACGTGGGTGAGCAGCGGCGGATCGGCCGCTCTCACCGGCGCCTGCGAGGGAACACGTGCCGGGAGTTCAGGTCGCCACGGTTGACCGAGTGTCGCGTTGCGCGAGACGTACACCGTCATGCCCGCTCCCCCGCCGAATACGTCCCCCACCCCCGGTGGGCTCGCCGCGGTGCTGGCGAGCCCACCGCCGAGATGCGGCGGCGCGGTGTCGGTGCGGAGCGCCGCCAATCCACCCGCATAGCTCTCGTGGCGGTGCGTAGGCGGGGAGTCACCCGCACGCGTGATGGGATGCTCGGCGGGTGCATCGGCCGGTGGCCGCTCTCGATCTGCTCGTCAGACAGCGCTGCGGATGAATCGGGCCGGTCTCGCTCGTCGACGCTCACCTGGTATCTCCGCTAAACAGTTCGGGCTTGGAGTGGCACCGAGACGGGCGGGAAGCTAGGACAACTCTCGCCTTGCACTGCTCGGCGCCGTCCGCCAGCACCCGTCCCGGGCCATGCGTCTACACAACCGCTGGCGGTCGCCGGTTCCCAGCGCGGCAACGGCGCAGAACTGACGCATCCCCATTGCGTCACGGCAGGCCGTGATCTGCCATCGCTTCCCCGCCGCCAGTCGATCTGCGGCTTGCTGCCGTCGGTGAGCCCGGAACAGCGCTAGGCCTTCGCCGCACTGGCACCATTCGCCGGGACCGCTCCGTCTTCGGTGCCACGAGCTGCAACCGGCCATCGGCCCGCTGCACGGTCTGCCGAACCGGCAAGGTGCCGGGGTCCAAGTCGATGTACGACCAGGCAGGGCCCCAGCACCTCGCCACGACGAAGCCAGACCGTCAAAGCGGCCCGCAAGCGGGCCGCGGCGGCCCGGCCCGGGCCCGCCGGCGACCTTCAGCCGGCATCGGCCGGGCCGGCCGGCAACGCTTACGAGCCCAAGAGCGGAAGACCTCGGGGCTCCGCCCCGAACCCCGACCCTCCTCGGAGATCCGCTTGAGCCCGCAGGCTCGGTGGCCGACCCGCAGAACGGAATCGTGAGAGCCTTTGCCGCCATGGGCGACTTCGAGCAAATCTACGTCTCGCACCACCAGTTCGTGGTCAGCAGCGACCCAGGCGATTACCTGGGGCTGTACACCGTTGGGGACGGCTTGGTGCATGTCACTGGCGCTGGAGCGCTCACGGTGATGACCGGTCCGCACTCCGCCCCGGTGCGGGTGCGGGTGGCGGTGCTGACCGAGGCGGCGGCACCGGACGACGGCTGGGACGCGGTGAGCGAGGCGACGCTGTGGCACTCGGGCGAGCACTTCTCGGTCCACGGCCTCATGGGCGACGCTCCGAACGCTTTCCGCTCCATCGCCGCGCCCGGGCCGGGACTGCTGCGGGTGCAGGTCCGTGCCCGTGACCGGCAGCCCGAGGGAAGCGCCGCGGAGGCGTACGAGGTGCTGGTCTGGCCTGTGCACGAGGATCTGGGCCTGCGCACGCTGCGCGACGACGGCAAGGAGTCGCCGTGGACCCAGCGGGCGGACAAGGCCGCCGCCTGGGCGATGGTCCGGCTGGTCACCGCGGCGAACCGGGGCACCGAGCCCCGCTTCGACATACGGCGTGCGGTGCCGCCGGGCTGGTCGGGCGTGCCGGACTTGGTGCTGCCGGCGGGCGAGGTGCTCGCGCGGCTGGAGGGCGGCCGTTGGCGCTGGTCGACGGTCGGCGAGCCGACGGCGACGGCGACGGCGACGGCGACGGTGCCAGACGAGTCCGACAGCGTCGTGGAGCGCGACGGCGACACCCTCGTGCACCGTGGTGTGCTCGCGTCCCAGGTGCCGCTGCTGGGCCTGGTCTGGGATCACCTGCGGCGCCACCCGGAGCCGCCGTATCCGTGGGAGCGGGAGTTGGCCGAGCGTGCCGCCAAGGCTGGCGCCGTCCGCCGCAGGCTGGAGGAGGCGGAGGCGCGCCGGTGGGGCGGGCGCTTGCCGTCGCAGCGGATCCGCTCGCTGCCGGCCAACGTGTGGAGCCTCGCAAGGATGGACCGCGAGCTGCTGGATCTACTTGAGGGGGCCACGCCGCAGCACCAGCGTGCGTTCGCGCTCTGGGCGACCCGCCGCGCATGTGCGGTGTCTCGCCTCGACACCGTCGACTGGATCGCCCATGCCCTCGCCGCCGTCGAGCTCGGCGACCCCACGCCCCCGCCCTTCGACGACATGGGCGCGACCTGGGAGCGGCTCTTCGCCGACCCGCGGGTGCCCAGCACGGTCGTCACCCTGCCGGACGGCACGCCCAACTGCTCTCAGCAGGCGATGGCGCTGCCGGCGATGTTCGCGGTGACGTACGAGGACCCGCTCGCCGCCGCGGTGGAGACGGTGTTCTGCGCGGCGATCGCACACGGACCTGAGCACCGGCGGCTGTTGTCGGACGCGCGGGCGCTTCTTGTCGGTCCGCCCGACCTCGGCGCCGGCCGGACGTAGGTCGCCGTGCCATCCACCTGCCAGTAGGCCGGCACCCCAGACGGTTACCACGGGGCACGAGCGGTCAAGCATTTCCTGTCTTGACCTCGTCCACCAGGTCCGGTGTTGGTCGTGATCTTCGTCCTGCCGAACTGACGCTCCGGGTCCAGCGCAAGGACGGCCAGTTAGTTGTACAGCCAGAAGGCGGCACAGCCGAAACATAGCGCCAGCAGAACGGCCGAGGCGAGCAGCAGCATGAGTAGTGTTAGCGGTTCGTTGCGCGCGTTCGGCGCAGACGGCTGCGGCGACGGACTGCCGTCGGCAGGCGCGGGGTCGGGCACGTCGTGATCATGTCAGACCCAACAGTGTGGCCGTACAGCCGAGACTGCCCGCAACCGCCGACGCTGCCCGACAACCACGAATCCCGCCGGACGCGCCATCGCCATCTGAGGCCAGCGGCTTGTGGCTCCCGGTCCGGTCGATCACCGCGACCCCCGTACAGGCCCGTCAACCGAACAGGTGCATTGACGGGCCGGTGGCTACCAAGCGGCTGGTGCGGCACGAAGGTCCTGCTCGACCCGTGCTCGTATCGCCGGCGCGTCGACGCTCAGGTCGCGCAGAATGGCGGCGGCGTCGCCGGCGTCGTCCTCGATGATCGCAAGCAAGAGGTGGCTGGTGCCCGTGTCGGGGTGCCGGTAGGCCAGCGAGATCTCCATGGCTCGTGCCATCGCGGTGACGACCTCGGTACCCGTGAACGGGTCGCCGGGGCGCTGGCTGCTCAGTTGACTGGCGAGCACCTCGGCCGGCGGCTCCTCGGGCCCGCCGCGACCTACGGCCAGCACGCGTAGGCGGTCGGCATCGACACCGTGGGCGCGCAGGACGGCCGCACCTCGGTTGCGGCTGCAATGATGGGCCGGTACCCGGAGTCGGGTCGCTTCGAGCGTGGCGTCGTGTGTGAGCATCGCGAGCAGGATGTGCAGTGGACCGATCACGTCATGGCCGAGCCGGATTGCCTGGCGTCTCGCCTCGAAGTCGACCGCGACGAGGATCGGGCCGAGGCGGCTGAGTCGAGATGCGCGCGCGAAGAACTGTCCCGCGAGTCGGTCGAGCAGCGACCCGGATTTCGGCCAGATCGCCAACCTTTCATTCTCGAGGTCCGGATAGGGCTCGTCCGTCGAGCGCATCGTCGGTTCCGCGCGCAACCGGTCAACGGCCTCCAGCCGGGAGTACTCGTAGGGGTAGACGTAGCGGGTCCCGTCGCAGCCGGGCAACTGCAGCATGCCGAGCACGAGATGGGACAGGTTGGCGAACGGTAGACGGTTGTCGCGCGCGCCCTGAAGCGCGCCGACCAGCGTTGTCCGAACGGCGTTCGTCCAAGATGGGCGGGGGCGCCTGCCCGGCACGTCGGACTTTCTGAGCCGCCGGTCCGGCTGGCGGTGGATTCTCCATTCGACCTCGCGCAGGACCGCCCGCACCTCCTGGTCGTACTCGCTGACCGCCTCGGACACCAGTTCGCCGACTGCCCGCCCCGCTGGAATACGGCGCGGATCGACGACCATCCGCATGAGGTTCGCACCGCTTGCGCCTGCAAGCAGCCACGGCGGGACCGACTTGGGGTACAGCGCCACCCGGCACAGCAGGTCGACGGTGCCGACGCTGCTCGCCCCGCGCCGCACCGCCGCTGAATACGCCTGCAGCAACACCCTCATCGGCATCGCGCCGAGCGCGACGAACGGCGGCTGCGCCTCGGCGGCGTTCGAGGCCTCCATGATCGTGACCGTAGGCGTCCACTGTCGGTGGCGCTACAGCCGTTCGTACCGCCGAGACAACACCCGCACACCTGCTGGCCGCGGCACGGATACCGCCGAGCTAGCCCCTCGGCGACACGCCGGGCACGGACCGTGATCCCCACCAGAAGCACGTGTTATTCTCCGGCGTCTATCTCCGTAGCGCGGACCCGGATCGGGTCGTTGTCGCAAAGGACTCCTCCCCGATGTCGGCCGTTCCCACTCCGACCACGCCGCCGACCCCGCTGGACAATCCGGCCGGCGGCGCGTTCACGCTCATCTTCACCACGATTCCCGCCCTGCTCCGGCTGACCTGCGGGCTGGCCGGCGCGGCGGTGGCGCTCGCGGTCCGCACCCCGCCGGTCGAGCCGGGGCTGCTGGTCCCGGCGGTGGCCGGGCTGACCGCCTGGTCCGTCTGGTACGCCGTGCGGGCGCTGCGGCACGGCGTCACCGCTGCGCTGGTGGCCGCCGACGTGGCACTGACCACCGCCACCTGCCTGGCGATCCCGCTGCTGGTGGCGCCGGAGGTGCTGCCCGGCGAGGGGAGCTGGGTCGCGGTGCTGGCCAGCACCACGGTGATCAGCGCCCAGGCCACCGCGCCGGCGCGCTGGTCGGTCCCGGCCGGGCTGCTGGTCACCGTCGGCTACGCGGCCGGCGCGTACACCGCCGGCAATCCCGACGAGGCCACCGCGCACACGGCGACCCTGCTGATGCAGACGGCCTGCGCGGCGATGATGACGGCGGTGATGCGGCGCCGGATCGGCCGGGCCGACCGCGGCTTCGCCGAGCACCAGCGGTTGACCCGGGAGGCGCTGGTCGCCCGGACCGCCCGGGACGCCGAGCGGCGGCAGAACCGGGACCTGCACGACACCGCGCTGGCCACGCTCACCATGGTCGGGTTGGGCGCGGTCGCCGGCCCCTCGGCGAGGCTGCGCCGGCGGTGCGCCGCGGACCTGCGCACCCTCCGGATGCTGGCCGACGCCAGGTCGGCCCCGGGCTGCGCGCCGGTGCCGCTGGACGACCGGCTGCGGGCGGTGCTCGACCGGCTGCCCGAGCTGCGGGTGACCGCCGAGCTGACCTCCTGCGTGGTGCCGGGGCCGGTCGCCGAGGCGGTCGCCGAGAGCGCGTACGCCGCGCTGTCCAACGTGGCCCGGCACGCCCCGGGCGCCACCGCCACGCTGCGGCTGGACCGCGCCGCCGGTACCGTCGCGGTCGAGGTCGCCGACGACGGTCCCGGCTTCGACCCACAGCAGGTGCCGGCCCACCGGTACGGCCTGCGCGAGTCGGTCCGCGGCCGGATGGCGACCGTCGGCGGGCGGGCGGTGGTCGACTCCGCGCCCGGCGCGGGCACCCGGATCCGGCTGGAGTGGTCCGATGTCCACTGAGACCGGCGCGACGGCGACCGGCGGAACGACGGGCGCGGCAGCCGACGCGACCACGGGCGCGGCGGCGGCCGACGGAGCGATCGGCACGGCGGCGGGTGGGACGACGAACGCGCCGGCCGGCGGGATCCCCGGGCCGCGGAGCCCCGCGGCCGGCGGCCCGGCGGCGGAGACGGGGGTACGGCAGGCGGCGGCCGCCGTGGCCAGCGCCTCCGACCGGGGTGCCCGGATCGTGGTGGTGGCGATCGCGCTCGCCTGGCACACCGCGATCGGGCTGCCCGCGGTGCTGGCGGCGCGGGCCGACCTCGCCGCGCCCGTGGTGGTGGCGGCCGGCTGGCTGGTGGTCGCGGTCACCGGCGTGCTGGCCGGCGTCCGGCTGCTGCGCGACGCCCCGCTGCCGGCCTGGCCGTTGGCCGCGCTGCTGCTGGTGGTCGACGCGGCGGTCTTCGCCGCGGCCGGCGAGCGGCAGCTCTTCACCGCCGCCAACTGGGTGTGGGGCACCCTCGGCTGGTTCCTCGTGCTGGTGCTCTGGGGGCGGCGGGCCCTCGGGCTGCTCGCGCTGCTGGCCGCGCACTCGCTGATCGCGCTGGTCGCCGTGCTCGGCCACGGCGCGACCACCCCCGCCGACCTGGCCCGCTACGCGATGTACGTGTACGGCACCTCGTCGCTGCCGATGGCGGTCTTCGTGGGCGGCGCGGTGATCGCCACGCTGGCCCGCGAGCGGGCCGGCGCCGCCGCGGCGGCGCACGCGATCGCGGCGGAACGGGAGGCCGCCGAGCGGGCCCGCCGGGACCGGCAGGAGCGACTGGCGCTGGTCAGCGGGACGGCCGAGGCGGTGCTCGCCGAACTCGCCGACGGCCGGGCCGACCCGGCCGACCCGGGCGTACAGCGCCGCTGCGTGCTGGCGGCGGCCCGGCTGCGCCGCCTCATCGCCGAGTCCGACGACGTGCCCGACCCGCTGCTGCACGAGCTGCGGGCCGCCGCGGACCTGGCCGAACGGAGCGGCCTGCCGATCGACCTGGTCACCATCGGCACGCCGCCGCCGTTACCGGTTGAGGTCCGCCGGCGGCTGGCCGACCCGCTCACCGCCGCCCTGACCGGTGCGCGGGACTGGGCGCGGCTGACCGTGGTGTCCGGACCGGACGAGGTGGTGGTCAGCCTGGTCGCGCCGGACCGGGACGGCCCGGACGGCAGCCGGCCGCCGCCGGACCACGACGGGGACGACCGGGTGGAACAGCTCTACGAACACGACGGGGAGATCAGATGGACGCAGACCCGGTGGCGGCGGTGACCGGCGAGCGACCGGTGGGCGTGGCGATCGTCGACGACCATCCGGTGGTGGTCGAGGGAGTGCGGGCCTGGCTGGCCACCGAACCCCGGCTGACCGTGCTGGCCACCGGCGACGACCCGGACGAGGTGCTGCGGGCCGCCCCGGCGGCCGACGTCGTCCTGCTCGACCTGCGGCTGCACGGCCGGATGGCGCTGGACAAGCTCGCCGAGCTGAGCGCGGCGGGTCGCCGGGTGGTGGTCTACTCCGAGCACACCGACCCGGACACCATGCTCGCCGCCCTCGACGCGGGGGCGGTGGCGTTCCTCGCCAAGCACGAGGGCCGGGAGCACTGCGTGGCCACCGTGCTGGCCGCGGCCAGCGACCGCCCGTACGTGCCCCCGGCGCTGGCCGGCGCGATCGTCGGCGACGCCCGCCCGGACCGGCCCGTCCTGTCGGACAAGGAACGCGAGGCGCTGCTGCTGTGGTTCCAGTCGATGTCGAAGGCGTCGGTGGCCCGCCGGATGCGGATCAGCGAGCACACCGTCAAGCAGTACGTCGACCGGGCGCGGATCAAATACACCCGGGCGGGGCGGCCGGCCGCCACGAAGGCGGCGCTGCTCGCCCGGGCGATCGAGGACGGGCTCATCCGGCCGGAGGAGATCGGCATCTACCGGTCACAGGCGTCCTACGACCGGCCGACCCCCTAACGGGCGTCATGACAGCGGTGTCGGGTTCGGCGACGCTCGGTGCGGAAGGTCGTCCGCTCCCGGAGGTCGTGACCATGCACGACGACGCGTCCCCGTTCTTCATCGGTCCGCACCGGTTCGACGCGCCGGACGACGACGTCGGCCCGGTACTGGACCGGCGTCACGAGCTGGTGCCCGAGCCCGGCGAGCGGGTGCTCTGGCGGCACCGGCTGCACGCGGCGGGCCACCTGCTCGGCCCGTCCGAGGGGTGGCAGCGCTGGACGCTGCCGGCGCCGGTGGCGGTGACCGTCACCGACCGGCGGTTCGCGTTCGCGGGCACCGGGTCGCAGCTCGCCGTGGTCGGCCGGCCGGACGACACCGCCCGGCACCGCCGCGGCGCCCGGGGGCCGGGCCTGGTCAGCGGTCAGATCCGCTGGCAGTGGCCGTCCCGCCTGGAATTGGTGCCGCCCGGCCCGGACCGACCGGCCCAGCTGCTGATCGTCTGCGACGCGCTGCGCACCATCTGGCAGCCGGCGCTCGCGCTGGCCGGCCCGGCCGACGAGGTCACCGACCTGGCCCGGCAGGTACGCCGGTCGGTGGCCACGTTCCGGCTGACCCGGCCGCAACTGGTCGACCTCTCCCCGGCGGAACGGGACGTGCTGCGGCTTCGCGCCGGGGGCGGGCCGCTGGCCGGCGACGGACGGATCACCCTGCCCGGGTCACTGCCGGTCGAGTTCCGCTCCCGGGACGACTACTACCATCCGGAGCGATCGGACTCCGGGTCGCGCGGGCCCGCAGCCGGCGCAGCATGCGGGCGTCGGTGAACCCGACCGTACGGGCGGCGGCCTCCACCGTGCTGCCGTGCCCGATCAGGTGCTCGGCGCGTTCCACCCGCAGCAGCTGCTGGTAGCCGAGCGGGGTCAGCCCGGTGGCCTGACGGAACAACCGGGTGAGGGTCCGCTCGGCGACCCCGCCCGCGGCGGCGAGGTCGGCCAGCGGCAGCGGCTCGGCGAACCGGGAGTCGATCAGATCCTGCACCCGGTGCACCGCGTCGGACAGGTGCGAGCGGTGCCGCATCATGGCGCTGGCCTGCTGCTCGTGGCCGTTGCGCCGGGCGTAGACGACCAGCGTCCGGGCGATCCGGGCGGCCGCCGACGGGCCGTGCCGGGTGGCCACCAGGTGCAGCGCCACGTCGATGCCGCTGGCGATGCCGGCCGAGGTGACCACCCGCTCGTCGACCACGTAGAGCACGTCGCGGACCACCTGGGCCGCCGGGAACCGGCGGTCCAGGTCGTCCTGCACGTCGTGGTGGGTGGTGCAGCGCCGGCCGTCGAGCAGGCCGGCCCGGCCCAGGGCGTACGCGCCGGCGCAGACGCTGGCCACCGTCCCGCCCCGGGCGTGGTGCTCGGCCAGCCGCCGCAGGTCGGCCGGGCCGACCGGCCCCTGCGGGCCGTGCGCGCTGACCCGCCACCCGGGCACCACCACCAGGTCGTCGCCGGTCAGCTCGGGCCAGTCCAGCCCGGCCACCAGCGGCACGCCCTGCACCGTCGGGACCTGCGGCCGGTCGGCGACGTAGTGCAGCCGGTAGTCGTATCCGAGGTCGGCGGCGGTGGAGAAGACCTGGGCCGGCCCGGCGAGGTCCAACAGGTGCAGCTGCGGGACGAGCAGGAAGACGACCCGGGCCATCGGTTCAGCCCCGGGCGCCGGCCGGGACCGCGCCGGTCACCTCGGCCACCGTGCGGATGGTGGCGAACCGGCCGGCCAGCGCGTACTCGGTGCGGGCGATGATCTCCTCGTTCGACAGGGTGCGCGGGTCGGCGAGGAGTTCGGCCAGGGTGGCGGTCTCCGGCAGGTCCCGGTGCGGGGTCGGGAAGGTCACCGTCGCGTCGGTCACGAAGGTCATCTCGTAGCCCAGGTCGCAGCCGACCCGGGCGGTGGTCTCCACGCACTGCTCGGTGCGGATCCCGCAGACGGTGATCTCGCGGATGCCGGCCAGGGTCAGCAGCTGCTGGAGGTTGGTGGTGGTGAACGCGTTGTGCGAGGTCTTCACCAGGGTCGGCTCCCCGGCCGCCGGGGCCAGCCCGTCGATCAGCCGGACGTGCCCGTTCGCCGGGTCGAAGACACCGCCGCTGCCCGGTTCGGCGTGCAGGACCCAGACCACCAGGTCGCCGCGGTCGCGCGCCGCGGCGACCAGCCGGTCGACCGCGCCGACGATGTCGGGGTTGGAGGCGTACGCCCAGATCGGTCGCTGCCGGAACGACTCCTGGACGTCGATGACGACGAGTGCTGCTCTGCTCATGACCTGAATCCTGGCTGGCCGGGGCGCCGCGATGGCAGACACCATCCTGCCCCGCTGCGGAACGATCCGGCCACATGCCCGGCTCTGCAACGGGAGACCGGGTCAGGCCGTGGAGGTGCGGCGACCGCCGGCGTCGAGAGCGGCGGCCTCCTCGGGGGTGGGGGCGGTGCCGCCAAGGTGCGCGGGGAGCCACCAGCGGTCGTCCGGGCCGGCCGGCGCCTCCGGGTACTCCCGCTGGGCGCGGTCGACCAGCGCGTCCAGCCGGGTCTTCAGGTCCGCGGTCATCGCGTTCGTGTCCGGGTAGCCGGCCGGGTCCATCGGCTCGCCCACCATGATGGTGATCGGGGTGTGCCGGCGGGTGAGCGTGCGCGGCCGGCCCTTGGTCCAGAGCCGCTGGGTGCCCCAGAGCGCCACCGGCAGCACCGGCACGCCGGCCTCCTGGGCCATCCGGGTGGCGCCGCTCTTGAGCTCCTTGACGGTGAACGAGCGGCTGATCGTGGCCTCGGGAAAGACGCCGACCACCTCACCCCGGCGCAGCGCGCTGACCGCCGTCGCGTACGACCCGGCGCCCGCCCGGCGGTTCACCGGGATGTGCCGCATCCCGCGCATCAGCGGACCGGAGACCTTGTGGGTGAACACGGACTGCTTGGCCATGAAACGGACCAGCCGCTTCGCGGGGTGCGCACCCAGGCCGCAGAAGATGAAGTCCAGGTAGCTGACGTGGTTGCTGGCCAGCACCGCCCCGCCGGTGCGCGGGACGTGGTGGGCGCCGTCGATGGTGATCTTCAGGTCGAGGACCCGGAACATCGCCTTGGCGGCGGCGATCACGGGCGGATACACGAGTTCCGGCATCCGCAGACGGTACCCTGCCCGGCTGGGAGTCACGCCAGGGCCGAGCGTGGTTCCGGTCCCCCGGCGCCGGGTCCGCCGGGCCTGCCCCGCCCGCCCGGTTTCTGCCCGTCGCAGAGCGGACGGGCGCACGGCCGCCGGCGGGGGCACGATGGCGGGATGACCGAACGCGCGGTGCTGCTCTGGATCCACGGCGGTGGCTGGCGCGCCCGCTCGACCGAGGACGGCGTGGCGCTGGCCCGGTACGGGCTGCGGGTGGTGCCGGCGACCTACCGGCTGGTCGACCGGGCGCACTGGCCGGCCCAGCTCGACGACGTACGCGAGGCGGCACGGCGAGCCCGCGCGGCGGCCCCGGGTCGTCCGCTGCTGGTGGCGGGCGACTCGGCCGGCGGCACGCTCGCCCTGCACCTGGCGCTGCGCGGGGTGGACCGGCCGGACGACGTGACCGCCGGGCTGGCCTACTGGCCGGCCGTCGACCCGCTGGCGGTGGACTGGCGGCGGCTGCGCGGCGGCGACGACCCGTGGGCCGGGCTGCTCGGCCACCCGCCCGCCGCCGGCGACCCGGCGACCGTGGACGCCACCGTCACCACGCACGCCGGCAACGGGGTGCCGGTGCTGCTGGTGCACGGAGTCGCCGACCGGTCGGTGCCGGTCAGCCAGACGGTCGACCTGGCGGCGGCGCTGCTGGCCGCCGGGCACCCGGTGCACAGCTGGCTCACCCACGGCGGGCACGCGCTCGACCTGCGCCGGCCGGACCTGGCGGCGGTGACCGGGGCGTTCCTGGACACCGTCCTGCCGACCGGCTGACGCGGACCCGCCGGCGGCCGAGGTGGCCGCCGGCGGGTCGGACGATCCGGTCAGCCGGCCGCCGGCTCCTCGATCTCGAGCCGGCCGCGGGCGAACGCGTCCACCCGGCCCCACCGGCCCGGGATGTCCAGCACCTCGATGCGGCCCATCCCGATCGGCAGCCGCGGCTCCACCGCCAGGTGACCCTCGTGCGGCTCCAGGCCGAGCATGGTGCGCAGCAGCAGCATCGGCGTGCCGGTCGACCACGCCTGCGGGCTGCACGCGGTGGGGTACTCCACCGGGAACTTCGTCAGCTCGCGCGGGTAGCCGCCGAACGCCTCCGGCAGCCGGCCCTGGAAGTAGGTCGCCGCGTCCAGGATGCCGCTGGCGATGGTCGCCGCCTCCTCCGCGAAGCCGTACCGGCGCAGCCCCCAGGCGATGAACGAGTTGTCGAACGGCCAGATGGTGCCGTTGTGGTAGCCGATCGGGTTGTAGCGGACCTCCCCCTCGGCGAGCGTCCGCACCCCCCAGCCGGAGAAGAGCCGGGGACCGACCAGATGGTGGGCGATCTTCTCGGCCCGGTCGTGGTCGACGATGCCGCTCCACAGCAGGTGCCCGACGTTGGAGCTGAGCACGTCGCACTGGCGGCCGTCCGGGTCGAGGGCCAGCGCGTAGTACTCGCCGTCCTCCACCCAGTAGTCGCGGTTGAACCGCTCCTTCAACTGGGCCGCCTCCCGCTCCAACTGGTCGGCGTAGTCGGGGTCGCCCCAGAACTCGCGGGCCAGCCGGGCGGCGCGCATCTTCGCGTCGTACGCGTACCCCTGCACCTCGCAGGTGGCCCGGGGGAACGGAGGCAGCTTGCCGTCCCGGTAGGAGACCGAGTCCCAGGAGTCCTTCCAGCACTGGTTCTCCAGGCCGGTGTCGCTGTTGCGCCGCTCGTACCAGATGTAGCCGTTGCCGACCAGGTCGGCGTAGTCGTCGACCCACTTCAACGCGGCCCGCGACTCCCGCTCCAACTCCTTGACCAGCGCGACGTCGCCGGTCCACTTCTCGTACTCGTCGAGCAGCACCACGAACAGCGGGGTGGCGTCCACCGAGCCGTAGTACGGCGTGTGCGGCTGCTCCTCGAAGGCCGCGGTCTCGCCGTAGCGCATCTCGTGCAGGATCCGCCCCGGGTCCTCGTCGCGGAAGTCGTCGAACCGGGTGCCCTGCAACGCGCCCAGGATCCGCAGCGTGGTCTTGGACAGCTGCGGCGTGAAGGGCAGGGTCTGCAAGCAGGTGAGGATGCTGTCCCGGCCGAACATGGTCATGAACCAGGGCAGACCGGCCGCCGGCAGCGCCGCCCCGCCGAGGGAGATCGGCGAGAAGCGCAGCGCCGCCAGGTCGATCAGGCTCCGCCGGTAGGTCGAGGCGAGCCGGCCGTGCTGGCTGTTCACCTTGGGCGCTTCGGCGATCCACTTCTCGAGGTCGTGCTGGAGGGCGAGCCGCTCGGTGCCGTGGGCACGCAGCCCCATCCGCAGGTCCCGGCCGCCCGGCCCGATCGCCAGGGTGTGCACCATGATCGAGGTGCCCCACTGCTCGTTGGGCTCCAGGTGGATGGTGTACGCGAAGCCCTGCCGGTCGTAGCGGGCCGGGGCGGACGAGGAGATGCGCGTCTCCCGCCGGAAGTTGCCCCGGCGGTAGCCGAGCCGCAGGCAGTTCGCCTCGGCCTCCGAGTAGAGCTCACCCTTCTTGTTCAGGATCTCGTCCTTGACCTGGAACAGGTCGGCGAAGTCGGCCGCCGCCTCCATCCGGATCTCCAGGTCGACCGGCTTCTCGTCGTGGTTGAGGATGGTGATCTGTTCGCGGAAGCTGCCGCCGATCGCGCGTTCCCGGATGACCGACAGCTTCGCGTCGATGTAGTGCGTCGCCATCCCCGGTACCAGGAAGAACCGGGCCTCGTAGTACTGGAGGTCGTCGTAGGAGAGGGAGTTGAGCCGCTCCCCGTTGATGGTCAGCACCCAGGTGGACAGGTAGCGCATGTCGAGGGAGAAGAGTCCGGTCGGCTCGGTCGGCGTCGCCTCGATGTCCCCGGTGTCCTCGGAGACCACGAAGGTGTTGCCGTCCAGGATCCGGATGGTGTTGCTCTGCCCCATCAGTGCGTCCCCCTCTCGAAGCGCCGGCGTGGCCCGCGGCTGTCCGGCGGGCTCGGGAAGAGCCGCTCGACCTGCACCACGAGCCGGGCGTCGCCGGTCACCGTCATGTCCCCCCGGAACAGCGCCGCGATCCCGTTCTCCCGTCCGGTGGCCAGGTCCTCGAAGAGCGCCGGGGTGGTCCCGATGACGGTGTCCGCCTCGGCGTCCTCCTGGCTCACCTCGATCCGGCCCCGGTCCATCCGCAGCAGCCAGTGCGTGGTCTGCGCCCCCTCGTGCAGGTCGAAGCGCAGGGTTCCCGTGGTCTTCGCCAGCACAGGTTCGAAGCCCCGCCGGTCGAGCTCCTCGAAGAACCTCGTGGTCGCGTCCACCGGTCCTCTCCCCCCGTCGGTCGGTCCCCGCCCGCCGGCCCGGCGGGCGTGTGTCACGTACGTCCCACCTGCCGACGTTCGGCATCCGTGCACGGGTCCCCGGCCGGGGCGGCGTCAACCTCGCCCGGATCGGGTGAGCCGACGACCGGTTGTCGCGGCCGCCCAGTGGCCTCCGGAGAAGCCGGACGCAGTGCGGGAGGTCGGATGGCGAAAGGCGGACCCGAGGTCAGCCGGGAGTGATCTGGCCACTGGACGACCGCGGCGCCGCCCCCGGGTGCTCACCCGCCCCGGGTGCTCACCCGCCCCGCCGCCGCGCCGCGTCGGCACGACGGGCGGGCCGGAGCGCCGCGACGCCGGCCCCCGGGTGGGGAACCGGCGTGCCGCGGCGGACAGGTCAGTTGTTCGGGTCTTCGGCGCTGATGTCGGCGAGCACCGACTGGGGCTCCCGTTCGACCGCGAGGTCCCCCATGGACACCAGCCCGACCAGGCGCCCGTCGTCGACGACCGGCAACCGGCGGACGGCGTAGGTCCGCATCAGGTCCGCGGCGGCCACCGCGTCGTCGTACTGGCTCACCGTCACCACGTCCTTGCTGGTGATCCGGTTGAGCGCGGTGGTGTTCGGGTCCAGGTTCTCGGCCACGCCCCGGACCGTGATGTCCCGGTCCGTAACGATACCGACCACGTTGTCACCGTCGGTCACCACCACGTCGCCGATGGCGCTGTCGCGCATCTCCTGCGCGGCCGCGGTGAGCGTGTCGTTGCCGTCCATCGTCACCAACCGGGTCGTCATGAACTCTCCGACCGTTGTCATGGTGCTCCCCTCTCGGTTCGGCACCGGCCGTCTACCCGCCGCCCCGCCGGGGTAACGCCCCGCTCTCGCGCCGCGCTAGCGTGGCGGCGTGAGCGGGGACGAGCACGAGCTGGCCGGGCTGGTCCGGCGCAGTCCGTGGGTGCTGCGGGCACTGGCCGTGGTGCGCGACTCGGGGCTGCCGGACGCCTGGATCGGTGCGGGGACGTTGCGCGACCTGGTCTGGGGCGAGCGCTACGGGGACGGGTTCGATCCCGGCGCGGTGCGGGACGTCGACGTGGTCTTCTTCGACCCCGGCGACCTGACCCGCGCCAACGACCACCGGGCCACCGCCCGGCTGGCGGCGGCGTGGGCCGAACCGCCCTGGGAGGCGCGCAACCAGGCCGCCGTGCACACCTGGTACGCGGACAAGTTCGGCGGCGAGCCGATCGCGCCCTACCGGAGCGTGGCCGAGGCGGTGGCCACCTGGCCCGAGTACGCCACCGCCGTGGCGGTACGCCTCGACGCCGCCGACCGGATCGAGGTCTGCGCCCCGTACGGGCTGGCCGACCTGCTCGGCGGCATCTGGCGGCACAACCCGGCCCGGGTGGACGTGGCCCGGTCCCGGCAGCGGCTGGCCCGGCACCGCCCCGCCCAGCGCTGGCCCGGCGTCACGGTGATCGGCCCCGGCTGACGGGTCAGCCGCGCGGCGGTGCGCCGTAGACGCGCTCGACGTGCAGGCGCAGCACCAGCCGCCGTTCGGCGACCATCGCCCGCCGGTAGTCGTCCCAGTCCGGGTGTTCGCCCTGGATCGACCGGTAGAGCCCGACCAGTTCCTCGACCGTGGCGTCGTTCGGATCCGCGGCGACCGGGCTCAGCTCGGCGCGCGCGTCCGCCACCGCGTACGCCCAGCCGTCGTCGCTGCCGACGTGGAAGCTGGCCCGCGGGTCCCGGCGGAGGTTGGCGGTCTTCGCCCGGTCGTCGGTCACCGAGACCCGGATGAGATCGCGCTCCCGGTCGTAGGCGTAGACCACGGTGGACAGCTGTGGCCGGCCGTCCCGCCGGACGGTGGCCAGCACCCCCATCCACCGCCCGGCGATCAGGTCGGTCAAGGCCCGCTGGGTCCGGTCGTCCGGCACGGCATCCTCCTCGTCGCGCTGTCCCGCCGCTTTCATTCCAGCACCGCGGCGGGTCAGCGCAACTCGGCGACCACCAGTTCGGCGATCTGCACGGCGTTGAGCGCGGCGCCCTTGCGCAGGTTGTCGTTGGAGCAGAACAGCGCGAGGCCGTGCTCGACGGTCTCGTCGGCCCGGATCCGCCCCACGTAGGTCGGATCCTGACCGGCGGCCTGCAGCGGGGTGGGCACGTCGTTCAGCGCCACGCCGGGCGCGCCGGCGAGCAGCTCGCGGGCCCGCTGGGGGGTGATCGGCCGCGCGAAGCGGGCGTTGACCTGGAGCGAGTGGCCGGTGAAGACGGGCACCCGGACGCAGGTGCCGGAGACCTTCAGCCCGGGGATGTCCAGGATCTTGCGGCTCTCGTTGCGCAGCTTCTGCTCCTCGTCGGTCTCCTCGGAGCCGTCGTCGACGACCGAGCCGGCGAGCGGGAGCACGTTGAACGCGATCGGCTGGGTGAAGGAGCGCGGGGCCGGGAACTCCACGGCGGCCCCGTCGAAGGTGAGACCGCTGGCGTGCTCGGCGACCTTGCGGACCTGCTCGTCCAGCTCGGCCACGCCGGCCAGGCCGGCGCCGGAGACCGCCTGGTACGTCGAGACGACCAGGCTGACCAGCTCCGCCTCCTCGTGCAGCGGGCGCAGCACCGGCATCGCCGCCATCGTGGTGCAGTTCGGGTTGGCGATGATGCCCTTCGGGCGTACGGCGGCGGCGTGCGGGTTGACCTCGGCGACGACCAGCGGCACCTCCGGGTCCATCCGGAACGCGGAGGAGTTGTCGATCACGACCGCGCCGGCGGCGGCGACCCGGGGGGCGAGGTCCTTGGCGGTGCCCTTGCCGGCCGAGAAGAGCACGATGTCCAGGCCGGCGTAGTCGGCGGTGGCCGCGTCCTCCACGGTGATCTCGCCGTCGCGCCACGGCAGCGTACGCCCGGCCGACCGGGACGAGGCGAACAACCGCACCTGCTCCGCCGGGAACTCCCGCTCGCCCAGCACCTGCCGCATCACGCCACCGACCTGGCCGGTGGCCCCCACAATGCCGATCCTCATGCCCGCGAGGCTACCCAGCCCGGCCCCGGGATCGGGAACGCTTTCCCACCGCCCGGGCCGACGCCACCCCCGGCCGGGCGGCGCCGACCGACGGACCGGGAGCGTACGCCCGCCGCAACGACGCCGCCCGTCCACGCTCCGCCCCGGAAGATTCGCGGGCCACCGCCGCCCCCCCACCGCAGCATCGCCACCCCCGGCCCTCGGCACCGAGCCCGGAACGCCCACACCCCCGCCCCCACCCGAGCGCGACCCACATCACACACCCGACCGCCCGCCGAGGACGCGAACGCCGCACGCCCGAGCGGACCGGGCCCACGACGGAAGGGTGGCCCGCCGTGACCGGCGCAGGGATCAAGCCTGACCGCCCGGAGCCGGGCACGGCGGGCCACACCCCACCCGGACCACCGCGGGCGATCCGGGTGGGGTCAGGCGCATGCAGCCGTCAGGGTGCGGCGTCGACGATCTCGCCGAGGCCGGTGGCCGCCAGGTCGTCCCGGATCAGCGCGGCGTCCCCCTCCACGACCAGGGTGAGCGACTCCGGGTGCAGGTGTGCCGCGGCCGCACCGGAGACCTGGTCGACCTCCGCGGCGAGCAGCGACTCCCGCAGCCGGGCGTGGTAGTCGTCCGGCAGGTCGTGCACCACCAGCGTGGTCAGCGCGGAGGCGATCGCCCGCGGGCTCTGCAGCTCGACGGAGAGCTGGCCGGCCCGCCAGGACCGGGCCACCGCCAGCTCGTCCTCGGTCACCCCGCCGGCCTGGGTACGGGTGATCTCGCCGACCGCCTCGACCAGCGCCGGCGCGGTCACCGCGGTCTGCACGCCGGAGCTGACCGCGAACCGGCCGAACCGGCGGGACGAGGCGAAGTCGCCGCGGATGCCGTACGTGTAGCCGCGCACCTCGCGGATCAGGTGGTTGAGCCGGGAGGTGAAGGCCCCGCCGAGCACGGTGCCGGCCAGCGTCATCGGCACGTGGTCGGGGTGGGCGCGGTGCGGGGACGGGTGCCCCAGCCGCAGCGTGGACTGCACCGAGCCGGGCCGGTCCACCAGGATGATCCGCCGGCCGGCGCGGGTGGGCACCGCGATCGGGCCGCCCCGGTCGATCGGGCCGCCGCCGGTGCCGGCGAACGCCGCCGCGCCGAGCGCGTCCAGGTCGAGCCGGTCCAGGTCGCCGACCACGATCAGCGTGCCGGGCCGGATGAACCACTCGGAGTGGAAGACCGTGACGTCCTCCGCGTCGAGCGCGGCCACCGAGTTCGGGTCGCCGTACATCGGGCGGCCCCAGCGGTTCTCCGCGCCGAACAGGTCGGCGCGCAGCGCCGCGTCGGCCCGGGGGCCCGGGTTGGCCCAGTCCATCCGCAGCGCGGTCGCCTCGTCGTCGCGGACCCGGCGCACGTCGGTCGGGTCGAGCCGGGGCGTACGCACCGCCTCGGCGAGCAGTTCCACGGCGGCACCCAGCCGGTCCACCGGCACCTGCACGCTGACCTGGAACGAGTCCCAGTCCAGCCCGGTCACCAGCTCGGTGCCGAGGGCCTCGATCGCCAGCGCGTACGCCGTCGCGTCCCGCTGCGCGGTGCCCTCCTCCAGGGCCTTGGCCAGCACCCCGGCGAGCCCCTCCTTGCCGGTCGGCTCGCGGGCGGCACCCGCGTCGAGCAGCAGCAGCGCGACGGCGAGGTTCTGCCCGGGCAGGTGCGCGGCGACGACCTGACCGCCGGCCACCGCGCGGCGGACCACCGGCGGGAACCGGTACGGGCGGGCGGCGCCCGGGCCGGGACGGTGGGTGATCAGCGTCATGACGTCTCCTCCGGCAGGTAGGTCAGAGTCGCCCGGTCGGCGGCGCCGAGCACCTCGGCGGCCGCCTCGGCGACCTGCTCGGCGGTCACCGCGAGCCACGCCGGCAGCCGCTCCGCGGCCTTCGCCGGGTCGCCGAACTGGGTGGCGTAGCGGCCCAGCGTGTCCGCCCGGCCGTCCACCGTGGACATCTGCCGCCACCAGGCGGTGGTCAGCAGCGACTTCGCCCGGTCCAGCTCGGTGGCGGTGACCGGCACGGTGGCCAGTTCGTCGACCACCTCGGCCAGGCCGGCGGCCAGCCGTTCGCCGGTCACCCCGGGGCGGGCGGTCGCGGTGGCGATCAGCGGCGCCGGGGCGTGCGCCAGGTCCACCCCGTACGCCCCGACCAGGTCCGGCTGCGCGATCCGCTCGCCGTCGGCGAGCCGCTGGTAGAGCCGGCTGCCCCGGCCGCTGCCGAGGATGGCGGCCAGCACGGTGAGCACGTCGTAGCCGGGGCTGCCGAAGGGGTAGGTGCGGTGCGCCACGTAGACCCGGGGCGCGGGCACGTCGCCGGTGACCGTCTCCACGGCCGGCCGGCCGGTCGCCGGGACGACCTGACCGTCCGGTGCGGCCGGGATGTCGGCCCGGGCCGGGATCGCGCCGAAGTACTTGTCGGCCAGCGCGAAGACCTCCGCGGCGGAGGCGTCGCCGACGACGGTGAGCACCGCGTTGTTCGGCGCGTAGTAGGTCTGGTGGAACGCCTGGAAGATGGCCAGGTCGGCGGCGTTCAGGTCGGCCATCGAGCCGATCGTGGCGTGGTGGTAGGGGTGGCCGGGCGGGTAGAGCAGCGGCAGCAGCCGCAGCCAGGCGTCGCCGTACGGGACGTTCTCGTAGCGTTGCCGCCGCTCGTTCTTCACCACGTCGCGCTGGTTGTCCAGGGTGTCCTGGGTCAGCGCCGGCACCAGCCCGCCCATCCGGTCGGCCTCCAGCCAGAGCGCCAGTTCCAGGTGTTCGGCCGGGACCGTCTCGAAGTAGTTGGTGCGGTCCGGGTTGGTGGTGGCGTTCAGCGAGCCGCCCGCGCCCTGCACCAGCTTCATGTGCTCGGTCTTGGCCACGTTGACCGAGCCCTCGAACATCAGGTGCTCGAAGAGGTGGGCGAAGCCCGTCTGCCCCTCCGGTTCGTGCCGTGAGCCGACGTCGTACCAGAGGTTCACCGCGACCGCGGGGGCGGTGCGATCCTCGCTCACCACCACGCGCAGGCCGTTCTCCAGTCGGGTCGTCTCGATGGGCCAGGGGTAACCGCTGTCGGGCATGGCACGACGCTATCCGATCTCGCGGACGGAACGGTGACGCGCCGCCGGCGACCGGCGGGGGGCCGGACACCGGGCCGCGAGGCATCGACCGGGGGCGGCCGGGTACCGGGGAGGACATGTCCCTCTCGACCGGTACCGACCGGGCCGGTGCCGTCCTGGAACGGGCCACCGCCGCCCTGACCCGGCTGCGCCGCGCCCGCCTGCTGCACCCGCTCGGCCGCTCGTTCACCGGCGAGGTGACCATCTGGGGCGTGGCCGGGCCGCCGACCGGAGTCGGCATGTTCGACCGGCCCGGCCGTTACCCGGCCACCGTCCGGCTCTCTAGGGGCGTGCCCACGCCGGAGGGCTGGCCGGACGTGCTGGGCGTGGCGGTACGGATGCACCGGGGCGGGGAGCGCCCGTTCGACCTGCTGGCCAGCTCCAGCTGCGCGGCGCCGGTGCTGCGCCACCTGCCGCTGCCGCGCCGCCGGTTCGCCGGGACGTACAGCTCGATCATGTCCTACCGGGTGGGCCGGCGCCGGCTCTGGCTGGCCGCGCTGTCCGACCCGGACTCCGTCGACCTGGGCCGGAGCCTGGCCGAGGTGGCCGCGGCGACCCGGGCGGACGCGCCCCGCCTGGTGCTGGCGATCGCGTCGGCGGTGGGGCCGTGGCGGCCGATCGGTCAGGTCGCCCTCGGCGACCAGCTCGGCGCCCGGGAGGACGCCGCGCTGGCCTTCGACCCGATCGGCAACCTGCCGGCCGGGCTGCGGGCGCGGGGCCCGCTCGCCTGGGTACGCGAGCACACCTACCGGGGCTCGCGGCGGGCCCGGGGCGCCCGGGTTCAGTCCGGCGGCTCGCTCGGGGTCACCGTCTGATCCGACGTCCGCCGTTCCAGGAAGGTGTCCGGGGCGGCGTTGCGGTCCTCCTCCCGGATGTCCGACTCGTCGAGGACGGCGTCCGCCTGCGCCACCGGATCGTCGCTGCCGACCGCCGCCTCCTCCGGCAGCAGGTGCGCGCGGGACTCCACCCGTTCCTGGTCGCTCTGCTCGTGCGTCATGCCGGTCCCATACCCGGGGCGCGTGCCGGGCACGCCCGGGACACCTCCGCCGCGCGGCGGCCGGGTCGGTGCCCCGGGGTCGGCTCCGGCGCGCTCCGGCCGGTGAACCTCCGCGACGAGCGGTGAGCCCCGCCGCCGCGTCGGGTACGCTTGCCGGCGTGACGCGTTCGTATCGATGGTTTAGGCAGCCGGCTCGCCAGCCGGTGACTTCACCATGATCTGACGTCACCGCAGCAACGAGCCGGCCGGGCAGGAGCGTGAAGTTCCTGCCCTTTCGCATGCGAGCAGCCGGCTCGACCCGGGCACCGGCCCCGGGCACGGTCGGCGGAAGGATGCCCACCGTGACGACCCCGGAGACCGATCGGGTCAGCGACCAACGGATCGACCGCGTCGTGCCGTTGACCACTCCGGCCCTGCTCCACCACGAGCTGCCCCTGGACGACGCGCTCGCCTCGGCCGTGCTGTCCGGCCGGCGCGCGGTGGGCCGGGTGCTGGACCGAGCGGACGACCGCCTGCTGGTGGTGGTCGGCCCCTGCTCGGTGCACGACCCGGCCGCCGCCCTGGAGTACGCCCACCGGCTCCGCGCCGCCGCCGACCGCCTCGCCGACGACCTGCTCGTGGTGATGCGCGTCTACTTCGAGAAGCCGCGCTCCACGGTGGGTTGGAAGGGCCTGATCAACGATCCGGGGCTGGACGGCTCGGGTGACGTCAACGCCGGTCTGCGTACCGCCCGGGCGCTGCTGCTCGACGTGCTGCGGCTGGGCCTGCCGGTGGGCTGCGAGTTCCTCGACCCGATCACCCCGCAGTACATCGCCGACACGGTGGCCTGGGGCGCGATCGGTGCCCGCACGGTGGAGAGCCAGGTGCACCGGCAGCTCGCCTCCGGGCTGTCGATGCCGATCGGGATGAAGAACCGGCCGGACGGCAGCATCGGCACCGCCGTGGACGCGATCCGCGCCGCCGGGGTTCCGCACGTCTTCCCCGGCATCGACGTCTCCGGCACGCCGGCGATCATGCACACCCGGGGGAACGCCGACGGGCACCTGGTGCTGCGCGGTGGCGGCGGCCGGCCCAACTACGACGCGGAGTCGGTGGCCGGGGCGCTGGAGCTGCTCCGGGCGGCCGGGCTGCCCGAGCGGGTGGTGGTGGACGCCAGCCACGCCAACAGCGGCAAGGACCACCGCAACCAGCCGAAGGTGGCCGCGGACGTGGCCGGCCAACTCGCCGCCGGGCAGCGCGGCATTGTCGGGATCATGCTGGAGAGCTTCCTGCTCCCCGGCCGGCAGGACCTCGACCCCACCCGCGAGCTGACCTACGGCCAGTCGGTCACCGACGCCTGCATCGGCTGGGACACCACCGACGAGGTCCTCGACCACCTCGCCGCCGCCGTCCGCACCCGCCGCCGCACCCCCGCCCCCACCCCCGCCTGACGCTCTGCCCCCGTTGATCGTGAGGTTGCCGGCGAAATCGATCTCCAGAAGTGCCGCAGCCTCATGATCAACGGGTAGGCGGGAGGGGGTGGGGTGGGTTTGACCGATTCGGGCGCGGGTAGCTGGGCGGGGTGACCGAGGACGTACCCGTGACCGACACACCCGTGGCCGACACCTCCGTGGCCGACGCGCCGGTGGCCGACGCGTCCGTCAGCGACGAGCCGGACATCCGGCGGCTCGACGACCTGCTCGAGGACCTCTACCACGGCCAGGAGCGGATCACCCAGGCGACCATCTACCGCCGGGCGGTCGCCGCGGAACTCCCCGCGCAACTGCTCACCCGGATCGCCGCGCTGCCCGAGGGCGAGTACGCGGTGGACGAGGCGGCGGATCTGCTCGGCGGGTCGGTCACCTGAGGTCCCGGCGATCCCCCCGCGAGAGGAGAGCGAGATGTCCCACCACGAGGAGCAGCACGAGAAGGTCCCGGCGCTCGGCCAACCCCCGGAGGGCGTGGACACGCTGCCGGAGCCGGACTTCGCCAACGAGCACGACAAGACCGCGGTGGACCGCGAGGTGATCACCGGCGCGGACGAGGACGAGCGGGAGCCGGAGGCGGCCCGGGGCTGGGCCGGCGAGGACCACGGGACCACCCCGACCTGACGGACGGGTCGACGCGACAGCGGGGCCGGCGGATCGCCGGCCCCGCTGTCGTCGTGCTCGGGACGTCAGCCGTCGTCGCCCTCGGCGGCCTGCTGCGCCACCGCGTACGCCATCTGGAGGAAGTCCGACGCGGCCACCGCGGTCAGCGCGGTGGCGACCAGCCGGGTGAGCCGCGGGGCGAGCACCAGCCCGCCGGTGAGCCCGGTGGCCACCCAGACCGCCAGGCAGAACGGGCAGCTGAGCAGCTCGCCGATGGCGTGCCGGGTGGAGCTGCCGGAGTCGCGCACCTCCTCCATCACCTCGCCGCTGCCGATCGGCTTGTCGTAGCGGGTGAACGGGGCGCGCAGGGGGCTGGTCACCGCGTCCTTGGACAGCAGCCGGCTGAGCTTGTGCGTGGCGACGCAGAGCAGCACCACGTCGGCGGTGGCGGGGCGCTCGGGAACCGGCCTGCCGGTCAGCCGGACCAGGCCGGCGATCGCCCCGGCCACACCGGCGTAGCTGCCCATGGCCGCCAGGTAGCCGCCCAGCGGGCGGTACTCGTTCGGCGCGTACGCCTGGCGCAGCCGCGCCACCTTGTCCTTCAGGTCGGTCACCCAATCTCCTCGGTGCTCGCGCCGGCTCAGCCGGCCTGGAGGTTGTCGGCCACCTCGCGGGCCAGGCTGTCCAGGGCCTCACCGGCCAGCCGGTCGGCGTCGGCGCCACCGGTCAGGTCGAGGTGGACCCGGGCCCCGCCGGCGTCGGCGGGGTCCACCCGGAGTTCGGCGCTCCAGTCGCCCGGGGCGCGCCAGCGGGCCGACAGCTCCTCCGCGCTGGCGTGCTCGGCGGGGGTGCCGTCGGCGCGCAGCGGCTCGGGCAGCCACGCTGCCGCCCGGGCGGGATCGGTCGCGGTGCTGAAGACCACCTCGGGCGGGGCGGAGACACCGCGCTCGGCGGACGCCATCACTCGTCCCGCAGCCGGCTCGGGTCGACCTCGCGCCCCGGATGCCGGGCGAGGTACTCGGTCTCCAGCTCGGCGGTGCGGCGCAGGTGGTGCGCGAGCGCCGAGTCGGACGCGTGCCGGAGCGTGTCCAGCCGGGTGCGGTGCAGGCTGTGCATCTCGCGGATCAGGTCCTCGTCGGCCAGTTCGGCGGGGTCGACACCGAGCAGGTCGCCGTCGTCGTCCACGCCGGTGGAGGCCATGTCGTGGACCTGGTCGCCGCCCCACTCCGGCATCCGCTGCTCCGGGCTCGGGAACTCGTCCTGTCGTACTGATCCGGTCATCACGCCCCCCTGGTCGAGTTTTGGGCTGGCGTCTAGACGGATGCCCACACCGGGTCGCACCAAACCATCCCGGGCGTGGACGGACTACGACACCGCGTCGGAGAACGCGGCCGGCCCCGGTACCCTCGATGCCATGAAGCGGCTCTGGACCCCGGCGTGGATCGCGCGCCACGTGGTCATGGTCGTGCTGGTCGTGGGCTTCCTGGCGCTGGGCTGGTGGCAGATCGGCCGGGCCGCCGCGGGTAACGCGTTGAGCTGGGCCTACGCCTTCGAGTGGCCGATCTTCGCGGGCTTCGTTGTGTTCGTCTGGTGGCGCGAGGTCCGGCACGCCCTGCGCGGGCCGGCCGCCGCGGACGAACCCGGGACGCCGCCGGCACCGTCCGGGGGCGCGGCCCGTCTGGGCGTACGCCGACCGGTGCGGGTCGCCCGGGCGCCGGCGGCCGACGCCGAGGGCGAGGACACCGACCTGGCCGCCTACAACCGCTACCTGCAATGGTTGAACGCCAATCCGGGCGCCCGGCCCGGTGACTACCCCGGCTGAGGCCGGCTCGGAAGGACGGACGAAGGTGGGCGCAGCCCTTACCCGGTACCGCGTGATCGCCTGGATCGTTGGCGTGGTGCTGATCCTGCTGGTCGTGATCGGCATGCCGCTGAAGTACGGGTTCGACAACCCGGTCGTGGTGGAGACGGTGGGCCCGGCACACGGTTTCCTCTACATGGTCTACCTGGTGGCCGCGTTCGACCTGGCCCGCCGGGCCGACCTGCCGCTGAAGCGGATGCTCGCCGTGATGCTGGCCGGCACCGTGCCGTTCGTCTCCTTCTACGCCGAGCGCCGGGTCACCGCCTGGGTCACCCCGCGCCCCGAGCGCACGCCGGAGCCGGTCGCCGGCTGACCGTCGCCCGCGACGGGCCCGTGGCGAGCCGGTTCACCGGCTCGGCCGCCACGGGTCCATCGAGGCGAGCGGTTCCTCCCAGCCGCCGTAGCGGTTCATCTCCCGGGCCCGGCGCAGGGCCCGGGACACCTGGCCGAACTGCCGCTCGTCGTCGCTGCTGAACAGCAGCAGCTCGGTGCCCCGGTGCCAGCCCCACAGCTCGTACGCCGGCGGCCGCCACCGGTCCCCCGCCGCGGCGAGCAGCACCGGCAGCAGGAACACCACACCCAGGGTGAGGTACGCCCCGGCGGTGAGCCGTTGCAGGCCGCCGGTGAAGCCGAGCAGCAGCCCGACGCCGGCGATCACGGCACCGCTGGCGGCGACGGCGCGTACCGCCACCCGGTCGTGCGGCCCGCGGGTGGTGTGCAGGTGGGTCAGCTCGGCGACCCGCCAGGTGTTGCGGCCGACGGTGAACCGGTCGACGGTGACGATGATCCCGGGGCGGGCGTATAGCAGGGTGTTCTTCTTCTCCGCGGTCACCTTGGTGGGTCGGGGCGGTCGCGGCGGTCGGGTCGTGGCGCCATCGTGGTTCACGGCTACCTCCCACGGCTGTGCGCCGGGTCGGCCGCCGCCGGTACGGGCATCGATGCCCGCCGACGGGATTCCCGGCTCCGCGCTTCATTGTGTTGCCGCCCCGCCAGCCCGGACGGCCGTTTTCGCCGTCCCGGCTGTTCCGCCGGCCCGCCCTCCGCCGGATAGAGCCATCCAAGTCCGTCTTTTCGGTTATAGCGCTTCAGCAACCGGCGGCATACGCCTGGAACGACGAATCCGACAGATCCCCCGTACGACGAAAAGCCGGGCAGCCGCGCGCCCGGCGGAGCGACGCGGCGCCCACCGACCGTGACGGTACCGGCCCGCCATTCCCGCCCCTTTGCCAACATTCGCCCCGGCTTTCACTGCGAGCCACTCCTGCACCGGGTTAGGTTGAGCGGGCCCGGCCCGGTCGACCGCCGTCCATCCGGATGGCGCCGGCCCGGGTGCCGCCCGGGGGCGTCAGCAGCCCACGGCGGCCGGTGGGAGAGGAGCCTTCCGCTCTTGTCGTCCCTCAAAAACACGCTGCGCGGCCTGGCCGTCGCGATGCTGTCGGCCGCGCTGGTCACGCCGGCCACGGCGGCCTGGGCCGAGCCGTCCGCCGCGGAACTGACCCGGCGGATCGAGAAGTCCTCGACGGAGCTGGAGCACGTGGTCGAGGCGCACAACAAGCTCCGGGAGCAGATGAAGGAGAACCAGGCGGCTGTGGCCGGTCTGCAGGAGCGCATCGCGCCGCTGGAGCGGCAGGCCGAGCAGAGCCGGGCCGACGTCGGCGCGCTCGCCGTGACCGCGTACAAGAACGGCGGCAACCTGAGCACCGCCGACGCGCTGCTGCGACCGGACTCCGCCAGCACGCTGCTGGACCGGCTCGGCACGCTCGATCAGCTCACCCGGCAGCGGCAGGAGCGGATCGCCGGGTTCACCGCCAGCCAGCGCGCGCTGCTCGACGAGAAGACCCGGCTGGACGTCACGCTCAGCCGGCAGGCGGCCCAGGCCCGCGAGCTGGCGGCCGGCCGGAAGCGCATCGAACGGGACCTGGCCGGCCTCTACGAACTGCGCCGTCAGGCGTACGGCCGGGCCACCGAGGCGCCCGCCGCGCGGCCGGACAGCGCCAACGACGCCCCCGCCATCTCCGGCCGGGCCGGGGTGGCGGTCCGCTACGCCTACGGCGCGCTCGGCAAGCCGTACCGGTGGGGCGCCGACGGGCCGGACGGGTACGACTGCTCCGGCCTCACCTCCGCCGCCTGGCGGGCGGCCGGCAAGTCACTGCCGCACAACACCCGGATGCAGTGGGGCGTGGTGGCGCACATCAGCCGCAGTGAGCTGCGCCCCGGCGACCTCGTGTTCTACAGCGGCCTCGGGCACGTGGGCCTCTACGTCGGCGGCGGCCAGGTGATCGACGCGCCCAGCGCCGGGCGCAACGTGCTCAAACGGGGCATGAACCTGATGCCCATCCAGGGCTACGGTCGGGTCCGCTGACCGCTGACAACGAAGACGAACGGCCGGCGTCCCCCTATCGGACGCCGGCCGTTCCTCGTCATTACTACCAGCTCAGGCCGCCTGCAGCCCCTCCGCGCGAGCCAGCTCGCGGAGCCGGCCGAGCGCCTGGATCTCCAGCTGGCGGATCCGCTCCCGGGAGAGCGAGAACCGCGAGGCCACCTCGGTGAGCGAGTGCTCCCGGCCGTCCTCGAGCCCGTACCGGGCCCGCATGATGCCGGCCGACCGGTCGTCGAGGTGGTTGAGCAGGCCCTCGATCCGCTGCCGCTCCAGGCCGGTGAGGACGATCTCCTCCGGCGACGGGGCGTCGCTGTCGGCGACCAGGTCACCGAGGTTGGTGTCCCCGTCGTCGCCGACCGGCGTGTCCAGCGACACGGTGTCCTGCGACCACCGGACCAGCTCGTTGACCCGCTCGACGGTGACCCCGAGGGCCGCCGCGATCTGCTCCGGCTCCGGGTCGCTGCCCAGCTCACGGGTCAGCTGGCGGGCCACGTTGCGCATCCGGTTGACGTCCTCGACCAGGTGCACCGGCAGTCGCACGGTGCGCTCCTGCTGGGCGATCGCCCGGCTGATCGCCTGGCGGATCCACCAGGTCGCGTAGGTGGAGAACTTGTAGCCCCGCTCGTAGTCGAACTTCTCGACCGCCCGGACGAGGCCGGTGTTGCCCTCCTGGATCAGGTCCAGCATGGGCATGCCGGAGCGCACGTAGCGTCGGGCGATCGACACGACCAGTCGCAGGTTCGCCCGGATGAACAGGTCCTTGGCCCGCTCACCCTCGGCGACCAGCCGCTCCAGTTCGTCCCGGTCGACGCCGGCCGGGACGCGGTCCTCGGCGAGCAGGTGCTCGGCGTAGAGGCCGGCCTCGATCGCCTTGGAGAGCTCGACCTCCTTGGCGGCGTCCAGCAGCGGCGTCCGGGAGATCTCGTGCAGGTAGACGCCGACCAGGTCCCGCTCCTCGGCGACCTCGTCGGTTCGCATGCCGATGTTCTTGTCCACGTTGCCCACGGTCCCCTCGCTCGCGCCGGTTGCCCGGTTCCTTGCCATCCCCACGTCCATCAGCCCTCCCCCGTAACTTCCGCCGTGCCCACCGGTGCTGACACCTACACAACAGATGAGACGTGTCGGGGATTCCATGTCGTGAGTCGAAAGTGTCACGAATGCCTGATAATCAGCTGAGAGCCCGGTCCATGTTTGCTGTCAGCACCCGTCGGGCTGCTCATCGGTGGGCACCACGCACGGGTCGGCGGATCGACGGACGCCATCCGCCCGGTCCATGGCAACACCGCCCGGCCCGGGAGCACAGCGACCCGGGTCACCGCCGCGCTGCGATCCTGGTCACTGCCACATACGCGCGGGCGGCCGGGTCGGTTCATCCACGCCCGTGGTGATACCCCACGGCAGGTTGAACAATCCGGGGCCTCCGGTTATGCCCACCGCACCGGACGGGTTCGGGACGTGTCGGACGCCACGTCCGGAGGCGCCCAGTCGGCGCGTCCGGGGCGGCCACCGCGCCGGCCACCGAAGGTGCGCGGCGCGTGCCCGGGTGGGTCAGGAGGCGAGCAGGGCGAGCGCGCCGCGCACCTGGTCGGCGGAGCGGGCCAGGGCGGCCCGCGCGACCGACACCTCCGCCCCGGAGACGAGCGATACCAGCGCGGTCTTCAGGTCACCGTCGGCCTCGTCGAGCGCGCGGCGGCAGATCTCCTCCGCGCACCCGGTCGCCTCCATCAGGATCGAGATCATCCGGCCCCGCAACTTGGCGTTGGTGGCCACCATGTCGATCATGAGGTTCGAGTAGACCCGGCCCAACCGCACCATCACGGCGGTGGAGAACGTGTTGAGCACCAGCTTCTGCGCGGTGCCCGCCTTCATCCGGGTCGACCCGGTGACCACCTCGGGGCCGGTGTCCACCCCGATGAAGACGTCGACCGACCGAGCGGCCTCCGCCTCCGGGTTCGCGCAGAGCAGCACTGTCGCGGCCCCGGCGGCCCGGGACGCGGCGAGCGCCCCGAGGACGTACGGGGTGCGCCCGCTGGCGGCCAGCCCGACCACCACGTCACCGGCGCGTACGCAGTCGGCCGCCTCCGCCGCGCCGGCCCGGTCGTCGTCCTCGGCGTTCTCCACCGGCTGCCACATGGCGTCCGGCCCGCCGGCGAGGTGGGCGCAGAACCAGTGCCGTGGGGAGTTGAAGGTGGGGGCGAGTTCCGCCACGTCGAGCACGCCCAGCCGGCCCGACGTGCCGGCGCCGAAGTAGTGCACCCGGTGGCCGCCGCGCAGGGCGGTCACCGCGAGGTCGACCGTCGCGGCGATCTGGTCGAGGACGGCGGCGACCGCCCCCGGCACCCGCCGGTCCGCGTCGTTGATCACCGACAGCACCTCGCGGGTCGACATCAGGTCGAGGTCCACGCTGAGCGGGTTGCGGCGTTCGGTGGGCGCGCCGACCCGGATCACCGGCCCGGCCGCCATCGAAGGCGCCTGCTCGTCCGGCTCCACCGCCGTCATGCCCGCCTCCGGCCGGAGCCCACCCGGTGCGACTGGACCGCCTCGGCGGTGGCCTCGAGCGCCTTCCTGGCCCGGGCGCGGTTGCGCGCGGCCACCCCGACGAAAAGGCAGTCGACCACGGTGAGCTGGGCCAGCCGGCTGGCCATGGCGCCGGACCGGTAGGTGGTCTCGCGGGCCGCCGTGGTGAGCACGAAGTCGGCCACCTCGGTGATCGGCGAGCGCGGGAAGTTGGTCAGCGCCACCGTCGCCGCGCCCCGGGCCCGGGCCTGCTCCAACACCTCCACCACGTCGGAGGTGGTGCCGGTGTGCGAGATGCCCACCGCCACGTCGCCCCGGCCGAGCAGCGCGGCCGAGGTCAGCGCCGTGTGCACGTCCGGGAAGTAGAAGGCGGTCCGGCCGATGCGGTGCAGCTTCTGCTGGAAGTCCGAGGCGACGAAGCCGCTCGCGCCCGCGCCGTAGACGTCGATCCGGCCGGCGTTGACGATGGCGTCGACCACCTGTTCGCAGACCGCCGGGTCGAGTTGCTCGGCCGTCTCCTCGACGGCGCGGGCGTCGTTGAACGCGATGGTCGCGATGATCTGGGCGAGGTCGGCGCCGGGCGGGATGTCGCCGCCGACCACGCGGGCGTCCGGCGGCTCGACCCGGCGGGCGGCCTCGGCGGCCAGCCGGATCCGCAACTGCGGGTAGCCGTCCATGCCGACCGACCGGCAGAACCGGATCACGGTCGCCTCGGACGTCTCGGCGGCGGTGGCGAGATCGGTGATGGTCCGCCGGGCGGCGTCGGCCGGGTCGGCGACGACCAGCCGGGCGACCCGCTGCTCGGCCGGGGACAGCGACGGGAGCAGGCCGCTGATGTGGACGATCAGTCCACCCGGCTCGTGACTCGCAGAAATCTTCGGACTCTTCGCCACGGATGAAACTTACTTTCATGAGGCGTGAGCGTCAACCATGACTCCGCGTGTTGGCGAAAGTACCGCCAATCGGCGCGCTCCGCTTGACAGCGTGCCATTGCGTAGCAACGGGCGGCTCCGCCCACCGGCTCGGACCGACTGCCGGACGGCCGCCGGTCGTCGCCGGGCGGGCACCACGCCCGGCGGCCGCGCCGATAGCGTGGCGGCATGGCGGATCGCAGTGTGCTGGTGACCGGAGGCACGGGTGGGCTCGGCGGTGCGGTCACCGCCGCGTTCGTGGCGGCGGGCTGGCGGGTGGTCGTACCGCAGCGGACGAGTCCGGCGACGGCGGCGGACGGGCCGGTCCGGGTCGTCGCGGACCTGACCGACCCGGCCGGGGCGCACCGCGCGGTCGAGGTCGCGGCCGGCGACCCGGCGGCGCCACTGCGCGCGGTGGTCAACCTGGTCGGCGGGTACGCCGGCGGCGGCAAGGTGCACGAGACACCGGTCGAGGAGTTCGAGCGGATGCTGGCCGTCAACCTCCGCCCCACCCACCTGGTCACCCGGGCGGCCCTGCCGCACCTGGTGGCGGCCGGGGGCAGCGCGGTGGTCTGCGTCTCGTCCCGGGCGGCGGTCGCCCCGTTCGCCGGGGCCGCCGGCTACATCACCGCCAAGGCGGCGGTGCTCGCCTTCGCGGGCGCGGTGGCGGTGGAGTACCGGTCCGCCGGGGTGCGCTGCAACACCGTGCTGCCCAGCGTCATCGACACCCCGGCCAACCGGGCGGCCCAGCCGGACGCCGACCACTCCCGCTGGGTCGACCCGGCCCAGATCGCGCCGGTGATCCGTTTCCTGGCCTCCGACGAGTCGGCGCCGACCAGCGGCGCCGCGATCCCGGTCTACGGCCGGGCCTGAGCGCTGCGGAACACCCGCGCCGGCAGCCGCCCCGGCGGCCGGGCCGCACCGGTCTCTGCGGGCGGCGGACCGTCGGGGCGCGGTTCGGCCGCCGACAGCCAGCCGGCCAGGTGGTCCTGGATCTGCCGGGACACCTCATCCGGCGAGCGGCCGGCGTCGACCAGCACGAACGTCGGGTACTCGGGCAGGGTCCGGTAGGCGTGGTCGGCCGCGGCGAGGTAGCCGATGCTCTCGTGGTCGGTGCCGCGCCGCTCGATCCGCCGGTACGCCTCGGCCGGGTCGACGGCCAGCAGGAAGGTGACCTGCGGGGCCGGGAAGATCCGGTAGCCGAGCCGGGCCAGCCGCTCCCAGCGGCGCCCGCCGTGCGCCCGGATGCTCACGTACTGGCAGACGGAGTAACGGTCCATCACCGCGACCCGGCCGGTGACCAGGCGGCTGAGCAGGGCGGCGGCAATGGCGAGCCAGCGCAGCGCGGACTCCACCACGAGCAGGCCGCGCCGCCCGACCAGCCGCTGGGCGTCCGGCCGGCCGAGCCGCTGTGCGACCCGGCCCAGCCAGCGCCGGCCGCCGGCGTTGCGGTGGTAGGTGGCGGGGCGACCCGACGTGGTGAGCGCGTCGGCGAGGCGGTGCGCCTGGGTGGTCTTGCCCGAACCGTCGATGCCGATCAGCGCGACGGCGCGCAATCGGGCCCTGCCGCGCCGTCCCCACGTTGATCTGGCCACCTTGCAGAGGCTATCCGACGGGCGCTCGCCTACCGGGTGGTTTGTCCTTCCTGCGCCCGGTTGGCACCCACCCGCGACCCGGCCAGGTGTGGACGACCGGAATGCCGGGTACGGAAGTTCGATCCCAACCGCCTGTCCACCTTCACGACGACGGGAGATCCAGATGGCCGAGCGCGGGGACGAGACCCTGGTAACCACCCTGAAGAAGGTCGCCGCCGTGCTCAAGCAGTCCGAGATCCCGTTCGCCCTGGGCGGCAGCTTCGCGGTGTACGCGCACGGCGGCCACTCCAGCGAGCACGACGTCGACTTCCTGATCCGCGGGGACGACGTCGACCGCGCCCTGGAGGCCCTGGTGGCGGCCGGCTTCACCGCCGAGCGCCCGCCGGAGGACTGGCTGGTGAAGGTCTACGACGACGGGCGGATGGTGGACCTGATCCACCGGCCCATCGAGACCCCGGTGACCGAGGAGACGTTCGCCGACACCGTGGTCCGGCCGGTCGACGCCATCCACATGCCGGTGCTCTCGGCCACCCAGTTGATGGTGCACAAACTGCTCAGCTTCTCCCAGCACTACTGCGACTTCGCCCGGGGTCTGCCGCTGGCCCGCTCGTTGCGGGAGCAGATCGACTGGGAACGGGTACGCAAGGAGACGCAGCACTCGCCGTACGCGGAGGCGTTCCTGGTGCTGCTCGACCGGCTGGACGTGGTGCCGTACTCCGGCACCCCGGAGGGGAAGGGGACACCGTGACCGTGCATCGCGGCGCCGGGCCACCCGACGAGTACGTCGAGGCGGAGATCCACCGGATGCTGACCGAGGATCCGGACGTGGCCGAGCAGGGGATCACCGTGGTCCGCCGGGAACGCGCCCTCGTGATCTACGGCGAGGTGGAGAGCGCGCACCGGCGCGAGGAGATCCTGCGCCGGGTGGCCGAGCGTTTCCCCGACGTGCCGATCACCAGCGACATCGGGGTGATCCGCGCGCAGGCGCCCACGGAGATCGAGGAACTGCCCTGAGGAGGTTCGATGGTGATCCGGATCGCCGCCGTGGGCGACGTGCATCTGGACGAGGACGTGGTCGGCCGGTTCCGGCCGGCCCTGGAGGAACTGCCCGAGCACGCCGACGCGCTGCTGCTCGCCGGTGACCTGACCCGGCACGGCACCGAGTCCGAGGCGCGCTGCGTGGCCCGGGAGTTCGGTGGACTCGGCGTGCCGGTGGTGACCGTGCTCGGCAACCACGAACACCAGTGCGACCAGGTGCCGCAGGTGGTCAAGGTGCTGGAGGACGTCGGGATCACCGTGCTGGAGGGCACCGGCGTGGTGCTGGAGTGCCCCGGTGGCCGGCTCGGCATCGCCGGGGTGAAGGGCTTCGGCGGCGGCTTCGCGGGCCGCTGCGCCAGCGACTTCGGCGAGCCGGAGATGAAGGCGTTCGTACGGACCACCATCGACAGCGCCGACCGGCTGGGCGAGGCGCTGCGGTCCCTGGACTGCGACGTGCTGGTGTCGCTCACCCACTACTCGCCGGTGCCGGACACGCTCGCCGGCGAGCCGCTGGAGATCTATCCGTTCCTCGGCTCGTACCAGCTGGGGCAGGCGATCGACTCGGCGCCCACCGCGCTGGCCCTGCACGGCCACGCGCACCACGGCAGCGAGCGGGGCACCACCCCGGGCGGAGTACGCGTGCGCAACGTCGCCCACCCGGTCATCAAGCAGGCCTACAGCGTCTTCCACCTGGGTGACCACCTCGATCAACACCAGGTTTCCCGGATCGGAACCTCGGGTATGGAGCGGTCATGGAGCTGATTCTCTGGATTCTCGCAGTCGTACTCGTGGTCGCCGGCATCCTGGCACTGTTCCGCCGGCAGATCCTGTGGGGCATCGTCCTCATCGTGGTCGGGCTGTTGGTGGGCCCGGGCGGGGTCAGCATCTTCAATTGACCTCGCGGTCGGTGTACGCACCCGGACCCGCCGGGGTCGTCGCGGCCGGAGCTCCGTCCTCCCGACAGGAGCACCGGACGCGACGACCCCGGCGCCTTACGTTCCGGCCCGATCCGGAGGTTTGCCCACCTCGCCCGGCGGCGATATCTCGACCGTGGAGATGTCGGAGCGCGCCCGACACGGCGCGCGGCAGTGGTGGGCCCTGCTCGGGTTCGCCGCGGCGGTCTTCGTCGCGGCCGCGATCGGCGGGTTGGGCGTCCAGGGCGCCGGCGCGGAGTACGCCGGGCTCGAACAGCCCGCCTGGGCCCCGCCCGCGTGGCTCTTCGGGCCGGTCTGGAGTCTTCTCTACGCGCTGATCGCGCTGGCCGGCTGGCTGGTCTGGCGCCGGGTCGGCTTCGGCGCGGCGCTCGTCGCCTGGACCGTGCAGCTGGTGCTGAACGCGATCTGGACCCCGCTCTTCTTCGGCGCCGGCCGGTACGGGCTGGCGTTCGCCGAGATCGTGCTGCTCTGGCTGGCGATCGGGGTGACCGTCGTGCTCTTCCACCGGGTCCGGCGGCCGGCCGCGGCGCTGCTGCTGCCGTACTGGGCGTGGGTCACCTTCGCCGCCGCGCTCAACCTCGCCATCTGGCGACTGAACAGCTGAGCGGCGGGCCCCACGGAGGCGGGGCCCGGCCGCCGGTTCAGCAGCGCGGCACGTTCGGGATGTACCCGTCGTGGCCGGTGTAGACGTACGCGTCGGAGATGAAGCGGCCGGTGCCGATCCGGTCCCAGATGGTGCTGGTGCCGTAGGTGCCGGTGACACTGGTGCCGCTGGTCTGGCAGTAGATCGTCACCCGGGCGCCGTCGGCGACGGTGCCGACCGCGTCGTAGCCGGTGCCCGGGCCGGAGCGCACGGTGAGCGGCGTGCCGCTGGTGTTGACGGTGCCGGAGCCGGTCGTGCCGCCGCAGCCGTTGTCACTGGTGTAGTTCTTGGTACCCCAGTAGAGCGCGAGCGCCCCGTTGAACCGGACCTGGATGTCGCCGCCGTTCAGCCGCTGCTCGTAGTGCAGGTGCGGACCGGTCGAGCCGCCGGTGCTGCCGACCCAGCCGATCACCTTGCCGTAGCCGACGCTCTGCCCGACCGAGACGTTGAAGCCGTTCAGGTGGGCGTAGTAGGTGGTGTAGCCGCCGCCGTGGTCGATCCGGACGTACTTGCCGTAGCTGGTGCCACCGAGGTCGGTGACCCGGTCGACCGTGCCGGGGGCGCTGGCCACCACCGGGTCGCCGAGGTCGTCGGTGCGGTTGAAGTCGACCGCGTACGCCGGGCTGTGGTTGGTCCGGGTCTGCCCGGACCAGGTCTGCCCGCAGGGGAAGGGGACCTTGAACGTCGGGGCGGCCATCGCCGGGGCCGCCGGCAAGACGACACCCACGGCGAGCAGGCCGGCCGCGATCAGGCTCAACCACCGCTTACCCATCCAGCACCTCCTATGTTGAAATCCTTCGATCACCTGCCCTCAGCGTGACAGAAATCGCCATCGATCGAAAGAGGTGAGAATCCAGGCTGGGAGCGCGCCCACCGCGAAACGAGTCGGTTTCCGGATTGTTACTCGGTCGTGTCCGGTGGGGGCTGGACCGGGTCGGATGCAAGCGCTTACATGTGGGGACGCCCATCGGACCGGCGTCAGGTCACCCCCCGTGACCGCGCCGGCAAGAAAGGAGGACGGCATGGCGGTCTTTGCCAGACCACGCCAGGCCTTCGTTATCGCCGGCGTACTGGGGCTGGCGCTCAGCGCCACGGCCTGCGGCACCGGTAACGACAAGAAGAGCGACAACGCGGGCTCCGCGGAGTGTGCCGCATACGAGAAGTACGAGGGGCACGACGGCAAGAAGGTCTCCATCTACGCGTCCATCCGGGACGCGGAGGCCGACCTGCTGGAGCGGTCGTGGGAGCAGTTCACCGAGTGCACCGGCATCGAGATCGACTACGAGGGCAACGCCGAGTTCGAGGCGCAGCTCCCGGTCCGGGTCGACGGTGGCAACGCGCCCGACCTGGCGTTCGTACCTCAGCCGGGTCTGGTGAAGCGGTTCGCCGACGCGGGCAAGCTGAAGGGTCTCGGGGCCGACACCAAGGCCATGGCCGAGCAGAACCTGCCGGCCGACTGGCTGAAGTACGGCACCGTGAACGGGACGCTCTACGGCGTGCCGCTCGGCGCCAACGTCAAGTCCTTCGTCTGGTACTCGCCCAAGACGTTCAAGGAGAAGGGCTGGGAGGTTCCGACCACCTGGGATCAGCTCATCGCCCTGAGCGACAAGATCGCCGCCAGCGGCATGAAGCCGTGGTGCGCCGGCATCGAGTCCGGTGACGCCACCGGCTGGCCGGCCACCGACTGGATCGAGGACGTGCTGCTGCGTACGCAGGGCCCCGAGGTCTACGACCAGTGGACGACCCACGCCATCCCGTTCAACGACCCGCGGGTCGTCGAGGCGGTCGACAAGGCCGGCACCATCCTCAAGAACGAGAAGTACATGAACGGCGGCTTCGGCGGCGTGAAGAGCATCGGCACCACCGCCTTCGGTGAGGCCGGCCTGCCGATCACCACCGGCAAGTGCGCCATGCACCGGCAGGCGTCGTTCTACGCCAACCAGTTCCCGGACAACACCAAGGTGGCCGAGGACGGCGACGCGTTCGCGTTCTACTTCCCGGCCATCGACCCGGCCAAGGGCAAGCCCGTGCTGGGTGCCGGCGAGTTCGTCGTCGCCTACGCCGACCGCCCCGAGGTCCAGGCGGTGCAGACCTACCTCGCCTCCGGCGAGTACGTCAACAGCCGCGCCAAGCTCGGCAACTGGGTCACGGCGAACAACAAGCTGGACATCGCCAACGTCGCCAGCCCGATCGACAAGCTCTCCGTCCAGATCCTGCAGGACAAGACCGGCGTCTTCCGCTTTGACGGATCCGACCTGATGCCGGCCGCGGTCGGCGCGGGGACGTTCTGGAAGGGCATGGTCGAGTGGATCAACGGCAAGGACACCGCGTCGGTGCTCCAGGGCATCGAGAGCAGCTGGAAGTGATCTGAACGGTGGGCCGGTCCGCGCACGCGGGCCGGCCCACCGGCGGATCCGGACCTGGGAGGGTCGATGGAGTTCGACTTCGCGGAGGAACAGCCGAAGTTCCTCATGCTGATGTACGGGCTGATCGCTTTCGTCGCGGTGGTGGGCGGTCTGCTCCTGCTTCTCGACGTGGTGCCGGCCTGGTTCGCCCGCCGCCGGGAGGCGCAGCTCGTCGCCGCCTCCGCCAGCGGCGCCCCGCTCCCCCGCCGCCCGAGGCAACGGGAGGGAGTCTTCGCGCTCTTCTTCCTGCTGCCGACGGTGTTGCTGCTCACCGTCGGGCTGGTCGTCCCGGCCATTCGCACCACGCTGCTCTCGTTCATGGACGCGGGCAGCAACGACTGGGTGGGGCTGCGCAACTACGGCTGGATGTTCTCCGACGACTCGATCGTCCGGGTCCTGATCAACACCCTGGTCTGGGTGCTCCTGGTCCCGCTGGTGGCGACCGCGTTCGGCCTGATCTACGCCGTGCTGGTGGACAAGGCCCGGTTCGAGGCGGTGGCCAAGTCGCTGATCTTCCTGCCGATGGCCATCTCGTTCGTCGGCGCGAGCATCATCTGGAAGTTCGTCTACGCCTACCGCGGCGAGGGCGACCAGATCGGCCTGCTCAACCAGATCGTGGTCAGCCTCGGCGGCGAACCCAAGCAGTGGCTGCTCGAGTCACCGCTGAACACGCTGCTGCTGATCGTCATCATGATCTGGATCCAGGCCGGCTTCGCCATGGTGGTGCTCTCCGCCGCGATCAAGGCGATCCCCGCGGACATCGTGGAGGCCGCCCGGCTCGACGGGGTCAGCGCGTGGCAGATGTTCTGGCGGATCACCATGCCGAGCATCCGCCCGGCGCTGATCGTGGTGGTGGTGACGCTGTCCATCGCCACGCTCAAGGTCTTCGACATCGTCCGGACCTCGACCAACGGCAACTACGACACCAGCGTGATCGCCAACGAGATGTACAACCAGGCGTTCCGGTACGGCCAGAACGGGCAGGGCTCGGCGCTGGCGGTCTTCCTCTTCATCCTGGTCATCCCGATCGTGATCTACCAGATCCGCAACCTCCGTCAGCAGCGGGAGGGCTGAGATGACGACCGCAACGCCCACCGTCGCCGCCGGCACCCAGAAGACCGACGGCCGTACGCCCGGCACCGCCGCCCGGGTCCGCAAGCGGCTGAACAGCCGTACCGCGACCCTCGTCTCGATCGTCATCGCGGTGCTCTGGACCATCCCGACCTTCGGCCTCTTCATCTCCTCGCTCCGGCCGGAGGACGAGATCAAGACCACCGGCTGGTGGACCGCCTTCACCAACCCGCAGTTCACCCTGGAGAACTACCAGGAGGTCCTGTTCGGGCGGTCGGCGTCGTCCGGGCAGCTCGCCAGCTACTTCATCAACTCGCTGGCGATCACCATCCCGTCGGTGCTCTTCCCGCTCGCCTTCGCGGCCCTGGCCGCGTACGCGCTGGCGTGGATCAACTTCCGAGGGCGGGACTGGCTCTACATCGCGATCTTCGCGTTGCAGATCGTGCCCCTGCAGATGGCCCTGGTGCCGCTGCTGAAGTTCTTCTCCACCGGGGTCACCGTCGCCGGCGTCACCCTGATGCCGGCCTGGGACCTGGTCGACGAACAGAAGTTCGCCCAGGTGTGGTTCGCGCACACCTGCTTCGCACTCCCGTTCGCCGTCTTCCTGTTGCACAACTTCATCTCGCAGCTGCCCGGAGACCTGATGGAGGCGGCCCGGGTCGACGGGGCCAGTCACCCGAAGATCTTCCGCACCATCGTGCTGCCGCTGATCACCCCGGCGCTGGCCGCGTTCGGCATCTTCCAGTTCCTCTGGGTCTGGAACGACCTGCTGGTCGCGCTGATCTTCGCCGGGGGTGGCAACGAGACCGCCCCGCTCACCGTCCGGCTGGCCGAGCTGGCCGGCACCCGGGGCAACGAGTGGCAGCGGTTGACCGCCGGCGCGTTCGTCTCGATCGTCGTACCGCTGCTGGTGTTCCTGTCCCTGCAGCGCTACTTCGTGCGAGGCCTGCTCGCCGGCAGCGTCAAGGGCTGACCCGCGGCTCCGCCGCCGCCGGGCGACCGGCGGCGGCGGGCGTGGGGTGGGGAGCGGGGAACCGTGACGAAGATTGATGATGTCGCCCGGCTGGCCGGGGTCTCCACGGCCACCGTCTCGCGGGCGCTCCGGGGCCTCCCGACGGTCTCGGCGGCGACCCGCCGCCGGGTGCTGGCCGCCGCCGAGCAGCTGGAGTACGCCGTCTCCCCCAGCGCCTCCCGGCTGGCCGGCGGCCGGACCGGCACCGTCGCCGTGGTGGTCCCCCGGATCACCCGGTGGTTCTTCGGCATCGTCGTCGAGACGGTCGAGGATTTCCTCCATCAGGCCGGCTACGACCTGCTGCTCTACAACCTCGGCGGACGGGAGCAGATCCGCCAGCGGGTGCTGCGCACCGCCAACCTGGACAAGCGGGTGGACGCCATCATGCTGGTCGCCACCCCGCTGCGGCCGGCCGAGCTGACCGCCCTCCGCGCGCTGGACCTGCCCGGCGTGATCGTCAGCTCCGGCACCGGCGTGCCCGGCTGGCCGTGCGTACGCATCGACGACGTGGCCGCCGCGCGGTCCGCCACCCGGCATCTGCTCGACCTCGGCCACCGGCGGATCGCGCACATCTCCGGCGACCCCGACGACGAGCTCGCCTTCACCACCCACCTGGACCGGCGCCGCGGCTACCGGGAGGCGCTGCGTGCGGCGGGGCTGCGCCCGGACCCGAGCCTGGACATCGAGTCGCAGTTCACCATCGACGGCGGCACCCGGGCCACCGAGGAGCTGCTGCGCCGGGGCGACCCGCCGACGGCTATCTTCGCGGCCTGCGACGAGATGGCGATGGGCGCCATGACCGCGCTGCGCGAGGCCGGCCTGCGGGTGCCGGAGGACGTCAGCGTCATCGGCATCGACGACCACGACCTGGCCGGCGCGCTCGGGCTGACCACGATCGCGCAGCCCGCGGCGGAGCAGGCCCGGCTCGCCGCCCGGCTGCTGCTCGATCCGCTCGGCGGGCGGCCGGTGGACCCGCCGGACGGCGACGCCCCGCCCGGCTCGCCGGTGATCCTGCCCACTCGGCTGGTCGTCCGCGAGTCGACCGCGCCGCCCCGGGCACACTGAACGACAGTCGTCCCGCCCCGGCGGGCAACCACGCACCCGACGACCGGCTCGACGCACAGGAGAAGGCCCTGAACAGCAACCCGACGCAGCAGGACGTGTCCGCCCCCGGCTGGTGGACCGAGGCCGTCATCTACCAGATCTACCCGCGCTCCTTCGCCGACTCCGACGGCGACGGCATCGGCGACCTGCCGGGCATCACCGCCCGCCTCGACCACCTCGTCGAGCTGGGCGTCGACGCGGTCTGGCTGTCGCCGTTCTACCCGTCGCCGCAGGCGGACGCCGGGTACGACGTGGCCGACTACCGGGACGTGGACCCGCTCTTCGGCACGCTCGCCGACGCCGACAAGCTGATCGCCGAAGCGCACGACCGCGGGCTGTGGGTGATCGTCGACCTGGTGCCCAACCACACGTCGTCGGCGCACCACTGGTTCCAGGCCGCACTGGCCGCCGCGCCGGGCAGCCCCGAGCGCAACCGGTACGTCTTCCGGGACGGCCTCGGGCCGGACGGCGACCGGCCGCCGAACGACTGGCAGAGCGTCTTCGGCGGGCCGGCCTGGACCCGGATCACCGAGTCCGACGGCCGCCCCGGCCAGTGGTACCTGCACCTGTTCGACGCCGGGCAGCCGGACCTGAACTGGGACAACCCCGAGGTCCGGGCCGAGTTCCAGGACGTGCTGCGGTTCTGGCTGGACCGCGGGGTGGACGGCTTCCGGGTGGACGTTGCGCACGGCCTGATCAAGCAGGCCGACCTGGCGGACTGGCAGGAGCCGCAGGAGATCCTCTCCGGCAACGAGGTGGAGAAGCCGCGGCCGCCGATGTGGGACCAGGACGGCGTGCACGAGGTCTACCGGGACTGGCGCCGGGTGCTGGACGGCTACCCCGGGGAGCGGGTCCTGGTCGCCGAGGCCTGGGTCGAGCCGGCCGAGCGGCTGGCCCGCTACGTCCGGCCGGACGAGATGCACCAGGCGTTCAACTTCGAGTACCTGCTGGCGTCCTGGACCGCGCCGGCCCAGTACGCGGTGATCACCCGCTCGCTGGAGGCCACCGACGCGGTCGGCGCCCCGACCACCTGGGTGCTCTCCAACCACGACGTGGTGCGGCACGCCTCCCGGCTCGGCCTGCCGGTCGGCACGCCCCGGCCGAACGGCATCGGCATCGGCGACCCGCAGCCGGACGCCGCGCTCGGCCTGCGCCGGGCCCGGGCGGCCACCCTGCTGATGCTCGCCCTGCCCGGCTCCGCCTACCTGTACCAGGGCGAGGAGCTGGGGCTGCCGGAGCACACCACGATGCCGGACGAGGCCCGGCAGGACCCCACCTGGGTGCGCAGCGGGCACACCCAGCGCGGCCGGGACGGCTGCCGGGTGCCGGTCCCGTGGGAGGCCGACGCTCCGTCGTACGGCTTCGGGCCGACCGACGCCAGTTGGCTGCCGCAGCCGCCGATGTGGGCCGAGTACGCGCTGGACCGCCAGCGCGGCGTCGCCGGCTCCACCTACGAGCTGTACCGGTCCGCGCTCAAGCTGCGCCACGAGCACGGCCTGGGCCGTGGCACGCTGGCCTGGCTCGCCTCCGGCGACGAGGTGCTCTCCTTCCGCAACGCCGGGCTGACCGTGCTGACCAACTTCGGCGCCGCCCCGGTGCCGGTGCCGGCCGGTGGCGAGCTGGTGCTGTCCAGCGCCCCGCTGACCGAGGACGGCGCGGTACCCACCGACGTCACGGTCTGGGTCCGCGCCTGAGGCCGAGCGGGACGGCTCTGCGGCCCGTAGATGCGCCGCAGAGCCGTCACGCTCGTTGCGACAGCACCGTCCGGCCGCCCGGCGCTACAACCGTTCGGCCCGGGCGGTCAGCAGGTCGTGCACGTCGGCGATGTCCTTCGGCGAGGTCCGCGACGCCAGCCAGTACATGACCCCGGTCGGGATGAAGAAGAGCTGGAACGCCGCCAGCCCGACGGCGTAGTTCAGCGGCGGCGGGAACGCCGCCCGTAGCCCGTGGAAGGCCACCCCGACCAGGTAGTTGCCGCCGGCCCGGCCCACCCCGTTGACCAGGTTGCCGAGGCTGTAGACCGTGCCCCGGTGCTCGGGCGGGTTGACGTCGGCGATCAGGGCGAACCAGTTCGGCGAGTTGGCCGAGGTCAGCGCCAGCGCGAGCACCGCGGTGAGCAGACTCAGCCCGACGGTCGGTTCGGTGACCACGCTGGCCAGCACCGCCCGCACCACCGCGCCGTTGGCGGCGCCGTCGGGCACGTCGATGCGGATCGGCACGAAGAAGAGCACCAGGTAGAACGGCAGCGCCGCGAGGATGCCGACCGCCGCGACCAGGGCCCGGCCCCGGGGCGTACGCCGGTGCAGCGCGTCGCCGGCCAGCCCGCCGACGATGGAGAACACCCCGCCGAGCTGGAACAGGGTGGCGAAGACGCTGCCCACCACCACCGCCGTCCCGGCGGTGTAACCCTGCGCCTCGGCCCGTTGGGTGAACAGCACCGGCAGCCAGACCAGCGAGCCGAAGGCCGCCTGCGCGGTGAGGCCCTGCAGGATCAGCCAGCGGTTGGTCCGCCGGCCGAGGATCCGGGGCAGGTCGGCGCGGCTGATCCGGTAGTCGTACTCGGCGCCGGTGGCCAGCGCGTCGGCCAGCTCCGGCTGGCTCTGGCCGCGCCGGATGTCGTAGGTGAACAGGTAGGCCGCGGTGGCGGCCAGCCCGACCACGGTCAGCGCCAGGAACGGCCGCCGCCAGTCGGCGGCCCCGAGCAGCCCACCGACCAGCGTGCCGGCCAGCGTGCCGACGCCCTGGGAGAGCCCCCAGAAGCTCATCACCAGCCCTCGGCGGCGGGGCGAGATCAGGTCGGTGACCACCGAGAAGCCGACCGAACCGACCGCGCCGAGGCCGACCGCGGCGAGCAGTTGCGCGGCCAGGAAGGCGGGGTAGTTCCCGGCGACCGCGCTGCCGCCGGTGCCGAGCGCCCAGATCAGGGTGCCGACCATGAGCAGCGACTTCCGGTTGGCCCGGTCGCCGACGTACGCCCAGGCCACCGCGGCCACCGCGCTGGCCAGGAAACTCACCGCGGTGACCAGGCCGAGCAGCCGCTCCGGCACGTCGAACGCGTCGGCGATCGACCCGTACAGCGGGGGCACCAGGCCGATCGCCACGTTGTCCAGCGAGGCGAGCAGCACGAAGACCACCACGCTGTAGAACCGGTGCGCGGCCGTACCGCCCCAGGCCCGCGTCGGCCCACCGCTGGTCAAGGTCATGTGCGGCAGCCAACCAGGATCAGGTCACGAGCGGGTGAAGGCGC
The DNA here is from genome assembly GCF_052981855.1 of Micromonospora sp. LZ34. Lineage (NCBI taxonomy): Bacteria > Bacillati > Actinomycetota > Actinomycetes > Micromonosporales > Micromonosporaceae > Micromonospora > Micromonospora sp. LZ34. Next base: position 119,821 of record NZ_JBRIQN010000019.1, read on the forward strand.
GCGCGCCGCTCGCTCACCCCTCGGCGTCGAGCCGGTCGAGGAAGTGGTCGCGGGCGGCGGCGTACCGCTCGCGGATGGCGCGGACCGGCTCCGCGGCGTACTCCTCGGTGCCGCTCAGTGACCACGCGGGTGGCGTCGCGCCGCCCAGGGCGACCCAGGCGGCCTGGCGGGCCGCGCCGTCGGCGACGTACTCCCCCGCCGGCGGGACGACCACCGGGACCCCGAGCACCTGCGGGGCGATCCGGCACACGGCCGCCGAGCGCGCCCCGCCGCCGACCAGGATCACCCGGCGGACGGTGGCGCCCTGCGCGGTCAGCGCGTCCAGCCCGTCGGCGAGCGCGCAGAGCAGTCCCTCGACGGCCGCCCGGGCCAGGTGGGCCGGGGTCGAGGTGCGCAGGGTCAGCCCGTGCACGGCACCGGTGGCCAGCGGCCGGTTCGGGGTCCGCTCGCCCTCCAGGTAGGGGACCATGACCAGCCCGTCGGCGCCGGCCGGGGCGGAGAGCGCCAGGTCGGCCAGTTCGTCCAGGCCGACCCGGAGCATCGCGGCGGCGGCGTCGAGCACCCGGGCCGCGTTGAGCGTGCAGACCAGCGGCAGGTACCGGCCGGTGGCGTCGGCGAAGCCGGCGACGATCCCGGTGCTGTCGGCGGCCGGGGCGTCGGCGACGCTGAACACCGTCCCGGAGGTGCCGATCGAGACGACGACGTCACCCGGGCCGGCACCGACGCCGAGCGCGGCGGCGGCGTTGTCCCCGGTTCCGGGGCCGAGCAGCGGGCCGTCGCCGGTCCACGGCCGGCCGGGCCCGGGCGGCCAGGGCAGGCCGGACGGGGCCTCGGCCAGGTTGGCGAGCGGTTCCCGGAACGCCGCGGGGTGCAGGACGCCCGCCCGCTCCGCCGGCCCGAGCACGGTCGGCACGTGCAGCCGCCGGCCGAAGGCCCGCTCCAGCAGGTCGAGCCGGTACTCCCCGGTGGCCGGGGACCAGTAGCCGGTGCCGCTGGCGTCACCGCGGTCGGTGCGCAGCGCGTCCAGCCCGGGCGCGCCGGCCAGCCGCCAGGTCAGCCAGTCGTGCGGCAGGCAGACCGCGGCCACCCGATCGGTGGGCTCGTGGGTGGCGAGCCAGCGGAGCTTGGTGACGGTGAAGCTGGCCACCGGCACGCTGCCCACCGCCTCGGCCCAGAACCGCCGGCCCCCCTCCCCGCCGCCGGCCTCCTCCACCAGGTCGGCGGCGGCGCCGGCCGACCGGGTGTCGTTCCACAGCAGGGCCGGCCGGGTGACCCGCCCCTCGTCGTCGAGGCAGACCATGCCGTGCTGCTGGCCGGCGACGGAGACCGCCGCGACGTCGGCCAGCCCGCCGGCCGCCTCGACGGCCCTGCCCAGGGCACGCCACCAGGCCTCCGGATCGACCTCGGTGCCGTCCGGGTGCGGCGCCCGGCCCTGCCGGAGCAGGGCGCCGGTCTCCGCGTCCCGGACGACCACCTTGCAGGACTGGGTGGAGGAGTCCACCCCGGCGACGAGGGTCACGGCCGGCCGCCTCAGCGGGCGCCGAGCAGGTGCTCGACGGCGAGCTGGTTGAGCCGGACGAAGCCGAAGCCCCGGGCGGCCACCGCGTCGACGTCCAGCTCCTCGAAGGCGGACCGGTCGGCGAGCAGGTCGGCGTACGTCTCGCCGGGGGCGAGCGTCGGGGTGCTCAGCTCGGCGACCTTCGCCGCGGCCAGCGCCTCGGCCACCTCCGGGTCGGCGCGGAACGCCGCGGCCCGCTCCTTGAGCAGCAGGTACGTCCGCATGTTCGCCTCGGCCGAGGCCCAGACCCCGGCGAAGTCCTCGGTGCGCGACGGCTTGTAGTCGAAGTGCCGGGGGCCCTCGTAGGCGGGCGCGCCGCCCGGGCCGCCGTTCTCCAGCAGGTCGACCAGGGCGAACGCGTTGAGCAGGTCGCCGTGGCCGAAGACCAGGTCCTGGTCGTACTTCACGCCGCGCTGGCCGTTGAGGTCGATGTGGAACAGCTTGCCCTGCCAGAGCGCCTGGGCGATCCCGTGGGCGAAGTTCAGGCCGGCCATCTGCTCGTGCCCCACCTCGGGGTTGAGGCCGACCAGCTCGGGGTGGGCGAGGGTGGAGATGAAGGCGAGCGCGTGCCCGACCGTGGGCAGCAGGATGTCGCCGCGCGGCTCGTTCGGCTTGGGCTCGAGCGCGAAGCGCAGGTCGTAGCCGCGGTCGAGGACGTACTGGGTGAGCAGGTCGACGGCCTCGCGGTAGCGGTCCAGCGCGGCCCGGACGTCCTTGGCCACGTCGTACTCGGCGCCCTCCCGGCCGCCCCACATCACGAAGGTGCGGGCGCCCAGCTCGGCGGCGAGGTCGACGTTGCGCAGCACCTTGCGCAGCGCGTAGCGCCGGACGTCGCGGTCGTTGCTGGTGAAGCCGCCGTCCTTGAACACCGGGTGGGTGAAGAGGTTGGTGGTCACCATCGGCACCACCAGCCCGGTCTCGTCGAGGGCCTTGCGGAACCGGGCGATGTGCTGGTCGCGGGTGGCCGCGTCGACCCCGAACGGCACCAGGTCGTCGTCGTGGAAGGTGATTCCGTACGCGCCGAGCTCGGCGAGCCGGTGCACCGCCTCGACCGGGTCGAGCTCCGCCCGGGTGGCGTCGCCGAACGGATCGCGGGCCTGCCAGCCCACCGTCCAGAGGCCGAAGGAGAACTTGTCGGCGGGGGTGGGACGGGGTGCCATGGCAGACCTCCGGGGTGTCGTCCGCTATTTGTTCAGTGGTTGAATTAAATGCCGCACCTGTGGCAGTGTCAAGGGGTGCGCCGACCCGACACCCCCGCCGCGGCGGTCCGGCAGGGCAGCCTGCGCGAGCTGAACCTCGCCGTGGTGCTGGGCCGGATCGCCGCCGCCGGGCGCCCCCCGTCCCGGGCCGAGTTGGCCGCCGAGACCGGGCTCACCCGGGCCACCGTCTCCGCCGTGGTGGAGGACCTGGTCAACGGGCGGCTGGTGGCCGAGGCGGAGCCGACACCGCGTACCGGCGCGGGGCGGCCCGCCCGCGGCCTGGTGCTCGCCGACGACGGCCCGGCCGGGCTCGGCCTGGAGATCAACGTCGACTACCTGGCCGCCTGCGTGGTCGACCTCGGCGGCCGGGTGCGGCACCACACGGTGCGCCGGGCCGACCTGCGACCGGTCAGCCCCGCCGAAACCCTCGCCCGGCTGGTCGAGCTGGCCGCCCGGGCCCGGGCCGACGCCGCCGACCAAGGGCTCACCCTGGCCGGCGCGGCGCTCGCCGTGCCCGGCCTGGTGGACGACGCCGGCCTGGTCCGCCTCGCGCCGAACCTCGGCTGGCGGGACGTGCCGGTTCCCGCGCTGCTCGCCGGCCACCCGCCGCTGACCGAGCGGATCGAGGGCGTGCCGCCCCTGGTCGTCGACAACGAGGCGAACCTCGCCGCGCTCGGCGAGCTGCACGCCGGGCCGCCCGGCCCGGCCAGCTTCCTGCACATCTCCGGCGAGGTAGGCATCGGCGCCGGCATCGTGCTGGACGGCGACCTCTTCCGGGGCGCGCGCGGCTGGAGCGGCGAGATCGGTCACATCCCGGTCCGCCCGGAGGGCCGGCCGTGCCGGTGCGGCGGCCGCGGCTGTCTGGAGCGGTACGCCGGCCAGGAGGCCGTCCTCGCGGCGGCCGGACTGGCCGGGGCCGACCTGCCGGCGGACACCGCGGCGGCCCGGCTGGCGGAGCTGGCCGGGGCCGGCGACCCGGCCGCCCTGCGCGCCCTGCACGAGGCCGGCACCGCGCTCGGCGTGGCGGTCGCGGCCGTGGTGAACCTGCTGGACCTGGACACGGTGGTGCTCGGCGGCGGATACGCCCCGCTGGCCCGCTGGCTGTGCCCGCCGGTGCTCGCCGAGATCTCCGGGCGGGTGCTGACCGCCGCCTGGTCGCCGGTGACCGTCCGCCCGGCGACGCTCGGCGCGGCCGCCGCGGCGGTCGGCGCGGCCGGCTCGGTGGTACGCCGGATCGTCGAGCGCCCCGGCGGCTGGCTGGCCCGGGCGAGCTGACCCCGCACCCCGCTCCCGGGCGTCCCGCTGCCCGCCTCGGTACGCTTGCCGCAGGCAGCGACCCCCATCCGAGGAGTGCCCGACCAGCATGCGCACAGGTCGACAGACCGGAGCGCCCGGCGACCGGCGGTGACCACCACCCAACCGGCCGGCGCCCCCGGCGCGGTGGCCTCGTCCGCCGGCCGGCTCCCGGCCGATCCCCGGCTCGCCCGCGAACTGCTCGACGGGCTGGCCGAGGCGGTGCTCACCACCGGTCCCGGCCAGGTGGTGGCGCTGGCCAACGCGCTCGCCGCCGACCTGCTGCCCGAGGTCTCCCCCGGCACCGACCTGACCCGCTGCGCCGTGCCGGCGCTGGCCACGGCCGCCGGGGACGGGGCTGACGGCTTCGACACCGAGCACCACGGGCGGCGGCTGCGCGGCACCCGGCGGGCGCTCGCCGACGGCCGGTGCGCCTGGTACGTGCGGGACGTCACCGAGGAGCAGGCCCGGGCCGAGGCGCTGCGCGCCGAACGCTCCCGGACGGACTTCCTGGCCCGGGCCGGCAGCCACCTCGGGCTCTCGTTGCACCGCGACCAGACGCTGCGCGCCGCCGCGACCCTGCCCGTGCCCTACCTCGCCGACCTGGCCCTGGTGCTGCACCGGCCGCCGTTCCCGGCCGACCAGCGGCCGCGCTGGATCCGGTACGCCGACGGCGACCCGACCCCCACCGACGGCCCGGCGCCGGCCGACCTGACCGGGCTGCCCCGCGTGTCGGACGCGCTGAACGGCGGGACCGCGCCCTGGCCGCACGCCGAGTCGACGGCGCCGGCCGGCGGTGCCGAGCCCGACCCGTGGCGGGACGCCGAGCTGACCGCGCTCGCGGACCTGCTCCCGCCCGCCTTCGGCCGGCCCGGTCCAGTGCTGGTCTGCGCGATGCCCGGCCCCGGCCGCCCGGCCGGCGCCCTCGTCCTGGTACGCCGGGCCGGCCGGGCCGGTTTCGACCGGCGCGACGGCGAGCTGGCCCGGGAGTACGCCGCGCGGGCCGGCGCCGCCGTGGGCGCCGCCGAACTCTACGGCGAGCAGGCCCACCTGGCCCGGGTGCTCGAGCAGAACCTGCTCCCGCCCGAGCTGCCCGTGGTGCCCGGCGTCACCCTGGCCGGCGGCTACCGGGCCGCCGGCGACCGGCTGCGCATCGGCGGTGACTTCTACGACGTCTCCCGCGTCGGTCCGGGCGCGCTGTTCGCCCTCGGCGACGTCAGCGGCCGCGGCGTCGGCGCCGCCGTGCTCACCGGCCGGGTCCGCCAGTCGCTGCAGACGCTCCGGCTGGTGGAGCGACGGCCGCTGGAGCTGATCCGGTTGCTGGACCGCGCGCTGCTCGACACCCCGGAGGCCGCCCGGCGCAGCCAGTTCACCACGCTGCTGCTCGGCACCGTCGACGCCGAGCCGGACGGCGGCGTGCGGGTCCGGGTCGCCGGCGGCGGCCACCCGCACCCGCTGGTGGTGCGGGCCGACGGCACGGTGGGCGCGGTCCGGGTCGGCGGGACGCCGGTGGGGGCCCTGGTGGCCGCCCGGTTCACCGCGACCGAGATCCGGCTCGCCCCGGGCGAACTGCTGCTCGCGTACACCGACGGGGTGACCGGGGCGCGCGGCGGGCCGGCGGGCGGCGAGCTGTTCGGTGAGCGGCGGTTGCGCGAGACGCTCGGCGCGGCGGCCGGCCTGCCCCCGGCGGCGCTGGTAGACCGGCTGCTCCGGCTGGTCGACGAGTGGCTGGCCGGGCAGAGCCAGGACGACATCGCCATGGTCGCCGTCGCGGCGGCGGACGCCGGCTGATCCGCCCCGGCGGCCGCCGGGACCGCCCGGTCGGCCGGCCCGAAAACGGGCCCGCGCCCGGGTTCGGGGGGCCGGCGGTCAGGCCGTCCGGGCCACCGACTGCTCGTCCGCCGGCCACTCCGGCGGCGCCGCCTGCTCGGCCGTGCCGGCCTCGGGCGACCAGGGCCCGACCGGCTCGACGGAGCGGACCGAGGCGTCCCGCCGGCGGGCCGCCTCGTCGAACTCCCGCATCCCGGCCAGCAGGGCCTGCCGACCGGCCGGCGTCATGTCCGCGAGGATCGCGGCGAGCTGCTGCCGGCGGTCGTCCCGCAACTCGGCGAGGAGCCGGCGGGCCTCCGGGGTGAGGTGCAGCGAGATCTCCCGGCGGTCGAACCGGCCAGGCTCGCGCTCCAGCAGGCCGGCGGCGACCAGCCGGTCGCAGAGCCGGCTGGCCGAGGAGAGCAGCATGTCCAGGCCGGTGGCGAGCCGGCGCAGGTTGATCCCGTCCTGCTGCTCGACCACCATCACGGCGCGCAGCTGGGCCCCGGAGATCCGGCTCGTCGTCCGTTCGCGCGAAGCCTCCCACACGGTCAGCAGGGCACCGGCCGCCGCGTCCAGCTCGGCAGCCATACTCGTGTCGGGTCCCGGTGGACCGTGCAGTTCCGCCATGGTGGGCCCGAGACTACTCCGCCTCGGCTGGTCTTTGGGCTTGTGATAGGAGCGACGATGAGCGAACCGGTCAACCAGGCACGGAGCACCCTCGTCGAGTCGCCCGCCGACCTGCTGGTGGACCGGCTAGCCGCCGTGCTCGCCGGGTCGTACGGAGTCACCGGCACCGAGCTGCTCCAGGTCGACTACCGGCTCGCCACGCTGCTGCCACTGCACGACGGGGAAGCGGTCACCGGGCCGGGGCATCCGGCGTGGCGCTGCTTCGACCACCAGACGCCGGTCGTCGTCGACCGGGTCGGCTACCTGCCGGTGTCGATGCGCGGGGAACGGCGCGGGGTGCTGCGGGTCACCCCGGTGCCGGACGATCCGGCCGTGCTCGACGAGCTGACCGAGATCGCCACCGCGCTGGCCCACGAGTTGGCCGCCGTCTCGGCGGGTACGGACGTGTACCGGACCGCCCGGCGCAGCCGGCGGCTCACCCTCGCCGCCGAGATGCAGTGGGACATGCTGCCCGGCCGCAGCCGCACCCGCCCCGCGTTCAGCCTGGCCGGGCAGTTGGAGCCGGCGTACGCGGTGCGCGGCGACAGCTTCGACTGGTCCGACGACGGCGACCGGGTCTGGCTGGCGACCATCAACGGCTCCGGTGAGGGCGTCGCCGCGGCGATGCTGACCACCCTCGCCACCCACGCGCTGCGCAACGCCCGGCGGGCCGGGCTGGGCCTGGCCGACCAGGCCGCGCTGGCCGACCAGGCCATCTACGACCTGCACCGGGGCAACCAGCACCTGGCCGTCCTGCTGATGCAGCTCGACCTGCGGACCGGGGTGGTCACGGCGGTCGACGCCGGCTCGCCCCGGCTGGTGCTGGTCCGCGACGGCGAGGTGACCGAGCAGCCGCTGGAGGAGCAGTTCCCGCTCGGCATGTTCGAAGCGACCGACTACCGAGAGCAGTACCTGCAGCTGCGCCGCGGGGACCGGCTCTTCGTGGTCAGCGACGGGGTGATCGACGCGACCGGGCAGGACGTCCGGTACGGCGAGACCGCGCTGGACCGGTTCCTGCGCCGGACCGGCCCGATGGAGCCGCTGGACGCGGTCCGCTCGCTCATCGGCGACCTGCGGGCGTTCGTGGCCGGCGACCTGGTGGACGACGCCGTGGTGGTCTGCCTGGACTGGACCGGCCCGCAGCCGTGACCCGCCGCCGGGCGGTCAGTACGCTCCGCGCCCGCGCAGCACCGCGCCAAAGGTCTTCCAGAGGATCGTCAGGTCCGCCGCGAGCGACCAGTTCTCCACGTAGTAGAGGTCCAGCCGGATGCCGTCCTCCCAGCTCAGGTCGGACCGGCCGCTGACCTGCCAGAGCCCCGTCATGCCGGGCTTGACCAGCAGCCGGCGGGCCACGTCGCCGTCGTAGCGGGCCACCTCGGAGGGCAGCGGCGGGCGGGGGCCGACCAGGCTCATCTGCCCCAGCAGGACGTTGACCAGCTGCGGCAGTTCGTCCAGCGACCACTTGCGCAGCAGCCGGCCGATCCGGGTGACCCGGGGGTCGTCGCGGATCTTGAACATCAGCCCGTCGGTCTCGTTCCGGGCGGCCAGTTCGGCCCGCAGGGCGTCCGCGTTCACCACCATGGTGCGGAACTTGAACACGCCGAACTCCCGGCCGCCGAGGCCGACCCGGGTCTGCCGGAACAGCACCGGCCCCCGGCTGTCCAGCCGGATGGCCAGCGCGACGGCCGCCAGCAGCGGCAGCAGCAGCGCCACGGCCAGCGAGGCGGCGGCCCGGTCGACGAAACCCTTGACCAGCTTCCGGGCGCCCCGGAACTCGGGCGCCTCGACGTGGATCAGCGGCAGCCCGGCCACCGGCCGGGTGTGGATGCGCGGGCCGGCCACGTCGGTCAGCGCCGGGGCGACCACCAGGTCGACGCCGGTGCCCTCCAGCTGCCACCCTAGTCGGCGCAGCCGGGTGGCGGTCAGTTCGCCGGAGGCGGTGATCGCGACGGTGTCCGCGCCGATCGCGGTGGCCGCCTCGGGGATGCCCCGCAACGAGCCGACCACCGGCACGTCGCCCAGCCGCTGCGCGACCGGGGCCAGCAGCGCGTCCGGGATGCAGGCGCCGACCACCTGGTAGCCGGCGTACGGCTCGCGGCGCAGCGTGTGCACCAGCTCCAGCACGTGCGCGGTGTCGCCGACCACCAGCACCTTGCGCGACCAGCCGGCACCCCGGGACCGGGCGCGGTGCAGCCGCTTGCGGGCGGCGAACCGGGCCACCTCGAGCCCGAGCGTGCCCACCGCGAAGGAGATGGCGAGGAAACCACGGGAGACGCCGACGTCGGCGATGTAGCCGGCGATCGCGATCCCGCCGGCCAGCCGCAGGCTGGCCGCGCTGACCCGCCGGTACTCGTCCGCGCCGTAGCCGAGCACCCGGTCGTCGTAGCAGCCGAGCGCCTTGAGCGAGACCAGCCAGGCGAGCACCAGCCCGGGCGCCACCAGCACGTACGGGATCTTGGACCCGCTCGGGGTCTCCTCGCCGAACCGGGCGACGTAGCCGACCAGCACCGCGACGGTCAGGATGGTGGCGTCGAGCACCACCAGGACCCGGGCGTAGGCCCGCTCGTCGGCGCGGGCCACCAGGCCGTACGGCGGGCCGTCCGGTCGCGGCGGCGTCCGGGCGGGGGTCAACAGCGTCGCTGAGGTCACCGGCCCTCCCACTCGCTCGCCGACGGCTCCGGTCGCGGCCGGCCCGGATCGCGGGACCGGCGGTGCCGGGAGCACGACGACATCCTGCCCCGACAACTATGGTGGCCGATTGCTTCCGACGTATTGCCGTCACTTTTCCCGACCGGCCGCGGACGGAAAAGGGCCCGGCGTACCGGATACAGCGGTACGACGGGCCCTTTTCAGGCTGCCGGAGGGGTCAGGCGGGCGCCTTGCGCAGCGCGATCGCCTTGAGGAAGATCTCGCCGATCTTGGTCGGGTCCTCGGTGACGAACGCGCCGCCGCCGGTGACCTTCGTGATGGATTCCAGCTCGGCCTTGCTGACCTCGTTGCCGATGCCGATGATCACGACCTGGATCGGGCGCTCCGCGTCCTTGATCTTGTTGAGCTCGGAGAGCAGCTTCTGCTGGGAGATGCCGTTGGCGTCCTCGTTCTTGCCGTCGGTGAAGAGCACGATCGAGTTCACCCGACCCGGCTCCCAGCGCTCCTGGACTTCCTCGTAAGCGGCGAGCATCGTGTCGTAGAGGCCGGTGTCGCCCTTGGAGGACTTGACATTGCTGAGCGACTGCTCGAGCTGTCCCCGCGTGTTCGACAGCCGGCCGATCGGGACCAGTTGCCGGTAGTCGCGCGCACCGTCCAGGTTGGTGGAGAAGGTCCAGAGCCCGATCGACCAGGAGTCGTCGAAGAGGGTCAGGCCACGGCGCGCCGCCTCGACGGTGACCTGCTGCCGGGTGGCGCCGTTGGCGCTGGGCACCTCGGCCTTCATCGAGCCGGAGACGTCGATGACGGCCAGCATCCGGCCGGACTGGGTGGCGATCGACCAGCTGGAGACGGCGTTGCCGATCGCGGCCGCGTCCAGCCCGCCGGCGGCGCTGCCGCCGGCGGCCGGGGGCGCCGACGCGCCACCGGCCGGGCTGGGCGCGCCCGCCGGCGCGGCGAAGCCCTGGCCCCAGTTGCCGTCCGGGGCGCGCAGCGACTGCGCCGCCAGCCGGTTACGGAAGCCGGGCGTGGTGAGCACCTCGAAGAGCACCCGGGCCGCGGCCGCCTTGGCCGGCTCGATGCCGGGCAGCACCGCGTACGGGTAGTCCAGCGGCATCGGCGCCGGCTCCAGGTAGAGCGCCGCCAGCGGAACCGGCGGCTTCTTGCTGTTGTAGGCGATCACGTCCTCTTCGGAGAGCGGCGCGGCGCCGAGGCCGCTGGCGATCGCCGTCGGATCCGCGGAGGTCGGAAACCGGGCGAGCAGGTCCTGGCGGAGCTTCGAGCGGCTGTTGGCCAACGCGCGCAGCGCGCCGACGGTGTCCCGCTGCGCGTCCGGTCCCCCGGCGGCCGCGGCCGCGGCGGTCAGCGAGAGCAGCCCCGAGAGCCCGGCGGCGTCGGTGGTGGGCTCGACGATCCCGGTGTTCAGCGGCCGGTCGCTCTTCAACTGGGCGAGCAGGTTGTTCCAGGACAGCTTCTTCTCCGGCCAGCCCAGCCGGGAGGCGATCGGCTCGGGCATCGCCACGACCACCGGGCTGCGCGCGATGGACGCGCCGTTGGCCGGGTCGAAGGCGGCCGCGCCGCCGTCCTGCAGCCGGGCCAGCCAGGTGGAGGAATCCGGGATCCAGACGTCCGGACTGACCGCGGTGCCGCTGGCCTGGCCGACTCCGGCCAGCACGGCGCCGTGCTTGGCGGCCACCGTGGCGGCCACCTCGACCGGGTCGGAGGCCGACACCGTCACCGCGATGCAGGTGCCACCGACCGCCGCCCCGTCCTCGACCCACTTGTCGGCGGCGCCGCTGACGGCGGGGGCGAGTTCGGACGCCACCGCGACGGAGAGCTCGATCCTGCCCGAGCAGTCCGGCCCGGAGAGCTGCTGATAGCCGAACCAACCTCCCCCGGTGACGACGAGAACGCCGACCGCTGCTGCGGCGACGGCTCCGGTGAGGTTTGAACGCATGCGATGGCGGCCTGCTGACACGCAGACCATCTTGCGTATTTCAAGGAGGTACTGCCATAACCGTTCGGACGAAAGTTACGGAGGAGAAACAGTTGATCGCCGTTTTGCGACTCTGAGTGATGGGTCAGCCTCAAGGCGTTGCCGCGTCAGGGTTTCCGGTGGTTCAGGGCAGGACGCAGGTGGGGCTCGACACCGGCACCGGCTCGCCCACGGGGCTCGGCACGCCGGTGGTCGGATCGACCCGGAACACCCGGATCATGTCGGCCCGCTCGTCGGCCACGTAGAGGTGCGCCCCGGTCAGCGCGAAGTGCCGCGGCCACTCCCCGCCGGTGTCCACCTCGGCGACCGGCTCCGGCAGCTCGCCGGCGAGGGAGAAGACCGAGACGGTGCCCACCCCCCGGTTGGCGACGTACAGGAAGCGCCCGTCCGGCCCGACCGCGACCTCCGAGGGCTGCACGTGCCCGGCCCGCTCGCTGGCGTCGGTCCGGCCCCGCTGGTGCAGCGCGCCGCCGATCAGCTCGTAGGTGGTGACCGAGGCGTCCAACTCACCCACCAGGTAGCAGCGTCGGCCGTCCGGATGCCGGGCCAGGTGCCGGGGGCCGGCCCCGGCGTGGGTACGCACCCGGGGCGCCCGGGGCACCAGCCGGCCGGTGGCGGCGTCCAGGTCGTACCGGTAGACCGAGTCGGTGCCCAGGTCGACCGCGAGCAGCGGCCCCCGCCCCGGGTCCGGCGAGACCATGTGGGCGTGCGCCCGGTCCTGGCGCTCCGGGTCCGCGCCGTGCCCCTGGTGCTGCACCAGGTCGGTGCGCTCGCCGAGCACCCCCTGCGGGTCGAGCGGGAGCACCGCCACGCTGCCGTCGCCGTAGTTCGCCACGAACAGGTGCCGGCCGTCCGGGGCGACCGCCAGGTGGCAGGGCTCGGTGCCGCCGCTGAGCCGGGAGCCGAGCGGGCTGAGCCCGCCGTCCGGCTCCACCCGCCAGGCACTGACCTCACCGATGGACAGCTCGTTGACGGCGTAGAGGACGGGCAGGGCCGGATGCCGCACCAGGAAGGACGGCGACGCGGTGACCGCGACCGTGCCCAGCGGGGTGAGCGCGCCGGAGTCCGGGTCCCGCCGGGCCGCCACGATGCCCGTGGCCCGGCCGCCGCTGTGCTCCGTGTAGCCGCCGATGTGGACGATCGCGTCCTGACCTGTCACCGGATCCACCCTCCGCCCGCTCCTGCGTCGATCCAACCAGAGGCTTCCCGGAATGCCGGACCCTTGGCCCTGATTCGCCCCTCCCGTTTCCCCGCCCGGGCCGGGCGGCCCGGTGAGCCCGCCGGGTCAGGCCGCGGGCACCGGCTCGCCGCGCTGCCGGGCCACGTGCTCGACCAGCGCGATCAGCACGAGCTTGGCGGACTGCCGGTCCCGGGCGTCGCAGAGCACCAGCGGCACCTCGGGGTCCAGATCGAGGGCCTGGCGTACGGTCTCCAGGCTGAACCGGCGGGAGCCGTCGAAGCAGTTCACCCCGACCACGAACGGGATCCCGCGCTGCTCGAAGTAGTCGATCGACGGGAAGCAGTCGGCCAGTCGCCGGGTGTCGGCGAGCACCACCGCGCCGAGCGCCCCGAACGCCAGCTCGTCCCAGAGGAACCAGAAGCGGTCCTGGCCGGGGGTGCCGAAGAGGTAGACCTGGAGGTCCTCGTTGATGGTGATCCGGCCGAAGTCCATCGCCACGGTGGTGGTCGACTTGGTCTCCACCCCGGAGATGTCGTCGGTGCCGATCCCGGCGCCGGTCAACACCTCCTCGGTCTGCAGCGGCCGTACCTCGCTCAGGGCGCTGACCAGCGTCGTCTTGCCGGCTCCGAAGCCCCCGGCGATGAGGATCTTCAGGGCGAGCGGGATCCGGGCCCGCTCACCGTCATAGCGCACGGAGTCCACTGACCACCGCCTTGAGGATGTCGTCGTCGGGCAGGTACGTGGTGGTGCGCGGCGGCTGGTGCACGGCGACCATTCCCCGGGCCAGGAGGTCGCCGAGCAGCACCCGGACCACGCCGACCGCGAGGTCGAGGTCGGCCGCCAGCTCCGCCACCGGCACCGGCCGGCCGGCCAGCCCGACCAGGCGGCGGTGCTCCGGTTGCAGTTCCGGATGGGCGTCGACGTCGGCACCGGGCTGGGCCAGCACGAACGCGACCAGGTCGAAGCCGTCGGCGGCGGAGCGGACCCGCCCGCCGGTGAGGGTGTAGGGGCGTACGACGGGGCCGGCGTCGTCGTCCAGCCACTCGTGCTGCGGCCCGGGCGACTCAGTTCGCATCGGCCGCACCCGTCGCCAACCGGGCCGGGGCGGTCAGGTTCTCGCCCACCCGGGTCACCAGCATCGCCATCTCGTACGCCACCAGGCCGATGTCGGCGTCCGCCTCGCTGACCACGGCCAGGCACGCGCCCTGTCCGGCCGCGGTGACGAGCAGGTACGCGGACTCCATCTCCACCACGGTCTGCCGGACCGGCCCGCCCGCCACGTGCCGGCTCGCCCCCCGGGCCAGGCTGGACAGGCCGGAGGCCAGCGCGCACAGGTGCTCGGCGTCCGCCCGATCCAGCCCGGCGGAGGAGCCGAGCAACAGCCCGTCCGCCGACAGCACCACCGCCTCGCGGGCGGGCGGCACCCGGTCCACCAACTCGTCGAGCAACCAGTCGAGATCGGCACTCTGCCTCGTCGGCTGCAGCATCAGGCGTCCCTCTCAGTCGCGGTCAGGGGTTTCGGTGGCCGCCGACCCGGCGGGCTGGGCGGCGTCACCGGCGGCCGGAGCGTCGCCGGCCGGCCGTACGGGCTCGGCGGCGGCAGCCGGTCCGGCCGCAGCACCGGCGGGCTCGGCCGCACCGCCGGTCGATCCGGCGGAAGGTCCGGTCGTACCGCGGCCCGGATCGCCGCCCTCGGTCGCCGCCCGGCGGCCCCGGGCGGTGCCGGCCTGCAACGCCGACATGAACCGGCGTGCTTCCTCCGGAGTCCGGGACCTCGGCGTCTCGATCACCGGCTGGCGCAGGGTCGGACCGTCCAGGGCCGGCTGCCGCGGACCGGGAGCGTCCACCGCCCGGCGGTCCCCGGACGCCGCCGGCGGGGGCGGCGCGGCAGCCGCCGGGCCGGCCGCGGACGGCTCCGCCGGGGGCCAGATCGGA
>NZ_JBRIQN010000020.1:0-132216 GCF_052981855.1 Micromonospora sp. LZ34
TCCGGGGTATAAATCAAATTGGCACTGGCTTATCAAGCACCCTGTTGAGTTCTCAAAGAACAACCACACACCATCCGGAAACCCCACACCGTGAGGCCCCCATCCGGGGCTGTCCCACCCGCCGCTCCCGCGCCGGGCACTTTTACTACGTTACCCGGTGGTTTCCGCCGTGTCAAACCGGTGTTTCGCGGTTTGCCATGCTTTCCACCCATTCTCCGGGCACCACAAACAGCCCGGCTCACGCCGTTCCGATCGTGGATTTCGGCAGGCCGGCCGCCGCGGTTTCCCGCTAGCTCGCCCGGTGCCCTGCCGGTCGTCAACCATACCCGGTCGGTTCCGCCTCACCAAATCCGCCTCGCGGCGAATCCGGGGCACCGCCCGGTCCAGGCTCACGATGAGTTCAACCCATCGGACCCTGAGGTTGTTCCCGCGCTCCGGCCTTTGGACTTTCGCCCGTTTCGTCCGTTCCGCGCTGACAGAGAGAAAGTTACGCGCCCGGCGGATTGATCGTCAAATCCGCCGGGCGCGTCCCCCGTCACACCGTCGACGTACGGCTATCTCTCCACCTCGACCCCGGCGAAGGACCGCTTGCCGCGGCGCAGCACGAGGTACCGGCCGTGCAGCAGGTCCTCCGGCGATACCACCGCGTCGACGTCGGTCACCCGGTTGTTGTTCACGTAGGCGCCGCCCTCGGCGATCACCCGCCGCGCCTCCTTGTGGCTCGGCACCAGCCCGGACTCACGCAGCAGCGCCGCCACATCGGGCAGCTCGCCGCCGACGTGGACCAGGCCCGCCTCGGTCAGCGCGGCACGCAGCGTGGCCGGGGTGAGCTCCGCCAGCGAGCCTCGGCCGAAGAGCGCCTGGCTCGCGGCGACCGCCTGGGCCATCTCCCGCTCGCCGTGCACCAGTGAGGTCAGCTCCTCGGCGAGCGCCCGCTGGGCCAGCCGCGCCGCCGGCCGCTCCGCGGTCTCCTTTTCCAGCGCCTCCAGCTCCTCGCGGGAGCGGAAGCTGAAGAACCGCAGGTACCGGTTCACGTCCCGGTCGTCGACGTTCACCCAGAACTGGTAGAAGGCGTACGGGCTGGTCATCTCCGGGTCGAGCCAGATCGCGCCGCCCTCGGTCTTGCCGAACTTCGTGCCGTCCGACTTGGTGACCAGCGGGGTGGTGAACGCCTGCACCGGGCCGGCGCCCCGGCGGCGCACGTAGTCGACCCCGGCGGTGATGTTGCCCCACTGGTCGGAGCCGCCGAACTGGAGCTGGCAGCCGTGTCGACGGTGCAGCTCGAAGAAGTCGTTCGCCTGCAGCAGCTGGTAGCTGAACTCGGTGAAGCTGATGCCGCTGTCCAGCCGCGCCTTGACCACCTCCCGGGCGAGCATCTTGTTCACCGGGAAGTGCTTGCCGACATCACGGAGGAACTCGACCACCGACATCTCGCCGGTCCAGTCCAGGTTGTTGACCAGTTGCGCAGCGTTCTCTCCGGTGTACGAGACGAACGGGGCGAGCTGGTCGCGGATCCGAGCCACCCAGCCGGCGACCACCTCCGGCGGGTTGAGCGTGCGCTCCGCGCTCTCCTTCGGATCACCGATCTGGCCGGTCGCCCCGCCCACCAGCAGCAGCGGGCGGTGCCCGGCGAGCTGGAGCCGGCGTGCCGTGGTGACCTGCATGAGGTGGCCGACGTGCAGGCTGGGCGCGGTGGGGTCGAAGCCCACATAGAAGGCGGCTCCGGGGCCGTCGAGCAGCGGGCGCAGCTCGTCGAGGCCGGTGGAGTCGTGGATCAGGCCACGCCACCGCAGGTCTTCGGTCAGGGAGTCCCGCCCGGGTGGCGGGAGGCTGGTGTCGGTCACGGTCACCGATTCTCCCCCATCCCGGGCGTCGACCCGTACCGGGTTTGCGACTCGGCGCCGGATACGCTGGCGCTTTCATGATCGAGGAGGGCTGCGTGGAGACGACGGAGGTGGCGGGCGGCTTCGTCGCCCTGCTCGGCCTGAGGTTCGACGAGGTGACCGGCGACCGGGTGGTCATCCGCTGGCAGGTCCGCCCCGAGCTGCACCAGCCGTACGGCATCCAGCACGGCGGGGTGTACTGCTCGGTGGTGGAGACCGCGGCCAGCGTGGGCGCCGCCCTCTGGCTGGCGGACCGCGGCCAGGTGGTCGGCGTGTCGAACCAGACCGACTTCCTGCGCGCGGTGCGCAGCGGCGAGCTGACCGCGGTGGGCACCCCGGTGCACCGGGGCCGCAGCCAGCAGCTGTGGCAGGTGGAGATCACCGACGCCGACGCCCGGCTGGTGGCCCGCGGCCAGGTCCGGCTGCAGAACCTCTACCCCGCCTGACGGTCGCGACGGCGACCGGCCGGGCTGCCGGGAGCGGCCGCCCGCCGGCGCGTGGACCGGTCAGCCACCCGCCCGGTCCAGCACCGGCTCGGCGTCCGGATCCGGGTCGTCACCGCCGGGCTCGGCCTGGCGGCGCGCCCGCACCTCGGTGATGGCGCGATGCGCGATCCGGGTGACCACGAGGTCCCAGCCGTCGACGGTGACGCTCTCCCCCGCCACCGTGGGAATGTGCCCGAGGCAGGCGAGCACCAGCCCGGCGACGGTGGTGTAGTCGCCGTCGGGGCGGCCGGGCAGTTCGACACCGACGTCCGGCAGGTCGTGCACCGGGAAGGTGCCGGGCAGCAGCAGCGCGCCGTCCGGCTCGGTGCGCACCGAGCGCACGTCCCGGTCGGTCTCGTCGTAGATCTCGCCGACGATCTCCTCGAGGATGTCCTCCAGGGTGACGATCCCGTCGACCGCGCCGCGCTCGTCCACCACCAGGGCGATGTGCTGGCGTTCCGCCTTGAACTGGCGCAGCGCGTCGACCACCGGCAGCGAGTCCGGCAGCAGCATCGGCGGGCGGACGCGCTCGTCGATCGGCCGGTCGTCCGGTACGCCGACCAGGTCCCGCAGGTGGATCACCCCGACCGCGTCGTCGAGGCCGCCGTGGCGCACCACCGGTGCCCGGGAGTGCCCGGACGCGGCGAGCACCAGCCGGGCGGCCTCCGCGGTCGTCCCGCTGTCCAGCGTGAAGACCTGCAACCGGGGCACCAGCACGGCCCGCAGCTGCCGGTCGGCGATCTCCACCGCGCCGGCGATGATGGTCTGCTGCTCCTTGGTGAAGCCGTGGTTGCCGGCCACGATGTCGCGCAGCTCGTCCGGGCTGATCTCGTCGCGCTGCGGTTGCGGGTTCAGCCCGACCAGCCGGACGACCAGGTCGCTGGTGGCGCCGAGGGCCCAGACGGCCGGCCGGGTGAGGGAGGCGAGCAGGTCCAGCGGGCGGGCGACGAGCAGCGACCACCGCTCGGGCACCTGCATGGCGATCCGCTTCGGGGCCAGCTCGCCGAAGACCAGGGTGACGAAGGTCAGCGCCAGGGTGACCACCACGATGGCGACCGGTTCGGCGGCGCCGCCGAGCGCGCCCAGCAGCGGCACCAGCGGCCGGGCCAGCGAGACCGCGGCGGCGGCCGAGGCCAGGAAGCCGGCCAGCGTGATGCCGATCTGGATGGTGGCCAGGAAGCGGTTCGGGTCGGTGGCGAGGCGGGCCAGCACCCGGCCGGCCCGACTGGTGCGCTCCAGCCGCTGGATCTGGCTGTCCCGCAGCGAGACCAGGGCCATCTCGCTGCCGGCGAAGAGGGCGTTCAGGACGACCAGGACTCCGACCAAGGCCAGCTGGCTCCAGTAGCTCTGCACGCCCGGTTCTCCCTCGCACGGACCACGCCGACCGGCGCCGCCGGGCGGAGGCCCCGCCGGCGTACGCGCATCAGTGCCCCGCGGACCGGGTGGTGAATCCTGCCTCCGCCGTCCGGGTGACCGGGGCTACGCCCGCTCGCCGACCGGCAGGTCCAGCACGTACGCGTCGCCCTCCGGGCGGAAGCCGAGCCGGTGGTAGTAGGGGGCGACCATGCCGGGCGGGCTGACCACCCGGCGGAAGCCCCGGTCGGTGAAGAGGCGGCTGCGCCGGTAGACGAACTCCCCCGGGGTGAAGTCACGGAACCGCTGGGTGACGTAGTCGAGGTCGATCTGGGCCACGCCGCCGGGCTCGGCGTGGGAGAGCACCACCCCGACCACCTCGTCCGCGCGGACCACCAGGAACGCCGAACGCTCGGCCGCGGTGCCGAGCGGCCAGTGGAAGCCGGGGTTGAACCGGGCGATGTCGGCGCCGTGCACCCGCAGCGTGTGGGCGAGGAACTGGTCGTCGACGCCGACCTCGACGACCTGGTAGGTCTCCTCGTCGTGCCGGGTGGCCAGCATCTTCCGCAGGTACCAGATGTTGATCACAGCCAGCACCACGTTCAGCCCGACCATGGGCCACACCCGCACGGTGGCGTTGTAGCCGATCAGGATGAAGCAGCCGAGCAGGTTGAGAGCGCGCAGCCGCAGGATGCGCGTCTGCAGCAGCGACCAGACCAGCAGCGCGGAGCCGGCCCAGCCGACGAGTTCCAGCCAGTTCACGCAGGCGAGGGTAGTTCCCCGGCTGTTCCAGCCGGTGGCCGGGACGCCGCGGCCGAGGCGGCGGCTGCTGCTCGACGACAGGTTGCCGGCCGATCGAGACCGGCGCAACGCAGCCGGCCGTCTCTCGTTCCCTCCCCAGTGCGTGATCTTTTTTGTGAATTGGAAACCGTAGACGGCCGACAGCAAGGCCAATGTCAGAAAGCCGACCCAGTGCCGCAGAAGGGCCCATTCGAGGAGGGCCGACAAACCAAACGGACCGGTCGACCCCGGCGGCACCGCCGGAATTCCGGATCGGTGCTGGCGCACCGGACGACGACCTCGGTAGCTTGCCGAATGGACGTCCCCACTAACTCCCCGCTCAACCGAATGCGTCCGCTTCTGACTAGCGAAACGGAAATCCGTGAACTCATCGCCCGATGCCGCCGAGGAACCGATCGGCGTGGCCGTGATCGGCGCCGGTTACTGGGGGCCGAATCTCGTCCGCAACTTCCAATCCTCCCCCGAGTTCCGGCTGCGCTGGCTCTGCGACCTCGAGGTCCGGCGTGCCCAACGGGTGCTCGGCGAGTACTCGACCGTCCAGGCCACCGACAACCTCGCCGCCGTGCTGGCCGACGACACGGTGCACGCGGTGGCCGTCGCCACTCCCGCCGGCACCCACCTAGAGGTGGCGATGGCGGCGCTGCGGGCCGGCAAACACGTGCTCGTGGAGAAGCCACTGGCGGCCAGCGTCGAGCAGGGGCGGGCGCTGGTGGCGGAGGCGGAACGCAGGGGACTGTCGCTGATGTGCGACCACACCTACTGCTACACGCCCGCGGTGCTGCACATCCGCGAACTGCTGCACGGCGGGGAACTGGGCGAGTTGCAGTACCTCGACTCCGTACGGATCAATCTGGGCCTGGTCCAGCGCGACATCGACGTGATGTGGGACCTGGCACCGCACGACCTGTCGATTCTCGACTTCATCCTGCCGAAGGAAGTGGCGCCGGTCTCCGTGGCGGCCCACGGAGCGGACCGGATCGGGGCGGGCCGGGCCTGCGTCGCCTACTTGACGCTGCACCTCAACACCGGCGCGATCGCCCACATCCACGTCAACTGGCTCTCCCCCGTCAAGATCCGAACCGCCATCATCGGCGGGTCGAAGCGAACGCTCGTCTGGGACGACCTCAACCCCAGCCAGCGACTCTCGATTTTCGACCGCGGCGTCGACGTGGCCTCGGCCGAGGAACTCGGCGACGAGCAGCGCCGGGACATGTTGGTGTCGTACCGCTCCGGCGACATGGTTGCCCCGGCGCTGACCGAGCGAGAGGCGCTGCGCACCATGGTCGATGAGTACGCCCGCTCGATCCGCAGCGGCCGGCCCGCCCTGACCGACGGTCGGGCCGGCCTGCGGGTGATGGCGGTCCTGGAGGCTGCCTCTCGCAGCCTCGCC
This sequence comes from Micromonospora sp. LZ34, assembly GCF_052981855.1. Classification (NCBI taxonomy): domain Bacteria; kingdom Bacillati; phylum Actinomycetota; class Actinomycetes; order Micromonosporales; family Micromonosporaceae; genus Micromonospora; species Micromonospora sp. LZ34. The sequence continues at coordinate 5,913 of NZ_JBRIQN010000020.1, forward strand.
GACGGCGGAAAAGTGGTCAAGATCAACGAATGGATTGAGGCATGAGTGCGGTTGCTATCGCCGGGGCACGCGCCCTGGTCACCGGTGGAGCGGGCACCATCGGTTCGCACGTCGTCGACCAACTGGTCGCCGGAGGGGCGGCCGAGGTCGTCGTCCTGGACAACTTCGTCCGTGGCCGGCGGGAGAACCTCGCCCGAGCCTTGCCGCACGGCAGTGTCCGACCCGTCGAGGGCGACATCCGCGACGTCGCGCTGGTCCACGAGCTGACCCGGGGCATGGACCTGGTCTTTCACCTCGCCGCCATCCGCATCACTCAATGCACCGAGGAGCCGCGGCTGGCCAACGAGGTGCTGGTCGACGGCACCTTCAACGTACTGGAGGCGGCGGCCGCCGCCCAGGTCCGCAAGGTGATCCTGTCCTCATCGGCCTCCGTCTACGGGCTCGCCGACGAGTTCCCGACCAATGAGCGACACCATCCCTACCACAACGACACCTTCTACGGTGCCGCGAAGGCGTTCAACGAGGGCATGCTGCGCAGCTTCCACAGCATGTACGGCCTTGACTACGTCGCCCTGCGCTACTTCAACGTGTACGGGCCCCGGATGGACATCCACGGCCTCTACACGGAGGTCCTCATCCGCTGGATGGAGCGGATCGAATCGGGGGTCCCCCCGCTCATCCTGGGCGACGGCCTGCAGACGATGGACTTCGTGCACGTCGCCGACATCGCCCGGGCCAACATCCTGGCGGCGCAGGCGGACGTCACCGACGAGGTGTTCAACATCGCCAGCGGCAACGAGACCAGTCTTCGGGATCTGGCCCAGGCGCTAAGCGACGTGATGAAGTCCGACCTCGCCCCCAACTTCGGGCCGCCACGGGCGTTCAACGGGGTCACTCGTCGGCTGGCAGACACCACGGCCGCCGCGCAGAAACTCGGCTTCCGCGCCGAGATCGGCCTGCACGAGGGGCTCCAGGGGCTGGTCGACTGGTGGCGGGCCGAGAAATGAGAGCCTCCCGGATCCCGGTCATGATCCCCCGACTCGGCGAGGACGAGGCGCAGGCCGCCGCCGACGCGGTCCGGTCGGGCTGGGTGGCCCAGGGGCCGCGGGTGGCCCGGTTCGAGCAGGAGTTCGCCGCCCTGGTGGGTGCCGGCCACGGCGTGGCGGTCAGCTCCTGCACCGCCGCGCTCCATCTGGCGTTGGTCGTCCTTGAGATCGGCCCGGGCGACGAGGTGATCGTACCCTCGTTCTCGTTCATCGCCACCGCCAACGCGGTGCGTTACGTCGGAGCCACCCCGGTCTTCGCCGACGTCGAGGTCAGCACCGGCAATCTGACGGTGGCGACGATCGACGCCGTGCGCACCCCGCGGACCCGGGCCGTGATCGCGGTGCACCAGGGCGGCGTACCCTTCGACGTCGCCGCACTGCGGGGCGCCGCCGACCGCTGGGGGGTGCCACTGATCGAGGACGCCGCCTGCGCCGCCGGGTCGACGGCATACGGGCAGCCGGTCGGCTCCGGCGCCACGATCTCGGCCTGGTCGTTCCATCCGCGAAAGTTACTGACGACCGGCGAGGGCGGGATGGTCACCGTGGACGATCCGGACTGGGCCACCCGACTGCGCCGGTTGCGCGAACACGGCATGAACGTCTCCGCGGCCGACCGCCACGCCAGCGCCCAGCCGGTACTGGAGGCCTACCTGGAGACCGCCTTCAACTACCGGATGACCGACATCCAGGCGGCGATCGGGCTGGTGCAGCTCGGCCGCCTCGCGGAGCTGGTGACTCACCGTCGCGCTCTTGCGGCTCGCTACCACGAGCTGCTCGCGGACATCGAGGGCCTGGTGCCGGTCCGGGACCCGGAGTACGGCGAGACCAACTTCCAGGCGTTCTGGGTACTGATCAACCGCGAGTACGGTGTGGGACGCGACGAGGTACTCGCCGAGCTGGCCGCCGAGGGTGTTTCGGCCCGGCGTGGCATCATGGCCGCCCACCTGGAGCCGGCGTACGCCGACGTGACGCCCGCGCCGCTGCCGGGGACCGAGCTGCTGACCCGCGACTCGCTGATCCTGCCGCTGCACCACGCGCTGACCGAGGACGATCAGGACCACATCGTCGCCGTACTGCGTAAGCTGGCGAGCTGATGCGCGACCTGGTCATCGTCGGCGCGGGTGGTTTCGCGCGAGAGACGGCCGCAGCGGTACGCGCGGTCAATCACGCCCGACCCACCTGGCGGCTGCGCGGGTTCCTCGACGACGATCCCGCACTGCACGGCACCACCCGGGCCGGTTTGCCGATCCTCGGCGGGATCGACCGGCTGACCGACATGCCGGAGACGGACGCGGTGGTCTGCGTCGGCAACCCGCGCGACTACGTGGCGCGGCAACGGATCGTGCGGCGACTGGCCCTGCCGGACGAGCGGTACGCCACGATCGTCCATCCGAGCGCCGACGTCGGCGCCAGCAGTCTCCTCGGTCCGGGCACGGTGCTGCTCGCCGGCGTCGTGCTCACCGCGGACGTGACGGTCGGCGCCCACGTCGCGGTCATGCCACAGGCCGTCCTGACCCACGACGACCGGGTGGAGGACTACGGGACCATCGCCTCCGGGGTTCGCCTCGGCGGGGGCGCAGTACTGCGCCTCGGCGCGTACGTCGGCGCGGGCGCCCTGATCCGTGAGGGTGTCACGGTCGGTGAGTGGTCGCTCGTCGGGATGGGTTCCGTGGTGCTGCGTGACGTACCGCCCGGCGAGGTCTGGGCCGGCAACCCGGCACGCCGGCTGCGCGCCGCCACGCAGCCAGCGGCGGCGGACCCAGCCCCGACCTCGTCCACACTGGCCAGCCGATAGCGGGCCGGGGTACACGAGGTCAGCGTCGCGTGCCCCGGCGTGGCGACCCGAAGGTTGGTCAGGAAGCCACGGTGGCAGGCCCTCACCTAGGCGGGCCTGGGGACCAACTGCTGAGTGGGGCTGCCGTCGATCGTGCCCACGACGTTGTTCGTCCACGCGGCAAAGGTGACGGAACATCCAGACCCGCACCCACTCGTGTGCCCCCAGTGGGTCGGCCCGAACACGTTGTTGTGCAGTCGCAGGCCCTCGCCGTCCTGCGCATACAGCCCGAACGCCCCGAGTGAGATGAAGCTGTCATGGACGTGGTAGTTCCGTAGCGTGGAGCCTCCCGCGCTCTGGGTGAACAGCACGGCGGTGATGGCCCGCCAGTAGTTCGGGATCGCCGCGCCGGTGTAGGCGTCGACCCCCGGCTCGAGCCGGCTGTGGCTGATCTCCAGCGGACCGGAGCCGCCGTAAGGGAAGACACCGCCGGTGTGGGCACGGGAGGGATCAGCCAGGTGAGTGATGTAGTTGTCGTGGAGCCAGCTGTACTCGATGGTGGTGTTCGCCCCGCAGAGGCACATCCCCCCGGTGTTCGCCACGTCCACGAGACTCAGATGAATCGTGCAGGTGTCGCAGTCGTTGATCGCGTGATCGGTCAACGGCGCGCTCGTTCCACCGAGACCGACCGGCTCCGGTCGGATGGTGGTGTTGCTTATGTTCAGCCGGAGGGTGCCCGAGGCATTCGCGTTGACGAGGATGGCGCGGTTGGTGGACCCGGGTGGCGGCGCAATGATGGAGTTCGTGATGTTGACGGTGCCGTGACAGTTCGTGCCGATGTAGATGAAGGCGTGGAAGTACTTGCGGTCGAGATTGACCGTGCCGTTGCACTCGTACAGATGCCACTCTTTGCTTGTGTTGTCGTGTGGGAACACTTCCTGGTAGCCGGCCGGCACCGGAAGCCTGGCATCGGACTGGCGATACCTGCCGACGCCGGGCGCGCCCACGGAGAAGCGCTCGGGGTATCTGCCGCCACCAGTGCTGTCGGGATTGCCGGTGCGGGTCGGACTCGGTCCGGGCGTGGAAGCGCTGGGGGTCGGCACCGCGGTCGGTGTGGCGCTGGGCGGTGTGGGGCGGGCGGACGCCGTCGTGGTAGTGGGCCGTGGGATGGGGCTGGACGTAACGGGAGCGCCCGGCTGGAAAACTGCGTCGACCCAGTAGTTGGTGGCCTTGTAGCCCTGCTGCGGAAATCCACTGGCGCCGTACTTGTACACGCCGTTGGGCCCGTGTGACCCGTCGGCCGGTGCGCGTAGTGGGCCCTGGCTGCGACCGGCGGCGAAGTAGTGGTCGTCGGCCGAGTACTGCCCGACGTCGGTGTGATAGGACACCACGTACAAGGCGTTGGCCCTGACGGCCACCGGAGCCGTGAACTGCCCGTACTGCCATCCGGACCGGGTCTCGTTCGTGAACCGTACGGTGGCCAACCTCGTGCCGTTGATCGCCCAGAGGCTGCCCGTGTGCACGCCGGTGTTCGTCGTCGCCTTGTAGAAGCGGACGCCGATGACGCTGCCGTCTTGAACTGCGGTGAATTTCAGCCCCAGCTCCACGGCCTGTCTGTCCGGATCGGTCACCGTCCCCGGCACCGCAGAGCTGCTCCACAGCGAATACGTTCCGGGGGGCGTCGCCAGGGGCTGGGCGCCGCTGGTGTTACTGAATGTGCGACTCGCCAGCGCCGTTCCGGAGAGCGCCAACGCGCCGGCAACGGCCAGCACGATGACCGCTCTTGATCTCCTGATCATGTGGTTCCCTTCTCCACACTGGTGTCACTCGGGCCGGGCCGGGGCGAACGCCGGTGACAGGAAGTTGGGTGGCGAGGACGTGGAAGGCATCTCTGTCCAACACGGATCAGCCGACAGCCGGGCGGAAACCCGCCACGCCGTAAACGGCCCGCGCCAACGTCGCTGGGCCTGCGAGCCCTCGGTTGACCTGTCCTGTGCGGGGCACACCAGCACAACGACTGAAATACCCGAAAGTCACCGGTACCGACGCTTGAGCCCACCCGTGAGCTGGCCCAACGCCGTGACCCGCGAAAACGAACGGTCAAGCCGCAGGGAGGAGAGAGTTGCGGTCCCGGATGGTGGGTGCGGCGCTCGATGTCGGCGCCGCGGCAGGTGGCCTCAGATGACGGACCGCGGTGCGGTGACGACGAGGAGGTTGGTCAGGAATGCCACGGTGGCAGCGTCGCTCGCCCGCCGCCCCGCGATCAGCTCGTCCAGCCATGCCTCCCGGACGATGCCGCTGTCGCGCAGCGGCGCAACGACGTCCGGCTCGGCTCGCCACTGCTGGACGACGAGCGCCGCCACCTCGGCCGCGCCCAGCTGCGCCCGACCGGAGTGGCGCAGCCGTTGCCACACCTTGCGGGAGAGCCTGCGCCCGTTGACCCGGGCCGCCGCCGCACGGTTGCGGATGCCGGGCTGCCCCAGCCGCGCGGGAACAAGCCCTGAATCCAGCGGAACCGCGGCCAGCTCAGGGTCGAGCGCGTGGATGAGCTGCCCGGTCAGTAGCAAGCTGCCCTTCTGGTCGGGCGACACCGAGTGCGCCAGCTGGATGAATCGCCGATCGAACATGGGGTTGATGAAGAAGCGGTTGACGGCCGCGACCGACCCGTGGGCCCCGGCCCACCGCTGCATCCGCTGATAGAGATAGAAGTAGTCGGTCGCCCTGAGCCACTGCTGCGGAGCGCCGTCGAAGGACGCCCTGATCCGGTCGAGCGAGTCGGTGCGGGCGGAGGCCACGAAGTCCGGTTCGAGTGCGGCGGGGTCAACCGCCTCGTTCGCATAGAGGCGCCAGTTCGCCAACTGGCCGATCAGGTGGGGCGTGGTGGTCGCAAGGCGGGGCTGGCCGAAGTAGTAGAACCCGCGGCAGGCTTCCCCGCCCAGGCCGGAGAGGCGGTGCCCCTGCTCGAGCCGGCTCTCGGCGAGGAGCAACGGTGCCAGGGCGAGCGGGCTGGCCATGCAGTCCAGCGCCGCCGCCGCCTGCAGCGCCAGGCGGTGGGCCGCGGCCGGCGTGACCGGCGGCTGCTCGTCCAGCCAGTGGACCTGCAGATCCAGCCCACACATCGCGCCCAACCTCTCGGCAAGCGTGGCGTCCGAGCCGCCCCGCACGTCGAGGGTGAGCGCGCGGAGCCCCCGGCGGGTTCCCGGGGACAGGGCCGCGAGCAGGACGCGGGTGTCCTGACCACCGGTCAACTGGAGCACGGTCGTGGGATGGTCGGCGACGTACGCCCGCAGGAACGTCCGCAGCATCCCGGCCATCTCGTCGACGACCTCGGGCAGGGACGGTGCCGGGCCGTCCAAGGCGAGTGACTGCTCGACATAGCGGTGCGTTTCCGCCCGGCCCGCGTCCAGCACCACCAGGCATCCAGCCGGCACCTTCTCGACCTGCGCGAAGACCGTGCCGAGCCCCACCTGCCAGCCCACCAGGCTCTGCAGGCCGAGCGCTGCATGGTCCAGTCCCGCGCCGGCCAGCGCACCAAGGGCGCGCGCACTCGTCGAGACTGCAGCGACGCCGTCGCCCTGCCACCAGAAGAGCTGCCGGAAGCCGAGCCAGTCGGTGGCCGCGACAATCGGCTCGCCGGGCCCGGAGTGGTGCGCCGCGGCGAACGGCGGCACCAGTTCGGCGAGAGCGGCACCGTCCGCTTTGGTGCCCTTGCGCAACTGCTCGGCCAACTTCACGGTGGGGACGTCGGCGCTGCGGGTACGAGCCGCCCGGCCCAGCCGCAGCGTGAAGGCCGCGTCGGCGTCGTCGACCCGATCGCCCGGGTCCGGGCCGCTGAAGGCGATCCAGCCGTCATCGGCGCGCAGCACTCGCGCGCCGTCGCCGAGGCAGGCGGCGACCTCGGCCCGGGGCGCCGCGCCGGCCACAGCCAGCCGGTGAGGGGCGTACGAGACGGCGAGGAACGACTTCATCTCGGCCGTCCCGTGGGCAGGCTCGCGGGCTCACCGTGGGCGGACATGGCGGCCAGCGTAATCAGCACCGACCGGCAGTGAAAGCGGTCCGAATACGGCAAAGGCGATATGCCGTGATAGATCTCCGGATCGTCGATGTCAACTTCCCGACGGAGGAAGACAGTTCTCTTCCGCCTGTGTCGTGGTTGACTTTCGCCGTGGTGGCCGGGATCCGAGCGAGGCACAATTTCGCTGATGCCTTTTCCTCGGCGGACAACAGCTTCGGATTTCTCCGGCTGATGTTCGCCTTTGCCGTTCTCGTGTCTCATTCTCTGCCGATCGGCTTCGGCGCGGACGACCCGGGGGGCCGCCTCACGAACGGCCAGACCGCGCTGGGTGATATCGGAATCCTGGGATTCTTCGTCATCTCCGGCTTTCTGATCACCCGCAGCGGGGCGCGGGTTCCGGTGCTGCGCTATCTCTGGCACCGCGGCCTTCGGATCCTGCCGGGCCTGTGGGTGTGCCTCCTGGTGACGGCCTTCGTCCTCGCGCCGATCGTGTCTCTCTGGGAGCGCGGGACTCTCCACGGTCTCTTCTCCCACGCCGCCGGGCCGTTCCAGTACGTCGTCCGCAACTCGTTCGTCGCGATCTGGCAGTACGGAATCTCGGGCCTGCTGCTGGACACGCCGTACGGGCAGCGCACCGGTACGTCGGTCTTCAACGGCTCGCTGTGGAGCCTCATCTATGAGGTGTTCTGCTATCTCCTCGTCGCCGGGTTGGCGGCCGTCGGAGTGCTGCGCCGGGCCAGGTGGCTGGTGACCATACTCGCGCTGGCCGGGGCCGGCGTCATGGTGCACGACCTGCTCCGGGCACCGGAGATCCCGGGGCCGCAGGGCGTGCACGGCCCGGTTTTTGGCATCAACGGGCTGGACAGCTACTCCCTCGTCTACCTGACCTACGTCTTCCTCCTGGGCGCCGTGTGCCAGCTCTACCGCGACAGGATCGTCCTCAACGACGGGCTCGCCGTCGCCGCCGCTGCCGTCGTGGTCGCGACCACGCAGTTCGGGGCCTTCGCGGTGCTGGGCTATCCGGCCTTCGCCTACCTCGTTCTGTGGCTGGCGGTACGCCTGCCGCGCTGGACGCGCCGGGTCGGGCGCCGGCACGACTACTCCTACGGCTTCTACATCTACGCCTTCCCAGTCCAGCAGCTTCTGGCCCTGGTGGGCGTGCCGCGGTTCGGCCTGGTGCCCTACATCGCGATCTGCACCATCGCCACCGTCGCGCTGGCAATTCCGTCGTGGCATGTCGTGGAACGGCCGGCGATGGCGCTGAAGGGCTGGTCCCCGCGCCGTGGCGCGGCGACAGCGGGCGCCCACCGCCCGGCGACCCCAGGTTCACCCCCGCGGCCCGACACCGAGCAGGTGCCCGCCGCCGTCGGGGCGGACCAGGCGGCTACCGTACGACCGCCGGCGACCAGGCGTCGCGGATGAACAGTTCGGCGGCGCCGCCGCCGTCCGCGCGCACGGCCCAGAGGTCACTTGTCGACGGTCCTTCCCCGTCGCGCGGCAGGCCGTAGATCACCCGGGTGTCGTCGAGCCACTCGATCTGGTCGTCGACGCTGCGCTGCTCGGCCAGGATGGTCGTCCTGGCGGTGGCGAGGTCGTACACCGCGATCCGCCAGTGCCCCGGCGCTTGGCCGGCCCGCGTCTTGAACGCGATCCGGGTGCCGTCCGGCGAGAGGGAGGGACACTCCGCGTCGTCGCGCAGCGCGACGACGCGCTGTCCGCCAAGGCTGCCCTGCACGAGCCAGGTCCTGCCGCCCGACGCCGCCGTCGCATAGAAGGTGTCGGCGTCGGCGAACGTAACTCCCCAGATGTTCCGGTCGCCGGCGGTCACGCGCTTGCCGCCGACGATCAGCTGGAACGACTCGATGTTGGTGGAAAGCCCGTCGACCGTCCTGGTCACAAGGGTCTCCGTGGAGAACTGGCCGGGCGTCGTGTAGCTGTGACCCGCCACGAAGGTCGTCGTCGCCACGAGCGACCCGTCGCGCGACAGCCGGGTACGGCTCGGCACCCCGGCGAGCGGCAGCTCCCGGGTGACCCGCCAATCCGGACCGAGCACCTGTGCGCGGTACGTCGTGACGAGGCCGGGCTTGGCGTACAGGCAGACCGCTTCGCCGCGCCGGGCGTAGACCCGGTCGCACGAGACGGGGGTGAACGTCCGGGGCCCGGCCGGCTCGCTGAGCGGGACCAGCGCCACCCGGCCGTAGTCGCCGCCGGCCGCGGTGCTGCGGAAGACGACATGGGGCACGCCGGTTACCGCGGCGAGCTCCCCAGGCGGGGCGGTCGGCGGCGGCGCGCTGGTCCCCTGCGTCTGCTCCCGACGCACTGAGTAGATGTAGCTCACCGTTCCCAGCAGGGTGATCAGGACGATGGCGGCCAACGTCCAGACCCGGGCGCGACCGCTCATCGCTGGTGTTCCGTCGCCTCGCCGACCGGCACGCCGACGCCGGGCACCTCGGCGGCGCCAGCCGGTCCGGCGGCACTGGCGGTAGTGCCGGCCGCGGACCCGGCGCGGTCCCGACCGGACAGCAGCCAGGCGGCCACCACCACTGCCGCCATCAGCAGGCCGGCCAACAGATGGAGGGCCTCCTGACGGCCGAGGAGCTGCCACAGGCTGCCGAAGGCGAGCGCCCCGCCGAACCGCGCGAGCACGACGACGGTCTGGGCCGCGGCGATACCACTCCCCCGCGCGTCGCCGGCCACCATGGGACTGACCAGTGCGGCGAGCACGCCGTCGGTGGCGGCGTAGAACGTACCCAGGAGGACCAGGGCCGCCACCGTCGCCGCCAGACCGCCCAGCGGCCCGCCGGCGACCAGATAGGCGACGAGCAGCGCCAGGTGGCCACCGACGAAGACGCGGGACCGCCCGAGCCGATCGGCCAGGCGCCCCAACGGGATCGCAAGGGCGAGATAGGCGACGTTGGTGCCGACGAACAGCAGCGGGAAGTAGCTCGCGGCGAACTGATCGCGCGCCTGCAACGACAGGTAGATGAACCCGTCGCCGATGGTGCACAGCCCCAGCACGCCGGCGGCGATCAGCGGACGTCGGAGCCCCGGACCGGTCACTTCCCGGAGCACCCGCCGGACCGGCAGGCTTCCGGTCGGCCTGCTACGCCGGTCCGGCACGAACAGGACCATGACGGCGACGCCCAGCACGGCGAAGGCGAACGACGCCACGAAGACCGCCGAATAGCCGCCGGGCACGATCCACAGCAGCGAGAACGCCACCAGCGGGCCGGCCGCGGCGCCGATGGTGTCCAACGTCCGATGAACCCCGAACGAACGCCCCAGCGTGCGCGGATCCGACGCCTCCGCGATGAGCGCGTCGCGCGGTGCGGTACGCAGGCCCTTGCCCATCCGGTCCGCGGTGACCACCGCGGTGACCGCGGCGAGCCCGTGCGCCGGCAGCATGGCCAGTCGGCTCGCCGCCGAGAGGGCGTAGCCGGCGGTGGCGACCCACTTGGGCCGGTGGGAGCGGTCGCCGAGATACCCGCCGAAGATCCGGACCAGCGCGCTGGCGCCCTGGTAGAGCCCGTCGACGACGCCGTACGCCAGCAGGCCGAGCCCCAGCTCGGCGGTGAGATACAGCGGCAGCACCGCGGCGATCATCTCCGACGAGACGTCGGTGAGCAGACTGACGATCCCGAGCAGCACCACGGTGGCGCCGACGCGGGGCAGTTTGCCACCGGTCCCGACGGCCGGATCCGCGCCCGGGTGGTCCCGGACCGATACGTACATCTAGCTACGCCGCGGACCGCAGGGCGGCCGCGAGCGCATCCACAACGGTTGCCTGCTGATCGGCCGTGATCTGCGGGAACAGTGGCAGAGACAGGATCTCGGTGGCGGCCCGCTCGGCCTGCGGGAAGCTGCCCGGCCGGTACGGGAGTTCCGCGAACGCCGGCGTCAGGTGGATCGGATACGGGTAGTGGATGCCGGCGCCGACGCCGGCCTCGTTCAGTCGCCGCAGGACCTCGTCCCGGCGGCCGGCGCCGCCGGGGATGCGCACCACGTAGAGGTGCCACACGTGCTCGTTCCCGGCGAGGACGACCGGGCGCGTCACCTCGAGCGGCGGAAGCAGTTCGTCGTAGCGGCCGGCAGCGGCGCGGCGGGCGTCGTTCCAAGCGGCCAGGCGGGTCAGCTTGGCCCGCAGCACCACTGCTTGCAGCGCGTCGAGCCGGCTGTTGACGCCGATCATTTCGTGGACGTACTTCACCAGTCCACCATGGCTACCCAGCGTGCGTACCACCGTCGCGAGGCCGGGATCGTCGGTGAGCACCGCCCCGGCGTCGCCGTACGCTCCCAGGTTCTTGCCAGGGTAGAAGCTGGTGGCGGCGACGCCGCCGGTGCCGGCGCCGGCACCGTTGCGGATGGCACCCTGGCACTGCGCGGCGTCCTCCACGATCGCGACGCCGCGGCCGGCGAGTCCGGTGCGCAGCCGCTCCACCGGGGCGAGCTGTCCGTAGAGATGAACGGGCACCACCGCTCGCGTGGCCGGGCCGACGGCGGCCAGAGCGGCATCGACATCGATGAGGTAGGTCGCCGGATCGATGTCGACGAGGACGACCCGTGCGCCGATCCGGGCCACGGCCTCGGCGGTCGCCACGAACGTGTTGGCCGGGAGCACCACCTCGTCGCCAGACCCCACCCCGGCCGCCCGCAGGGCGAGTTCGACGGCGTCCGTGCCGTTGGCCACCCCGACACAGTGCTGGACGCCCGAGAACGCGGCGAACTCCCGCTCGAACGCCGCGACCTCCTCGCCACCCACGAACGCAGTGTTCTCGATGACACGCTTGAAGCCGGTGCTGACGTCCTCGGCCACTTCGGTGTGAGCGGCCCGCAGATCGACGAGTGGAATCATGTGGCGCTACTCCATCTGCCGCGATTGCGGCCAGTAGGGTCAATCAGCGACCGAGCGGAAGCAACGGCGGCCGGAGGGCCCACAGCCTCGGTCGGCAAACCGTCGTTGGCGGTGGCGATCGCCGCGCAGACGGGTCCGCACCGCCCAACTTGGCTGGCAAGCTAGCAACCGGAGGTATTCGACGGCTGGATTGTGACGGGTATTTGGCAGAACTGTTCTCGTCACGCCCCATGCCGCACTGACTGGGCTAGTGTGCCAGCGACCGCGACGCGGCGGAGCCGCCGCACGGCCACGGGCAGCTGTCCATTCAGTCGGATCCCCCCGATCCACGTCGACACGGGATGGATAAAGGTTTCTCCTGCCCGACGGACGAAGCCCGGTAACGTGGCCGCAGCCCCGGGTCATTGCGAACCATGACGCGGAGCGTGCGTGCTGGAAAAGGAAGGCAGACAAGTGTCGACGGCAACCTCTTCGCGCGGCGTGCACCTGGCCGAACCCGAACTCTGGCCGGCGGCTGGTGCGGATCGCACCACCTCCCCGTACGTCCCGGGCCCTACCGACGAACGGCTCACCGGATTGCCCGGAGAATCCGACGAGTGTCGCCTCTACCGGCGCATGCGGTTTATCCGCCGCTTCGAGGAAACACTGCTCGCGCTCTTCGAAGAGGGCGTGCTGAACGGCACGACCCACGCGTGTATCGGTCAGGAGGCCGACGCGGTCGCGGTGATGGAGCACCTGGCCGAGGAGGACCACGTGTTCAGCAACCACCGCTGCCACGGTCACTACCTGGCCCGCACCGGCGACGCCCTCGGGCTGCTCACCGAGATCATGGGCAAGGAAGCCGGTGTCTGTCGGGGCATCGGCGGCAGCCAGCACATCTGCGCGCCCGGATTCAAGTCCAACGGCGTCCAGGGCGGTATCGTGCCGGCGGCCGCCGGGATCGCCCTTGCCGGCCAGCTGGATGGCGTCTCCCGGGTGAGTGTCGTGTTCATCGGCGACGGCACCCTCGGCGAAGGGCTGCTCTACGAGACGTTGAACATCGCCGCGCTCTGGCGGCTGCCGCTCCTGGTGGTCTGCGAGGACAATCGGTGGGCGCAGAGCACGCCGATCGGGGTCAACCTGGCGGGCAGCATGCCGGGCAGGTTCCAAGCCTTCGGCATCCCGGTACGCGAGGTGGACAGCACCGATGTGCTGGAGTTGCGCGAGGCCGCAGGTGCGGAAGTCGACGCGGTACGTGGTGGAGCCGGTCCCCGGGTCCTGTTGATCCACACCTACCGGCTATGCCACCACTCCAAGAGCGACGACGAGCGCCCCGCCGAGGAGATCGCCGCCCGGTGGGCTGTCGAGCCGTTGCTGGTCCATGGCAGCCGGCTCAGCGACGACGATCGGCAGGCCATCGACGGCGAAGTGGAGACCGCCCTGACGCAGGTGGTGGCGACGGCGAGGGCCCTGCCGTGATCTTCGCCAAGGAGCTGAACGAGACGCTGCGCACCTGCCTCGCCGATGACCCCCGGGTGGTCGTGCTCGGCGAGGACATCGCGGACCCGTACGGCGGTGCGTTCAAGGTGACCCGAGGTCTCTCCACCGCCTTCCCGGACCGGGTCCGTACCATGCCGATCAGCGAGGGCGCGATCGCCGGGATCTCCGCGGGGCTGGCGCTGGCCGGCTACCGGCCCATCGCCGAGATCATGTTCGGCGACTTCCTCACCCTCGTCTTCGATCAGGTCGTGAACCACATCGCCAAATACCAGGCGATGTACGCCGGCCAGGCGACCTGCCCGGTCATCGTGCGCGCGCCCTCCGGCGGTCACCGGGGATACGGTCCGACGCACAGCCAGAGCCTGGAGAAGCACTTCCTCGGGGTGCCACATCTGCGGGTCGTCGCCGCGTCGCTGGTACACGATCCCCGGACCGTCTTCGACGACTTCCTCACCCAGGACAGCCCGGTCCTCTACGTCGAGCACAAGCTGCTCTACCCACAGCACCTGACCGTACCCGAGCACGGGCGATGGGGAGACCTGCTGGCCACGCAGGACGCAAGCCCCGGCATGCTGCCGACGGTGTGCCTCTCCGCGGTGCCGCGCGAGGAATGCACGGTGACCGTCCTGGCCTACGGGTACCAGGCCATGCTCGCCGCGAAGGTGGTCGATCGCCTCGCCGTAGAGGAAGAGATCTTCGTCGAGCTGCTGGTGCCGGCTCAGCTCGCGCCGATGGACTGGGCACCGGTCGAGCGCTCCGTCGGCGTCACCGGCCGGCTGGTCACCGTGGAAGAGGGTAGCGGCGGTTGGTCGTGGGGCACCGAGGCGGCCGCGACGATCTCCCGACGGCTGTTCCGGGAGCTGCGCAGCCCCGTCGACGTCGTGGCCAGCGAGCCCACCGTCATTCCGTCGTCCAAAGCCAAGGAGAGCCGGATCCTGGTCGGCGAGAGCCGGATCGAGGCCGCCCTGCGTGCCGCGGCCGTCGAGCCAAACGTCCGTTGAGGAGAGAGTGTGAAGCCGGTAATCGTACCGACCAGCGACGTCAACAGCGAGCACGGCGTACTCGTGGCATGGTTTGTCGACGACGGGGCGAAGGTGGAAGCGGACACCCTGCTCGCCGAAATCGAGACCAGCAAGGCGGTGCTCGAGGTCGTCGCCCCCGAGGCTGGCATCGTCCTGCACCTGGCCGAGCGACTGCAGGAGGTCCCCCTCGCCGAGCCGATCGCCATGCTCTTCGAGACGTCGGCCGACCTTGCCGAGTACGTCCGGGAGCGCGAGACGCGGGCGGCGGCCGCGGCCGAGGCTCCGGCGCCCGTCCGGGCGAGCGCCAAGGCTGTGAAGCGGGCCGAGGAACTCGGCGTCGACCTAGCGGCCCTCCATCCGGGACGGCTGATCACCGTCAAGGACGTGGAGGAGGCCGCCCGCGAGACCCGCGTAGACTACGACGCCCTTCCGGTGCCGCTGACGGCCGCGCCGGGCACCCAGCGCGTCCTGCTCATCGGCGGTGGGCTGGGAGCCACCCAGGTCATCGACATCCTCAGGAGCTCCACCACGCAGCGGGCGGTCGCCATCCTGGACGACGACCCACAGCGGTGGGGTGCCGACGTGAACGGCGTACCGATCGTCGGCGGAACCGACCGGCTGGGCTCGCTCTTCGCTGCGGGCGCGTACGACGCGGCCACCGTTGCGATCAGCACATCGGTGGCGGCCCGGCGGCGGTTCCGCGAGGCGTGCCAAGAGGTGGCCATCCCCTTGGCGAATGCGATCGATCCCACCGCGAAGATCGCTACAGACGTGGAGCTCGGGCAGGGAAACGTGATCTGTGCCTTCTCGCACCTCGGCACGGGGGTCCGGATGGGAGACAACAACTTCCTCTCCGCCTACAACTCCTTCGACCACCACAGCCGGATCGGTTCCGACAATTCCACCGGCCCGTCGTGCGTCACGTCAGGCAAGGTGACCCTGGGCGACCGGGTGCGGCTCGGCACCGGGATCTTCATCGAGCCACACGTCGTCCTCGGTGACGGCGTCGCGGTCGCCTCCGGCGCGATCATCGTGCGATCTGTCCCCGCGGAGCACGCCGTCAAGACGAAGGTCGTGACGACGACGGTGGTGCCGGTGCAGCGGCCCGGACGGTAGCACCGCCCGGGCCGCGGGGCTTCGTCAGATGCCGCGCCGCTTCCATGACTGCCACCACAGCCACTCGCGGCCCTTGGCGGCGACCGCGGTGAGTACCAGTGGCTGGAGGTAGGGCATCGCTGTCGGCCCGATCCACTTCCGGATGCGTAGCCCTCGGTACTCCGGCAGCGCGCGGTACTCCGGCCAGCACTCCGCGGCGAACGCGATCAGCTCGTTCTCGGGCACGTGGGCCGTGCGGCCCCGATCGTAGGCCCGCATCGCGCGCCGGAGGGCGTAGCGGGCGAGGCGCCGGCGCACCATCGCGTCGAGCCGGTCGGCGTCCGGCAGCAGGTCGCCGCAGCGCCGCAACACCGCATCGTACGCGGCCCTGCGCTGGCGCAGGTCGGCCAACTGGCCGGCGTAGTCCGTCCGGGACATGTTGCTGCCGTGCAGGCGGTAGTACGCCTGGTCCGCCCCGCGCACGTAGCCGACGTCCGCGTGCGCGGCCAGCCGCATCCACATCTCGATGTCACCGGCGTGCGGCAGCTCGGGATCGTAGCCCCCCACCTTGCGCTGCAGATCGGTACGCACCACGACTTCCGGTGACGTGATGCACCCGGTGGCCTCGCGGAACCGCCGCTGCAGCCACCAGTGCCCGGGCCAGACGCTGTGCCCCAGGTTCCGGGTGCGCGCCGGCGGCGGCGGACCGGGATGGGTGAAGTGCACCGGGTGCCCGTAGACGAAGCCGACGTTCGGGTTGGCGTCCAGTACGGCTGCCGCCCGGGCCAGGGCTCCGGGCGTCAGGAGGTCGTCGGCGGAGAGCAGGACGGTGTAGTCGCCGTCCGCCCACTCCAGCAGGCCCTCGTTGTAGGTGGCGATGTGGCCCCGATTGGTGTCGTGGACCCGGACCTCGACCCGTGGGTCCGCCGCCGCGATCGCACGCGCCTTCTCCGCTGAGTCGTCCGGCGACGCGTCATCGATGATGAGCACGCGTACGTCGGCGCCGGGCTGATTGTCGAGCACGCTGCTCACGCATGCCCGGAGATAGTCCCCGTACCTGTAGCACGGAATGACCACGCTGACCGTACTCACTGACACCCTTCCGTTGGCCCGTCCGCGCCCAGTGACAGGGCCCGCACCCGTTCGATGCGAGCCCACCGCCGTTCACGGAGTCGTCGTGAAGACCACATCAACCCAGTAGTTGGCCGAATTCCAGGTGGAGGTCGGGAAGGCGACACCAGGACCGGACCGGAATAGGCCGTTCCCGCCATTCGGTGAATTGGCCACCGCCGTCAGCGGATAGGACACCGTCGGTTGGGCGAAATGGTTGCCGGTGTAGGCGTAATGGCCCACGTCCGTGTGGTACGAGACCACGTACGGCGTGTTGGCCGTGATGGGGACCGGCTCGTCGAACAGGAGTGTCTGCCAGCCGCTACTGCTCTCGTTCGTGAAGGTTCCGGTGGCGAGCTGCGTGCCGGTGTTCGACCAGAGGGCCCCGGTGTGCGTGCCGGTGTTGGTGCTGCCCTTGTAGAACCGCACGCCCGTCACGTAGCCGCCGACTGCCGAGGTGAACCGCATGCCCAGCTCCAGGGAATTCGCCTCGGGAGCGCTGGGAATCGCCGGCACCACGGAGTCGTTCCAGACCGAGCAGGGACAGCTGATCGACGTGCCGGTGGTGAAGGTCCAGGTGTACGGCGTCGCCATCACGTTGCCCCAGGCGTCGGTCGCCCGCACCGAGGCGGTGTAGGTGGTCGACGGGGTCAGCGCGTTCTGGGGCTGGATGGTCAGCTTGCGGGTGGTGTTGTCGTAGCGGAAGCCGGCCGCGACGGAGCCGGCGCTTGAGGTGAGCGAGTACTCGATGGTCTGGGGGTCGACATCGTGGCTGAAGGTCGCGCTCACCGTGGCGTTGAGCGCGACGTCCGACGCGCCCGCGGCCGGGCTCTTCGCGGTGATCGTCGGTGGCTCGGTCTCCGCCCCCACCGTGTCGACGACGACGTCGACCCAGTAGTTCGTGTTGTTCCAGCTCAGGTTTGGGAAGCCCCCGCCCGAGCCGTACCGGTAGACGCCATTGCTGCCGTCCACCCCCGACTGCAGCAGCCGCACCGCCGACAGCCCCGCGCCCTGATTGGCGAAGTAACTGCTGTTGTACGAGTAGTGCCCGGTGGGTGTGTAGTAGGACGCCACATAGGTGGTGTTGGCGGCGACCGGCACGGGATCGGCGAAGGCCAGCGTCTGCCAGCCGCTCGCGGTCTCGTTGGTGAACGTGCCGGAGGCGAGCAGTTGACCCGACGCGGTCCACAGCTTCCCGACGTGCGTGCCGGTGTTGGTGCTGGCCTTGTAGAACTTGACGCCCTTGACCAGGCTTGGCGCGCCGACTCGGAACTTCACCCCGAGCTCGGTGGGTGAGGGGTCGAACGAGTCGACTCCGGCGGGCGCGGCGGTGGACGGGAAGGCGGTGCAGGGGCACTGCTGGGGTCCGATGGTCACGCTTCTGGTGGTGACCGCGCCGATGTTCAGGCTGTCGTCGGAGGCCCGCGCCAAGATCTGTGCGGGGCCTTGGCTGCTTGGCGTCCAGGTGTAGGACCAGTTCGCCTGCCCGGAGGCCGACGCCCAGGTGGTGCCGCCATCGGTGGAGACCTCCACGCGCCCCAGTTGGCCGCCGCCGACCTCCGCCGCTGTCCCGGTGACGGTCACCGGTGTGAGGACCGGCAGGGTGGTACCGGCCGCCGGTGCGGTCACGGTCACCGTCGGCCCCGTGGTGTCGGTGGATTTGGTGGCGGCGACCAGGTTGGCCTGCCGGGTCATCGGCTGGGCGTCCATGTCGGCGAGGAGGTTGACCGTCGCCTGCTGCATGCGCTGGTCCTCGGTGCTGGGCAGCATCGTGTGCAGGCTGCTGAGCCCCCACGACCACTGCACAGTGCCGGCGCCGAAGACCAGGGCGCCAGAGGACTGGTCGCGATAGGCCATCAGGCTGTGCGTGGCGGTGCCGTTCCCGTAGTTGTTCCCCTCGTCCAGCAGCAACGTGCCGTCGGTGATGGCCAGCGTGGTCGACGAGAAGGCCATCGCGCCCGGCGGGCGGACGCTGTTCTCCACGTCGGAATCCCACTCGTACCCGAGCGTGCCGACAGGGAAGGTGGCCACCTGCCCGGGTGCCAGGTTGTTGATGGACGGGATGTTTCGCCACAGGCGGAGGTTCCGGTAGGCGGCCGGAACCGTGATCGCGTCGTTGCGGTAGCCGTTGACCGTGAAGATCGTTCCAGTGAGCTGGTTGGGCGGGGTGGCCCCGCCGGAGCCGGCGCCCACCGAGTCGACCCAGGTGCCGGTCCACTGCCCGCTCGGGTCCGCGATCCCGTTCGGCGGGTTCTGCCGCATCTTGGTCATCTTGTAGCAGACGAGGGTGCGGTTGTCGCCGCCGCCGCTGGCGACCGAGGGCTCCAGCCGGGTACGCCAGAAGATCTCGTTACCGCTGAAGAAGGCCAGGTTGACGCCGGCCTCGCGGGCGGCGACGACGTTGTCCCACTGGGGCTGGTTCCAGTACTCGTCGTGCCCGGAGGACATGAAGATCTTGTGGTCGAGCAGGATCGACGGTTTGGTACTCACGTCGATGCTCGAGGCGTAACTGACGTCGTAGCCGTTGCGCTCCAGCCAGTAGATCATCGGGTACTCGGCGGAGAGGATGCCGTTGTCGCCAGCGATCCGCATGGGACGGTTGTAGCTGACCTTGTAGGCGCGGCCGTCGTACGCCGGACCGCCGCCACCGTAGAGGTCCTGGCCGCCCCAGTCGTTGTACGCCTGCCAGGTCTGGTCCGAGGTCTGCACCAGGATGTCGGAGTGGTTCGATGCATCGGCTACGACGAACGGCACATGCGCGAAGCCCGCG
The DNA here is from genome assembly GCF_052981855.1 of Micromonospora sp. LZ34. Classification (NCBI taxonomy): domain Bacteria; kingdom Bacillati; phylum Actinomycetota; class Actinomycetes; order Micromonosporales; family Micromonosporaceae; genus Micromonospora; species Micromonospora sp. LZ34. The sequence continues at coordinate 25,076 of NZ_JBRIQN010000020.1, forward strand.
CCGTTCGGCTGGTCGAGCGTCGCGAGGTAGACCCCGGAGACCGCGTCGGACGGCACCGTCCAGGTCACGTTGGTCGTCCAGTTGCCGCAGTCCACCAGTCCGGTGCTCGCGTCGTGCAGGCACGTCGGCTGGGTCCGGGCCGGGAAGCTGCTCGTCGGTGACGTCGGCATCCGCCGCGCGCCGTCACCGCCGTAGTAGCCGAGGCGGTAGAAGTCGACGTCGAACGTGGTCGGGGACTGCACCTTCAGCTGGAGCGTCTCGCCCGGTTGCACGCTCATCCGGGTGGCGAATCCTCCGATGTCTCCCCAGGCGCTTTCGCCGAACCAGTCCTCGCGCGGCGTGCCCTGTTTGGAGTTCTCACAGACAACGGGATTGAAGCCGGCGCCGCACGGGTCGGACACCGCGGAACTCGCTGACGCGGGCATCAGCACCAATGCTGCTCCCGTGGCCGCTGCTGTCGCGGCCCGAAACACCCGAGACCTCATATGTTCGCCTGCTTCTAAGGAATGGCCGCCGGACGGTACCGAGACTACGTAAACGCCGGGCGAATGCCAGATCTGCGGGTGTCGGCTTAAAGCACCGATCGGACAGTATCGCGTCGAGTGCGGCCGGACGATCGTTCGCCGCCGCGCAGCCATTCGGCTTGGCGCACGCCGCCGACCGGGCCGCATCTGGTCACGACGGCCGAGCCACCGCCTCATCGGTGGGCGTGCCGTCGATCGAACCCACCACATTGTTGGACCATTCCGCATAGGTGACCCGGCAGTCCGATTCGCAGCGGCTGGTATGCCCCCAGTGGGTCGGACCGAAGACATTGTCATGCAGCCGCAGGCCGGTCCCGTCTTGGGCGTACAGGCCGAACGCGCCGAGGGAAATAAAGCTGTCACGCACCAGATAGTTGCGCAAAGTGGATCCACCCTGACTCTGCGTGAACAGGACCGCGGTTATCGCCTTCCAGTAGCCCGGTACCTCTTTCCCGGTGAAGGCGTCCACTCCCGGCTCGAGCCGGCTGTTGCTGATGGTCACCGGTCCGCTGCCCCCGTACGGGAAGACGCCTCCGGTGTGCGCCTGGGACGGGTCGGCGAGGTGGGCGATGTAGTTGTCGTGGAGCCAACTCCGTTCGATGGTGACGTCGGCTCCACACAGGCACATGCCGCCGGTGTTCGCCACATCCACGCCGCTGATCCGGATGGTGCAGGTGGCACAGTCATTGATCGCGTGGTCGGTCAGCGCGGCGTTCTGCTCCCCGCTACCGACCGGCTCCGGCCGGATGGTCGTGTTCCTGATGTTCAGGGTGAGCCGGCCGGCCGAGCTGGCATTGACCAGGATGGCCCGGTTGGCCGAGCCCGGAGGCGGCGCGATTATCGAGTTGGTGATGTTGACCGTGCCGTGGCAGTCCGTGCCGATGTAGATGAAGGCACGGAAGTAGATCCGGTCGAGATTGACCGTGCCCTGGCAGTCGTACAGGTCCCACTCCTTGCTCGCCGGGTTGTGGGGTTCGTAGACGCGGTACCCGCGCGGCACGGGCAGCTGGGCGTCCGACTGCCGGTAGCGACCGACCCCCGGTGCGCCGACCGAAAAGCGCGCGGGATAACGGCCGCCACCGGTGGGGTCGGCGACCTGCGGCGCGGTGGACGCAGGTGCGGAGACCGCCCCGGTAGCGGTCGGCGCGGGAGTCGCCTCGGCGGTGGTGGTCGGTGTGGAGGACGCCGCGGCGGCGGCAGTCACCGCGTTGCACTCCGCCGGGGTCGCGCAGCCGTTCGGGCCGGCCGTGCCATGGTCGAGCGCCACGACCGCCACCGCCGCACCCGCCAGAAGCGCGCCGGCCGCGGCCAGGATCGGCCACCGCCTGAGGCGACCAATGCTGCTGCGCCATCTGTCGCGCATCGACTCTCAACCTTCTTCCGGTGGTCCGGGGTGGCACGCCGGACCGGACTACGTCAGTTCCCAGGTCGTCCAGTAGCTGTTCGGGTTGATCGCGTAGTCGACGGTCGGCTCGGGAATGTGCTCCACCCGGTGCCGGCGGCTGAACCGGTAGATCAGCTCCCAGTCCTCCTTCGGCGCCACCGTGGAACTGCGGCGCAGCCGGCTGAACACCAGGTCGGGCGACCGTCTCGCGACGAAGGGGTTCGAATCCAGGAAGCATCTCTCCCAGGCGAGCTTGCGGTCGAACGGCACGGAGAGGATGTCGCGTTGCCGGCCGTCCGGCGTCACCCGGCGCATCGCGGTGTAAACGCCGTCCGGCCGGGGCCGCGACGAGTCGTCGGTCTGCAGCCGCGCGAGCGCGGTCTGCAGGTGGTGCGGATGCCAGACGTTGTCGTCGTCGAGGAATGCCACGAACCGGGAATCCGTCAGACCCAGCCCGATGTTGCGGCTGATCCCCAGCACGTTGATGTTGCGGCGCAGGCTGACCACGTGCAGGCGCGGGTCGGCCGGAAGTTCGGGGATCTGGCCGCCGCCGTCGTCGACGACGATGACGACGTTGTCGGTCACGGTCTGGGCCAGCACCGACTCGACCGCCCGTCGCAGACCGTCCGGCCGCTGGTACGTCAACACGATCGTCGCCACCAGGGCGCGTGGCTTGACGCCGCCGGGCAGCGTGGCCAGGAGCCGGGCGATCTCGGACCGCTCGAACCGGTAGAGCCCGACCGCTGTGTGCCCGAGCAGCACCTTGTTGCGCAGCTCCTCGAGGGGCAACCAGCCGAAGGTGGCGCGGAGGCGCCGCTTTACCCAACCCATTAATGACTCTCCACTCAACCTCGTGTGACCGTCGCAAGCGGCTGCTCAGCGTCCCGGTCCGCCTCGCGCCCGGGTTGCGACCGGTCCGTCCGGCCGCTCCGCAGCACCGGCAGGACGAAGGGCAGATACGCAGCCAGGGACGCCGACCCGATTACCGCCAGCGGGAGGAAGCCGCCACCGAGGATGAGGTGCAAGCCCCAGGCCAGTGCGCCCATCGTCACCCCACCGAGCACCGGACGGACGCAGGCACGCACCATCAGCGCGGGCCGGATGCCCAACCGGGACAGCACCACGACGAAGACCGGTGCGACGAGGAGGCCGGCGACCGCCACCTGCCCGGCGGCCACGCCCGCGATTCCGAACCAGTGGGCGAACGGCAGGAGCACCGGAGTGAGGCTGAACAGCCACCAGGCCTGCATCACCATCAGCGTCTTGCGCATGCGGGTGGCCAGGCAGTCGTACGCCAGCTCGACGGCCACCCGGATCAGGCCCAGTACCACGAGGAACTGCAGCGACACGGCCGCACCGGCCCACTGGTCTCCGTACACCACCCGGATGACCGGGTCGGCGAGCACCGCCAGCAGCACGCAGAACGGCACCGCGGCGGCCAGCACAACGGCCAGGGCCCGGTGGAAGCCGGCGGCGAACGCCTCCGGTGAGTCCGCGAGGCGGGAGAAGCCGGCGTACGACACCCGGCGCACGGTGTCCGACACGATCCGGACCGGCCAGCTCGACATGTTGAAGGCCATCGCGTACAGACCGAGCGCGGCCGGACCCAGCACCGAGCCGACGATGACCGAGTCGACGTTGACGATGCCGAGGGTGAGCAGACTCGCGGAGGCAAGCGGAAGCCCGAACCGCAGCAGCCGCACCGCCTGCGTCCGGTCCCACCCGAACCGCAGCATGTCAGGGGCGCAGAGAGCGAACCCGACCAGCGCCACGATGTTGCCCGCGAGCGAGCCCCACGCGAACGCCATCGCCCCCATTCCGGTGGCGGCCAGGGCGATCGTGACAGCAGTGTTCACCAGGAAGTTGGCGACCTCGACGACGGTGCGCCGGAACTGCTGGAACTCCCGGTTGAGCTTGCCGATCGGCACACAGGCGATGCCGTCGATGATCACGGTGAGGCAGAGCAACCGCAGCATCGTCGTCGCCTCGGGCGACCCCAGCAGACGCGCCACCGCCGGCGCCGTGACGAAGAGCAAGAGATAGAGGGCGCTGCTGGAGACGGTCGACAACGTCAGGACGGTCGGCGCGAACCGTCTGATGTCGCCGTCCCAGCGCACGAGGGCCAGGCTGACGCCCATCTCGTTCAACGAGAGCAGCATCGCCAGGACCAGCAACCCGACGGCGTACAGCCCCCACTCGTACGGCCCGAAGAACAGCCGCGCCAGCACGACGCCGGTGGCGAACGTGCCAACGCGGCGCACGATGGTGTTGATCATGCTCCAACGGGCCGCCGCAGCGACCTTCTGGTTCAAATCCGTCACGGAGCCGGATCTCCCCTCTGGAGCTCCTCTGTGCGGGCGATGCCCAGGTACGCCCCCGAAAGACCGAGAAACAGGAAGGTGGTCCCGGCCACCATCGGGAAGCTAAGCGTGTCGAAGGTGAACGTCACCACGAGCATCACGAATCCGACAGCGACGAAGGCCTGCCCGGTCTCCCGGCGGGCCGGATCGGTGAACCGCCGCCGGCCGGCGCCGCCGCAGTGCAGCATCGTGACGTAGACGACGACGATGCTCACCACACCGACCACGCCCATCTCCAACAGCGCGAGCAGGTACTGGTTGTCGGTGTAGCGGTACATCAGGGGCAGGAAGGTGCCGAACCCCCGGCCGGTCCAGGGGCGCTCGGCGATGTAGGCGTTGACGCTCGTGCTCGTCGCGGTGCGGGATTGCGTGCTGTTGTCACCGCCGTCCAGCAACGCGGTGAAGAGGCCGATGATCGTCACAGCGAGGCCCGGCATCGCGAGTCTGACCAGGGCCAGCGACGGCAGCACGGTGGCGAAGGTCCACCCGACCCGCCGCGCGTTCCAGGTGGGCAGCAGCACGAGCATCACCACGACCAGACCCACGACGGACGTCCGGGAGACGGTCGTGACGGCGCCCACGGTGATCAGCATGACCGGCAGCCAGCGCCTTAGCGCCCCGCGCCCGCCGCCGTGGAACGCCTGCTGGAGGGCGAACGGCAGCGCCAGAGCCATGACGGTGGCGAGTTCGAGGGTGTTCGCGGCGGTCGCGGTGGGCCGGACGAAGGCGCCCCTGGTGACCAGTTCCTGGGCGCCGCTCGACATCCCCGGGATCTGGATCCACGCGGTCAGGCTCGTGCCCAGCACGAACTCGCCCACGGCGACGACCGCGACGACGGTGCAGCACCGTACGAAGACCCGCAACAGCCGGTCGAGGTGGTCGTAGTTCCGGATCGACGTGGCGAGGAACACGATGGACGTCCAGACCAGGAGCTGGATCAGCCCCCGATCGGCGGCGCTGACCTCCAGCGGCTCCGCATCGCGCCGAGCGCCGGCAATGTAGCTGAGCAGCACGGCCACCGCCATCCCGAAGAGAGCGAGCCGGGACGCCCGGGTGAACGGTGCCGGCCGGGCCCGCCTCATCAGCCAGCTGGCAAGGAACCAGACCAGGCCGACGAGGACGAACAGGTTCGCCAGGGTCCCGGTTGCCCCGATGCCCGGGATCACCAGCCGGGAGGGCACGAGCATCAACAAAACGACGTAGAGGGTGAGCAGCGAATGCGGCCCCAGGCTGGCAGTACGCTGCTGTGACAGGTAGACGCGGCTGGCTCGCCGGGGCGCCGGGACCGCTGGGTGGCGCCTAGCTTCCGTTAAGCCGGTCGACATTCTGGCCTCTGCCGGGGGACCTTTCGGGAGACCGGTAGGTCGTGGATGCCGCGCCCGGCCGAGAGCCCGCCGACCACGACGTGCCGTCAGGCCGTTGGGCCGGCCCTGGCCCCGGCCCCGGCCCCGGCCGGACCGTGAGGATCACCGTCTTGTCGGATCCGCCGGTATCGCGACGCTCGACGCCACTGTCGGGCACAGCCGGTTTGCCCGGGGCGGCACCGTTGCGCGCGGGACTCGGCGGCTGCTGTGCCGGTGACGGTCGGCCGGGTACGCTCGCCGAGCCGCCGGCGACACCAGCGGCCGGCCCGGTGGTAGCGGTGGCGAACTCCTGACGCCGCCGGCGGGACCGCGCCAGGCTCTCCACCACGAACGTCAGCAGCAGGGCGAGCGCGGTGGTGCCGCCGCCGGCCGCGATCACCAGCTTGAGCTTGTCCTTGAGCTGCGGTTCCGGCTTTTGCGGGGGAATAATCTCCGTCATCCGGACCATGTCCTGCGGCTTGACGTCGTTGTCCGCCTGGATCTTCGTCAGTTTGGTCTCGGCGTATTGCGCGATCGTCGTGGTCGAGGCGAGGAGGTGGACCTGGTCCGTGCCGGTGACGGTGAAGGTCAGGAACGGCCCCTGCGCTCCCTCGGCCAGCCCGACCTCGAATTCCTCGGTCACCCCCATCTCGAGCAGCTCCGCCTGCGCGTCGGTGGACTGCAGGCTGCGACCGAGGAAGTCGGCCGTGGCGACGAGGGAACCGTTGAAGTTGAGGAACGGGTTGTCGTTGTTCTCGCCCGGCGTGGCGGCGGCGGTCGCGGCCGGCGAGCTGAGCAGGCTGACGGTGGTGGTCGACTGGTACGAGGTCGGCACCAGCACGAAGGCGGCCACGCCGAGCCCGACCGCCAGGAGCATCATCGGCAGGAGGATGTACCAGCGGGCACGAACCACCGAGAGGATCTCGCCTAGGTCCACGACGCCCCTCCAGCTCCTAGTAGGACGTCAGCCGTCGCCCATCAACTGGGCTGTCCACGACACCGCGGACGATTCGGCGCCAAGGTCTAAGCCAGGCTAAACAGACCGGACGCATGACGGCTACGGCCGATTCGGTCAAGTTCCCTGCTGCATTCGTCCATGCCGCGTGGCATCCTCCACGCCTGAGCCACCACACAAACAACGCTGAGCTGCCAGACAGCATAAGCGGCGAGCTGGCCAGAAAGGACCCGATGACATGTATTTGCCCGATCTCTTCGCGGCGCTGCGCCGGCGGTGGTATCTCCTCGTCATCGGCCTGGTGGTCACGGCGGTGGCCGGGGTGGGCGCCACGCAGGTCGCACCTCGCTACCTCGCCTCCGAGGTCGTGGTGATGCAGCCGCCGGTTTCGGCGTACGCACCCAACCCGATGACGGGGCTCTACCCGTCGATCTCGATCACCGGGGCCGCGGTGGCGAAGCGGCTGAGCACGCCCGACGCGGAAGCGGGCTTCCGGGCGGCGGGGGTGACCGGCCCATATGCCTTCCAGCCGCGCAACACCGGCACGAACCAGGAGCCCCGGTACGTGATCGGCTCGATGACCGTGACCACGATCGCCTCCGACGAGGAGAGTGGGCTGCGCGCGCTCGCCATCCTCACCGATGCCCTCGAACAGGAACTCAAGAGGCTGCAGGACCGGTGGAAGGTGGCTGGGCACCTGCGCATCACCATCGCCGTACTCGTCCCGGCGAGCGCGACGTTGCAGCCGCACTCACCGTCGCGGGCCCTGGCCGGCTCCGGGCTGCTCGGCACCATCGCGACCCTGGCCGGGACACTCTGGACCGACGAGTTCCTCCGCTGGCGCGGGAAGCGTCGGCAGCTTCCGCCCGTTCACGTGGCGCGCCGGTCGCAGCGCTTGCGGACGTAATCGCAGGCCAGCACCAAAGAGCGAAATCATTCGATGAGCGTTTTGTAAACATCCCGACACGTCGGGCAACCCAACGGTTGATTGTTCCATCAGTCAGCGACGGGAAGCGTACGCAGGGAATCAGCTCGAACGTGAAGCGAGGTGCCCCGGACGTGAATGATTCCAGGCCTCAGATCGCCATCCTCGTGGCCAACCTTCCCGCCGAGCGCGATCGTCGGGTCATCAGGGAATGCCTGAGCCTGGAGGCGAACGGCTTTGATGTCACGATCATCGCGCCACGCGGTGACAAGAGCCTGCGCACGTTGCCGGGTAGCCGAAACGCTCGGCTACGTCCGTATCCGATTTCTGTCTACGGCCACAGTGTACTTTCGTACGCCGTCGAGTTCGGCTGGTCATTTCTCTGCATCACGATTCGGCTGCTGGCAGAGGTGCTCAGTGGACGGGCGCACGCCGTGCAGGTGTGCAACCCACCAGACGTCTACTGGCCGCTGGCCCTGCTGCTGCGGGCCCTGGGCCGGCCGTGGGTCTTCGACCACCACGACCTCTGCCCCGAAATCTACGCTTCCCGCGTCGGCACGCCGAACAAGTGGGCCTTCCGGGTCCTCACGGCGTTCGAGTGGCTGACCCTGCGCACAGCCACCGAGGTCGTGGCCACCAACGAGTCGTTCAAGGACAACGCCGTACGCCGCGGCGTCGCGCCGGAGCGGGTGACCGTAGTCCGCAACGGCCCGCCCCGGGGAGAAATCGCTGAGTCGAGCGGGACGACCGAGCCGGCGGGTGCCGGAGGGGCAGAGCACAAGGTGGTGTACCTCGGCGTCTTCGGGCCGCAGGACAACGTGGAGGGAGCCGTGCTGGCCGCCGAGCAGCTGGCCCGGCGCCGCGGGCGTACCGGTTGGCGCATGGTGCTCGCCGGCGACGGTGAGAGCATGCCGGCCCTGACCAGGCTCGCGGCCGACCGGGGTCTGACCGACGTCGTGCAGTTCACCGGGTGGCTCGACGGACCGGCCGTCGACGAACTGCTCCGCACCGCCACGGTCGCGATCCAACCGGACCTCCCGACCCGCATGAACCAGCTGTCCACCATGGCGAAGACCGTCGAGTATCTCGGCCGCGGCGTGCCGGTCGTCGCCGTGGACATGCTCGAAACGCGACGCAGCGTGGGCGAGGCCGGCGCGTACGTCCCCACCGGCGCGCCGGAGGAGTTCGCCACCGCCATCGACGACCTGCTGGACGATCCCGCCCGGCGGGCGCAGATGCGGGCCGTCGGCCTGGCCCGCTTCCGGGAGAGCCTCGCCTGGGAACACCAGGCCGATGCCTACGTCGCGGTGTGGCGCCGGCTCCTCGCCAAGCGACTCCCCCAGGCCGTTCCCGCGCCCGCGTTCTCCGTCGGTGTCGACGCCAACGTCGTCACGCCGCCGGCGGGCGACGACGTGCTGGCTCATCGCCACGCGCCGACGGAGACCGAGCCGCGGGCGACGGCGCGGTGACCAGCATCGTCATCGCCGCCCACAACGAGAACGCCGTCATCGGCCGCTGCCTCGACGCCCTGCTGGCCGAGGCCGCGCCCGGCGAGTTCGACGTCACCGTCGTCGCCAACGGCTGCACCGACGACACCGCCGCCATCGCCGCCACCCGGCCCGGGGTACGGGTCGTCGAACTCGTCGAGGCCGGCAAGCCGGCCGCCCTCAACGCCGGAGACGAGGCTGCGCGGGGATTTCCACGGATCTATCTCGACGCGGACGTTGTTCTCTCCACGCAGGGGGCGCGGGCGGTCGCCGCCGCGCTCGACGGCCCACACCTGGCCGCAACGGTCCGCCGGGAGCTCGACCTGACCGGCCGTCCGGTGCTGGTGCGCGCCTATTTCGGCATCCACCGCCACCTACCGGTCTTCCGCGACGGTCTCTTCGGGCGTGGCGTGATCGGACTGTCCGAAGCCGGGCGGCGTCGTTTCGATCGGTTCCCGACGCTCGTGGCCGACGACCTTTTCCTCGATTCAGTGTTCGGGGCGACCGAAAAGCGGCAGGTCGAAACCGTGAGCTCGCGGGTCGCGACCCCGCGCCGCACCCGGGACCTGGTGCGCCGGCTGAGCCGGGTACGCGGGGGCAACTCGGCCATGCGTGCCGCCGCCGAGCGGGGCCAGGTGGGCGGGGCCGTCCGCCCGGCGGCCCGCCTCTCCTGGCTTCACGACGTCGTCCTTCCCCGGCCCTGGCTGGCCCCGGCCGCACTCTGCTACGTGGCGATCACGGTCGTCGCGGCGCTGTCGGTCCGGAACGACCGCGACGGCGCCGCCGGTTGGGCGCGCGACGACTCATCCCGACAGGAAGACAGGCATGCCCGAGTGGATCGGTAGGCACGTGGAAAGCGGCACGACCATCAACATCTGCTTCCACGGCATCGGCGAGCCGCGCCGAAAACTCGAGCCCGGCGAGGAGCGCTACTGGATCGAGCGCGACCAGTTCCACGCCATCCTGGACGAGCTGACCGGCTGGCCGTCGGTACGAATCAGCTTCGACGACGGCAACCTCTCCGACGTGCGGATCGGCCTGCCCGGCCTCACCGCACGTGGCCTGTCGGCCGAGTTCTTCATCCTGGCGGGACGGCTCGGCGCGGCCGGCAGCCTCGACGAGGACGACGTGCGGGAGCTGCGGGATCAAGGCATGACCATCGGCACCCACGGGATGCACCACCGCTCGTGGCGCGGCATGGACGAACAGACGACGTACGACGAGCTGGTGGCCGCCCGCGCCCGCCTCGTCGAGGTGATCCAGCGGGACGTCACCACGGCCGCCTGTCCGCTCGGGCAGTACGACCGGCGGACGCTCGGCGAGCTCCGGCGGCTCGGCTACACCGCGGTCTACACCAGTGACCGCCGGCCGGTCAGCCGGACGGGATGGTTGCAGCCAAGGTTCAGCGTCCGCCGCAACGACACTCCCGCCTCGCTCCGGGAGGCCGTACGCGCCAGCCAGGGCTGGCCGGTACGGATCAGGACAGCGGCCGTGGGCCTGGCGAAGCGATGGCGGTAGCCGCCTCACCCTGCGGAGTGCACCGTCGCGGGTCCCGGCACCTCACGCAGCTTCGCGGGCCGCACCAGGGCCCGCGCTGCTGCTCGGCTGGTCTCCCGGCCGAGGAGTGCTCGGCTGCCCTCGCGAGCCAGGAGCACGAACCAGTAGGCGACGGTACGCGCCAGGCCGTGCCTGCGGCGATAGAGGCGGACGCGATTGAGGGTGAGCAGCGCCCACAGCTTCGGTGAGTGCCGGGAGTCACCCTCGAGATGCACGGCGCGGGCATCGGGTACGAAGCGCGTCACCAAGCCCGCGTCCCGGGCCCGCAGGGCGAAGTCGGTCTCCTCGGAGTAGAGAAAGAAGGACTCGTCCCACGGTCCACACTGCTGCCAGCACTCTCGGTTGATCAGCATCGTGGATCCCTCGGCCCAGTCGGTGACCGTCTCGCGGGCGTACCGACGTGCGTCGGTCACCACCTCACCGACAATGGCGTACCGTCCGGCTCTCCGCGCCCCGAGAACGGCGTCCCCGAGGGCGCGGAGGATGGTGGGTTCGCGCCGCAGCGTCGGGATGAGGGCCCCGGCCCCGTCCACGATGTGTGGCACGGCGATCCCGGTCCCGCTCGTTCCGAGGGCGGCCAGCAACGTCTCGACACAGCCCGGCTTGAGCCGGACGTCCGGGTTGAGCACGAGCACCGCGGTGTGCGGCGGCGCGGTGGCGACCGCGGCGTTGATCCCGGCGGCGTAGCCCGCGTTCCGCCCCATCTCGACCACGGTCGCCTCGGGCGCCAGCCGGCGCACGGTGGCGACGGTGCCGTCGGCGGACGCGTTGTCGGCGACCGTCAAGTGCCAGGACAGCCGGCCCAGGCCCGGTCCCAGTGCGGTGAGGAGATCGGGCAGCAGGGGCTCGCTGTTGTAGGTCACCACAACGACGGCAACCCTCACCTGGGAAACGCTCATCGGATGCTCCAGCCGTGACATGTCACCGGTCACCGCTCCTGCAGACGGGCGCGGAGACCGCGAAGGAGTCGGCCCGTCCCGCCGGCGCGGAGCCGCTCACCGACGGCGCCGGTGCGCACGGAGCGCGCCAGGGCGGACTGTGCCCGTCGGGCGCCGGCCACCGCCCATGACCGGCCCACCCGTCCCTCGGCCACCGGCAACTCGTCGTTCGTCAGCCGGTTCTTGTAGAGCGCCTCGGACTTGCCGAGATCGATGTGCTCGATGCCATCGGCGGCGCCGGCCTCCGCCATGCGTAGGCAGAGCAGGATGCCCGCCGAGTGCCGCGCGAGCTCGACGTCGTACGACGGGAACCAGTAGGCGAGTACCGACCGGCTCCGGAGGCCCAGGTGGGCGGCCACGGGCTGGTCCCCGGCGTAGAGCGTGGAGACCACGGCCCGGCAGCCGACCGCGGCCGAGTGGCACAACTCCTCCAGCACCGCCTCGATCCATGGCGTCCGAAAGCGGTCGTACTGCTGCGTGCGGCGATACTGGGCCGATTTCCAGCGCCGGAGCGCGAGCATCGCGTCCTCGGTACGGTCCTCCCACTCGAACCGCTCGGCGCCGAGCTCGCGCACCATGCGGCGCTGCTTGCGCAGCGCCTGCCGGACCAGGCTCCCATCGGTCATCCGGTCGTCGACGTAGCTCTGGTAGCCCTTGGACAGATCGATGAGGGGCGACTTGGCCACCCGATCCTGGTACGGCGCGAAGGGTGACTGGTCCGCCATCAGATGATCGAACTCCCACACGGCGAGACCGCACGCCTTCAGCAGTTGGATCGGATCCCAATCCAGGCCGGGACGGTGCACCAGGCCCTGGCAGTCGGAAATGCCGGAGCCGATCGGCACCCCGATGAGCCGATGCCTCACCTCATAGGGGAAGAAGCCGACAATCTCCGGGCCGTCCTGCAGCACCGCTACCCGGGCAGCGGGGCGGCTACGACCGACCGCGAGGGTGAACTCCGGTGCGAGGAAGGGATTCTGCAGCCGCGGCTGAGCGTCCTGCATCTGCCGCCACTCGGCGAGCTCGGCCGGGCCGAGCTCATCCGGACGGACCACGGAGATCTGCATCGGTCGCCTCTCCCAGAACATCACCGTTTGCCGCGTTTCATCGTGCCCGCTGCCGAGGAAAACGTGGACCGCTGTGCGTGTCGGTTAGCCGTCTCCACTTCCGGACACTTGGCGACTCCCTCGGCACTGTTCGGCTGACCGGACGTGGCCGTCAGTACGCTCGGGAGCTTCGGACGACGGCGCTCGGCACCCGCCTGACGGACGGCCGAGGGCGCGGTACTCCCAGCCCGCCGCGCGCCAACGCGCCGGGTCCAGGGCGTGCCGGCCGTCGACGATACGCCGCCTCGCCACCACCGTACGCAACGCCTCCGGGTCGATCTCCCGGAATTGCGACCACTCGGTCAGCAGCACCACGACGTCCGCACCCGATGCCACCTCGAAGGTGCTCCGACCGTAGTCGAGCGCGGGATATGCCCGGCGAGCATTGTCCATGGCAACCGGATCGAAGACGCGCACCCGTGCCCCCAGCTGGTGCAGGGTGCTTGCGACATCGAGAGCGGGTGCGTCCCGGACGTCGTCGGAGTCCGGCTTGAACGCCGCACCGAGCGCCGCGACCCGGACCCCGCGCAGGTCACCGCCGGCGAGCTCGCGTACCAGATCGACCGTGCGCGCCCGGCGGCGGTGATTGATCTGGTCGACCTCCCGGAGAAACGCCACCGCATGTCCCACGCCCAGTTCTTCGGCGCGGTGCAGGAACGCGCGGATGTCCTTGGGCAGGCAGCCGCCACCGAAGCCCAGCCCGGGCCGCAGGAACCGGTTGCCGATCCGCGCGTCGAGGCCGAGGGCCACCGCCAGGTCGTGGACGTCGGCTCCGATGGCCTCGCACACCTCTGCCATGGCGTTGATGTACGAGATCTTCGTGGCGAGGAACGAGTTGGCCGCCACCTTTACCAACTCGGCGGTCTGCGGGTCCGTCACCAGCACCGGGCTGCCCTGGGCGATCACGGGCGCGAACACCTCGCGCAACCGTTGCTCGGCCCACGGCGACGAGACGCCGAACACCAGCCGATCCGGCAGCATGGTGTCGTCGATGGCGAAACCCTCGCGAAGGAACTCCGGATTCCAGGCCAGCTCCACGCGGTCACCTGCGGGCGCCACCGTTTCGAGCAGTTCGGCGAGGCGAGCCGCGGTACCGACGGGCACGGTCGACTTGCCCACGACCAGCGCTCGCCGCCGCAGGTTCCGGGCCAGCGCGGTCACCGCGGCGTCCACCTGGCTCAAATCGGCCGCGAACGACCCGGCCCGCTGCGGGGTCCCCACACAGACGAAGTGGACGTCGCCGAAATCCGCCGCGTCCTGGAACGAGGTGGTGAAACGCAACCGCCCCGAGTCCAACGCCTTGACGAGCAGCTCGGGAAGCCCGGGCTCGAAGAACGGCACCTCACCCGAGGCCAAGCGGGAGATCTTCGCCGCGTCGACATCGACGCCGATGACCTGGTAGCCCAGCGCCGCCATGCACACCGCGTGGGTTGCCCCCAGGTAGCCCGTGCCTATGACGGTGAGTTTGGGTTTGGTGGCACTGACCGGTTCGGCGAACTCAGTCGTCATGACTTCCTCCAAAACGGTGCGGTCAGTAGGCTCCGGAGCTCCGGACGACGGCGCTCAGCGTGCGGGCCAGGATCGCCAGGTCCATGGTCAGCGACCAGTTCTCCACGTACGACAAGTCGAGCCGGATGGACTCCTCCCACGACAGGTCGGACCGGCCGGAGACCTGCCACAGCCCGGTGAGCCCGGGCTTCACCACCAGGCGCCGGCGCATGTCGGAGGGATAGTTGGCTACCTCACGAGGCAGCGGCGGCCGAGGCCCGACCAGGGACATGTCGCCCTTGAGCACGTTGACGAGCTGCGGGATCTCGTCCAGCGACAACCGGCGCAGCCACCGTCCGACCGGCGTGACCCTGGGGTCGTCCCGCATCTTGAACAGCTCGCCGTCGGTTTCGTTGCGGTGGAGCAACTCCGCCAGTCGCTCCTCGGCGTCCACGTACATGGTGCGGAACTTGTAGATGGTGAACGGCCGGCCGTTCTTGCCCACCCGCACCTGACAGAAGATGGCAGGACCACCGGCACCCGGACTGGTCCGCACCACCAGGGCGATCGCGAGCAACATCGGCGCGGCGAGGACCAGCAGTACGAGCGCCGACACGCGGTCGAAGACCGCCTTGACGAACCGCCGGCCGCCCTTCAGCCGAGGGTGCTCGACGTGCAGCATCGGCAACCCGTCCACCGGCCGGACCGTGGTGCGGTCGCCGGCCACGTCGACGAGATTGCTCGCCACGATGAGGTCCACGTCATCGCGTTCCAGCTGCCACCCCAACCGGCGCAGGGCGGCTCCGGCCATCTCCGGGCAGGAGAGCGCGACCACGGTGTCGGCACCCGCGCGGGCCACGGCGGTCGCGACGTCCTCGAACGTGCCGAGGATCGGCGGCAGCTCTGACGCGCGCCGCGCCACGGAACCCGCCGGCCGCGGGAGACATGCGCCGACCACCCCGAGCCCGTGGAAACGCTCACGGCGCAATCGTTTGGTCATCTCGGCGACGGCGAACTCCTGCCCGACCAGGATCACCCGGTGCAGCCGCTCGCCGCGCGCCCAGGAGCGGTGCAGGCGCTGGCGGACCAGATACCGCATGGTCACGCCAGCGACGATCACCAGCGGCATTGCGATGATCAGATAGCCCCTGGCAAGCCGGAAATCGACCAGAAAGGAGGCGACCGCCAGGGCGGCGGTAAGGGCGAGGCCGGCTCGGAACACCCGGGCGTACTCGTCATTCCCGACGAAAAGATGACGTGGTTCATACGCTCGGTTGAGAGTGAGAGCCACCATCCAGGCGAACGGCAGAACAAACGTGAGCCAGAGATGAGCACGGTTGTACGGCTCGGCCGTGGACGGGCCGAATCGAAGGCTCAGGGCCGCCACCGCCGACGCCAGTCCGACCACAAGGTCGACCATGCAGAGTGTGAAGACATATCGGGTCTGCCAGCCGGTCCGCGTTGGCGCGACAGAATCGCCTGGTGGCGCCATTGCGCCGTCTCGGATGGTTCTGTCGTCGATAACCTGCGCGACTTCCACCAATGCACACCGCCCCACGTACACAGGCCGACCAGCCGTTTACCTATACGGTGTGTCGTCCGGCTCGAGTTGCTTCGGACCCGCGAACCCTGCGCATCCGGGAGCCCCTTCCCGGGAGGCGACGGCGGGACCAACTGAGCATGAGCATGCTGAGCATGGACTCAGCGCGCCAGCATCGCATTCGGTATTTCTGAGCCAAAGTCGAATTGCCGACAATGCGAAGGCCACCCGGCGCCGGACAGGCCGCCAGAACGGCGTTTCACAATGGTCCGTCCAGTTGCCTCAGACAACCGGTCGAGGTGACCAGGCGCGACTTTCGGGCGTTGTCAGAATCGTTCGGTTATCGGCCGTCAACTGACGCCGATCGGCCGGTAGCGTCCGGCCCATGCGAGGAATCCTTCTCGCCGGCACCGGAACTCGGCTGTGGCCGATCATCCGTGGGTCTCCAAGTAGCTGATGCCGATCTTCGACAAGCCGATGATCCACTACCCGCAGTCCACCTCGTCATGGCGGGCGTACGCGAGGTCCTGGTGATCACCACGCCGAGGATCAGGAGGCGTTCCGTCGCCTGCTCGGCGATGGCGCCCAGCTGGGGCTGCGGCTCGAGTACGCCGTCCAGGCACGCCCGGAGGGGATCGCGCAGGCCTTCCTCATCGGCTCCGCGCAGGGCGTCATCCGTGGCATTCACTTCGCTGACGTGCCGCCCGGCCAGGCCAAGTACGTGACCTGCGTACGGGGGGCGGTCATCGACGTTGTGGTGGACCTTCGAGTGGGCTTCGGGCAGTGGGAGACGATCCGCCTCGACGACGGTGACCGTCGCGCGGTGTACCTCAGCGAAGGTCTGGGGCGCGGCTTCTGCGCACTGACCGACGACGCCACCCTCAGCTACCTCTGCTCCACCACCTACAACCCGGCGGCGGAGCACGCGTGCACCCCCCTCGACCGGGAGTTGGCGATCGCCTGGCCGGCGGAGGCACCGCTGCTGTCGGCGCGGGACGCCGCCGCGCCGAGCCTGGCCGACGCACGTGCGGCGGGACTGCTGCCCGACTGCCGGGTCTGCCGGTCGTTCACGGCCAGCCTGAGCTCGGGCGCAGCCTTCACGTCAACGGAAGGCAGCCGCGGTGAGGATTCTCGTGACCGGTGGGGCCGGGTTCCGCGGGTCGGAGTATGTGCGGATGTTGTTGGGTGTGCCCGGCGGTGATGCGGTCTGGGTGCCGGTGGTGGATCCGTCGGTGGTGACGATGTTGGACAAGCTCACCTATTCCGGGAATCTTGACAATTTTGCTGCAGTGGGTGGGGACCGACGGCTGCGTTTCGTGCAGGGTGATATCTGCGAGCCGGTGCTGGTTGACGGGGGTGGTGGCCGGTCATGACGTGGTGGTGCATTTCGCCGCCGAGTCGCACCACCAACGCTGGGCCACCGCGAACCTGCCACCGCTGGCGGACTGGCACTCGACCCTCGCCGCAGGCCATGGCCTGCGGCGAGGCGAGTTAAGCGGGCAGCTCCAGCACGTACTCCTCGACCTCCTCGCCACGGCCGTCGGCGTACCCGGAGTCCTCGCCAACCACGACGAAGCCGCACTTGCGGAGCACGGCGAGCGAGGCGGCGTTGTCCTTGGCGGCGCGGGCGTGCACCGGGCGTTGTGGCAGCTCGCGCAGGAGCACGGCGAGCGCGGCGGTGGCGTGGCCGCGGCCCCAGCGGTGCGGGTCGATCCAGTAGCTGACCTCGGTGCGCTCCCCCACCGGGAAGGCGATCACGTGCCCCACCACCCCGCCGTCGACGGTCACCGCGCGGGCCAGAATGCGCGGGTCGGCGCGGATCCTGGCCCAGTGCGCGTCGAAGGCGGACCGATCGCCCGGGTCCTTTGGGCCGAACGCGGCCATCCAGTTGGCCTGCGGATCCTGCCCGTGGACGAAGAAGGTGGGCAGGTCGTCGTCGCGCACCGGGCGGAGTCGCACCCCACTGATCATCGTCGGATGATACGCGGACGCACCGACGGGATCCGGAACCGCTGGCCCGGTGAGGGTCCCCGTCCGGCCCTGCCGGACCGGGCCGTCGCACCGGTACGAACGGCGAACGGAACGCCGGGCCAGTCGTCCATGGCGGGCGGACAATGACCGGATGACGAAACTGGTGCGCAGCGGAGTCCGGAGCGGTGCACGCGGGTCGCGGGCGGTCGGCGCGAGAACCGTCGGCGCCCGGGCGGTCGGCGCGGCGGCGACCGGGGCGGCGGCCGTCGGCGCCCGGGCCGGCGGCGTGGCGGCCATCGGGGTGCTGGCGGTCGGCGCGCTCGCCACCGGGGCCGCGGCCGTCGCGGTGCTGGCCATCGGGCGGCTCGCGATCCGCCGTGCGGTCATCCGCGAGCTGCGCATCGGGCGGCTCGAGGTCGGCGAGGTGATCGTCCGCAGCCGGGCCGACGTACCAGGCGACGCCCGGCCGATCGCCCACCGGCGCACCCTCGTGACCCGAGGGGACAGGTCGTCCGGCCGGCACCGGTAGGCCGGCCGGGCGGAGCCGGTCACGGGTGGCGCGGCGGAGTCGAAGACCGCGCAGCTCGTGGTCGTCGGGGCGTACGGTCGGGGCGCGCTGACCGGGTTGCTGCTCGGCTCGGTCAGCCACGCGGTGCTGCACCACGCGCACTCGGCGCTGGCCATCGTGCGGCACCGGCGTACCGCCGCCGGGTCCTGAGCTGGGTGGTATTCGCCGCGCCGGTCGGACGACGGCCGGCGCGGCGGCCTGCCACCGGTGGCCGGGGTGACGCGGTGGCGGGTCGGGGGAAATGCCGGTGGGCGCCGGACCGCGCCCGGACAATGACCTGATCGAGTACCTGGGAGGGCTGATGAACCGACCCGTCGTGGTGGGCGTGGACGGATCCCCGCCGAGCCTGGTGGCGGCCGAGCACGCCGCGCAGGCCGCGCTAGGGCGCGGTCGCCCGCTGCACCTGGTGCACGGCTACCTGCACCCGCTCGGCTACGGCGTGCCGCTCAACCCGTACGACCTGGGCATCCCGGCGCCGACCGAGGAGGCGCAGAAGATGCTGGCGCAGACCGCGGCCCACCTGACGGCGCGCTGGCCGGGACTGACGGTCGAGGTGCGCCAGGTGGCCGGCGGGCCGGGCGCCACGCTGGTCGAGGAGTCCAAGCGGGCGGAGCTGCTGGTGGTGGGCAGCCGCGGCCACGGTGGTTTCGCCGGACTGCTGCTCGGCTCGGTCGGTAACCAGGTCGCCGCGCACGCGCACTGCCCGGTGCTGGTGGTCCGGCCCGCCGAGCAACCGGTGCCGGCGACCGGACCGGTGCTGGTCGGATTGGACGGTTCGGAGCCCGCGGAGCTGGCCGTCGGGTACGCCGCCGACGAAGCGGCCCGCCGCGAGGTGGGACTGGTGCTGGTGCACGTCGCGCCGGCAGCCGGGGACGCCGCCGAGCAGGCGGAGCTGGGCGGCCTGCTCGCCACCGCCGCCGCGTCGGTGCGGGGCAGCCACCCCGGCGTGGCCGTCGAGGAGCGGATACTCCGGGGGGCCGGGCCCGAGCAGGCGCTGGTCGACGCGAGCCGGGACGCGGCCCTGGTGGTGGTCGGCTCGCGGGGCCGGGGCGGCTTCACCGGGATGCTGCTCGGTTCGGTCAGCCAGGCCCTGGTGCAGCACGCGCACTGCCCGGTGCTGGTCGCCCGCCCCTACGGCCACGCCCGCTGACCCCGGCGCCCAAGCGGGCTCGAGCCCGCGGGACGGCACCGTGGTCCGAGCCGGGCCCCGCAGCGCGGACGGCGCGAGCCGGCACGCGGTGCCGCGGGCGACCCGAGCGCGACCGGCGCTCGTGCGGCCTCGAGACGGGCGCGGGCCACGCCGTCCGGGACGGTGTGGCCCGCGGTTGCGGGCACCGGTCAGTGGCCGGCGCGGCCGAGCAGGTCCTCGAAGCTCGTGGTGAGGGCGAACGGGTCGGCCGGGCCGGTGGACGCCGGCCGCCGGTGGATCTGGTCGGCCAGTTCGCCGGCGGCCCGGTCGATCCGGCGCCGCAGCGCCCCGTCGGCGGAGCCGCCGGACCAGTCCTCCGGCGCGGCGAAGACCGCCGTCGGCACCACCACCGCGTGCAGGTACGCGAACAGCGGCCGGAGCGCGTGCTCCAGCGCGAGCGAGTGCCGGGCCGTGCCGCCGGTCGCGGCGACCAGCACCGGCCGGTCGACCAGGGCCTCGGCGTCGACCAGGTCGAAGAACGACTTGAACAGCCCGTTGTACGACGCGTTGAAGATCGGCGTGACGGCGATGAGCCCGTCGGCGCCGGTGACCGTGTCCAGCACCGCCCGAAGCGACTCCGACGGAAAGCCGGTGAGCAGGTGGTTCACCACGTCGTGGGCGTGTTCGCGCAGGTCGATCGGGTGCACGTCGACCTCCTCGCCCCGGGCGACCAGCCCGTCGCGGGTGGCCGCGGCGAGCTGGTCGGCGAGGAGCCGGGTCGACGACGGCTGGCTGAGGCCGGCCGAGACGACGGCGAGGGTGCGGCGACTCATCGGGCGCCCTCGGGTGCCTTGCCCGTCACGTCGTCGACGGCGTGGACGGTGCTGTCCTTGGTGCCGCCCGCGGCGGCGACCAGCGAGGCGTGGGTCGGCGCGTCGGGCACGTGCGCCGGGCGCAGCGAGTCGAACTCCTTGCGCAGCACCGGAACCACCTCCTCGCCGAGCAGGTCGAGCTGCTCCAGGACCGTCTTCAGCGGCAGGCCGGCGTGGTCGATCAGGAAGAGCTGCCGCTGGTAGTCCCCCACGTAGTCGCGGAAGCCCAGCGTCCGGTCGATGACCTGCTGCGGGCTGCCCACGGTCAGCGGGGTCTCCGCGGTGAACTCCTCCAGCGACGGGCCGTGCCCGTAGACCGGCGCGTTGTCGAAGTACGGACGGAACTCGCGGACCGCGTCCTGCGAGTTGCGCCGCATGAAGACCTGCCCGCCGAGCCCGACGATGGCCTGGTCGGCGGAGCCGTGGCCGTAGTGGGCGAACCGCTGCCGGTAGAGCTCGACCATCCGCTGGGTGTGCTCCTTCGGCCAGAAGATGTGGTTGGCGAAGAAGCCGTCGCCGTAGTACGCGGCCTGCTCGGCGATCTCGGGGCTGCGGATCGAGCCGTGCCACACGAACGGGGGCACCCCGTCCAGCGGACGCGGCGTCGAGGTGAACGACTGCAACGGGGTACGGAACCGGCCCTTCCAGTCCACCACGTCCTCCCGCCACAGCCGGCGCAGCAGGTCGTAGTTCTCGATCGCCAGCGGGATCCCGTTGCGGATGTCCTGCCCGAACCACGGGTAGACCGGGCCGGTGTTGCCCCGGCCCATCATCAGGTCCACCCGCCCGTCGGCCAGGTGCTGCAGCATCGCGTAGTCCTCGGCGATCTTCACCGGATCGTTGGTGGTGATCAGGGTGGTCGAGGTGGAGAGCACGATCCTGTCCGTCCGGGCCGCGACGTAACCCAGCATGGTGGTGGGCGACGAGGGCACGAACGGCGGGTTGTGGTGCTCACCGATGGCGAAGACGTCCAGGCCCACCTCCTCGGCCTTGAGCGCGATGGTCACCATCGCCTTGATCCGCTCATGCTCGGTCGGTTCCCGACCGTTGGTCGGGTCGACCGTGACGTCGCCGACGGTGAAGACTCCGAACTGCATGACCAGCTCCCTCGCGTTGATCCGCCGGGGCCGGCGTGGCACCCGGACGCACCGCACAACATATTTGACGAGTCAAAATTCCCGCCCGGCAGCACCGGCGGTGGTGGCCGTCACGTCGCGAGCCTGCCCACTCCCGAAGCGGACCTCGATACGCCGAGACCCGTTTCCGTCGCTGTCGCCGGGGCCTCAGCAGTTCCGCGCGGCGGCGTCCCGGACCGCCCGGTCGCGGCACCGGCCGAGCACCGTGTTGACCACCGACGCGTCGCGGTCACGCAGGGAATACCCGCCCGACCAGTAGATCCGGAACGCCGCCTCGGCCGGGTCGTCGTCCAGCGCGCCGATCATGCCCAGCACCGCGTGCATCCGGCGGAACGCGTCGCGGTCCGGCCCGGTCATCGAGGCCGCCTGCAGCTCGTCGGCTCGCGTCCTGAGCCGCTGCAGCAGCTGCCCGTCGGCCGCCACGGCGCGACCGGCCGCCCGCTCGTCGAGGATTCCCAGCGCCGCGCGCACCGCGGGATCCTGGTGGACGCCGGCGTCCTCGGCGACCCGGTGGGCCATGAAACGCGTGATCGCCGACAACCTCTCCACGCTCGGTTCGGCGATCACCGAGCGGGCGAAGGGGTCGTCCAGCGCCGGATGGTCCTCGACCCCCTCCGGAACCAGGTCCTCGGACACCTCGGTGAGGAAGGCCCGGCGGAACTCACCGGCCAGCATCTCCTCGTCCAACCGCACGCCGCTGACGCGTTCGGCGAGTACCAGACCGGTCGCCCAATGGCTGCCGGGCTCGTCGAACGGCAGGTCCACCAGGTCGTCGAGCAACGCGTCCGGATCGCTTCCCCAGCGCCGGTCCGGGTCGTACATGTCGAAGCCGACCACCCGACGGCCCGCCACGTTGTACGTCAGCCGGTTGGTGCCGTTGATGTTCCAGTAGACGCTGACCGCGGTCCCGCCGGCGGAGGCGCCGCGCATGACCTCGGGCCGGGAACCCTGGAAGCCGTTCTCCTCCAGACCTATCAGCCAGTCGTCGACCCTGGCGACCAAGAGCGTGCAGGGAATCTCGTTGTAGTGGTAGGGAGCCAGCTCCGCGCCGAGTTGCCGGCGGGTACGGGTCGCGGTGGCGGCCGGATCACCGCCGAAGGCCCGGATGAACGCGTCCTCGTCGATGCCGCGGGCGTAGGTGACGCACATCGCCTGCCCCAGATCCTGGTGGCGGTTCAGCAGCTGGCGGTAGTGCACGAGGGGATCGTCGATCACCGAAGCAGTGTGCCGTGCTCACGCCGGTCGCGTGGCCCCTGCCGTCGCCGGCTCGGCGCCCTCGCCCGCCGCCGGCCGGCCGTCCGGTGGCCGCATCCCGCCGACGCCGAGCGGCACGGTCCGGCGTCCGTACCTGACGAAAGATGTCAGCCTCGGCGGGCAGGATGACCGCATGACCGAACGCGCCGAGGGCGGCTTCACCCTGGACAGCTGGGACGAGGAACCGTACGACGAGGCCGGGGGCAGCACGCTCGCCGGGGCCCGGATCACCAAGTCCTTCACCGGCGACCTGGTCGGCACGAGCGTCACCCGGATCCTGATGTGCCGCACGCCGGTCGAGTCCTCCGCCGCGTACGTGGGGTTCGAGCGGTTCACCGGCACGCTGGCCGGGCGCCGGGGCAGCTTCGTGCTGCACCACACGGCGGGCAGCGACACCGAGACCGGGTCACGGCTGTCCTGGACGGTGGTGCCCGACTCGGCCACCGACGAGCTGAACGGGCTCCGCGGTGGCGGGCAGATCGTGGTCGGGCCGGACGGCGGCCACGCCTACCGGTTGGACTACCGGCTGGACTGACGCCGCCGGCCCGGCCCGCAACGGCGGGCCCCGTCAGGGCCGGCCGCCCCGGCGGTCACGTCAGCCCGGCCCACCCCGGGGGTCACCGCCAGCCCGGCCGGCCCCCGGCGGTCAGCCGCCGGGCCGGGCGCCCGACGGCGGTCAGCCGCCGGCGACCGAGGGCAGCACCTGCACCTCGGCGGCCTCCGGCACCGGCGCGTCCAGCCCGCCGAGGTGCCGGCAGTCCTCCCCGTCGACGTAGACGTTGACGTAGCGGCGCAGCTCGCCCCGCTCGTCGCGGATCCGCCGGGCCAGCCGGGGCCAGGAGCCGGCCAGCTCATCGAGGACGGCGCGCAGGGTGCCCGAGGTGGCGACGGTCAGCCGGCTCGCGCCCCCGGCCTCGCCACGCAGCGGGCCCGGCACCAGCACGGTGACCACGTCACACCTCCGCGGCCCGGACGCAGAGCACGTCGGGCAGGTGCGCGGCCACCCGGGACCAGGCCTCGCCCTCGTCGCGGCTGGCGTAGACCTCGCCGGAGCGGGTGCCGAAGTAGACGCCGCCGGGAGTGGCGTCGTCGGCGCACATCGCGTCGCGCAGCACCGCCGGATAGAACGGCCCCTCCGGCAGGCCGGCGCTCGTCGGCTGCCAACTGGCACCGGCGTCGGCCGAGCGGAAGACCCGGCAGCGCCGGTCGACCGGGAAGCGCTCGCTGTCGGCGGTGATCGGGAAGGTGAAGACGGAGTCGGGGCGGCCGGGCAGGCTGACGATCGGGAAGCCGAAGTCGCTGGGCAGGCCGCCGGCGATGGAGGACCAGGTGCGCCCGTCGTCGTCGGAGCGGTAGACGCCGTGGTGGTTCTGCGCGTAGAGCCGGTCGGGGTTGCCGGCGTCCCGGGCGACCTTGTGCACGCACTGCCCGAACTCGGGCCACTCGTCGGGCAGGAAGTAGGCCCGGATGCCGGTGTTGCCCGGCGCCCAGCTGGCGCCGCCGTCGGTCGACCGGTAGACGCCGCCGGTGGACATCGCCACCAGGAGCCGGTCGGCGTCGGCGGGGTGCGGCAGCACGGTGTGCACCGCCTGGCCGCCGAATCCGGCGCCCCACTGCTCGCGGTGCGGGTGCTCCCAGAGCGCGCGGACGAGCTGGTAGGTGATCCCGCCGTCCTCGGAGCGGAACAGCGCGGACGGTTCGGTGCCGGCCCAGACGACGTCGGGCTGGTCGGGCCCGGCCGGGGTGAGCTGCCACACCCGGCCCAGGGTGGCCCCGGTGTCGGCCGGGAAGGCGACCGGCGCCTCGTCCGGCTCGTGCCAGGATGCGCCGAGGTCGTCGCTGGTGGCCACGCTGGGGCCGAAGTGGGAGCTGGTGGTGCCGGCCAGCAGCCGGGGCGTGGCGCGCCGGGTGTCGATGGCGACCGCGTAGACGCCGGTCATCGGAAAGTGCGGGCCGCTCACCTCCCAGCCGCGCCGGCCGTCCGTGCTGGTGGCGAGGAAAAGCCCTTTCGCCGTCCCGATCGCGAGCAGTGTGGCCATCGCCGCTGTCCTCCGTCTCCTCGGTGAGCGCGTGCGGCGTGATTATGACCACACCCACCGACAGGATCGCCAGCGTGGAACGCCGATCGGGTCCGCGGACGTCAGCGGCGGCTGCGCGGCACGTGCCGGCGATAGGCGCTCACCGTCGGGTCGCCGGCGATCCAGAACCGCCAGGGCACGTCGTGCGCGCCGGTCACCCCGACCCGGGGCCCGGCGGCCACCGCGTCGGCCGGCACCGGGGTGTCGGCCGGGCGCAGCCGGACCGGCCCGTCGCCGAGCAGGTCGGTGCCGTAGGCCGAACGGTCGATACCGAGCGCCGCGCAGAGCCGGGCCGGCCCGCGGGCGAGGTCGACGTCCCGGCGTACGGCAGGGCGCCGGGCCCGGGCCGCGGCCAGCCCGTCGACCACCTCCCCGGCGCGCAGCAGCACCGCCGCGGCCTCCCCCGCCGGCCCGGTGACCACGTTCATGCACCAGTGCATGCCGTAGGTGAAGTAGACGTAGGCGTGCCCGGCCGGGCCGAACATCACCGCGTTGCGGGGGGTTCGGCCGCGGTGCGCGTGCGAGGCGGGGTCGCCGGCGGTCCCCGCGTACGCCTCGACCTCGGTGATCCGGACGGTCACCCCGCCGGCGGTCAGCCGGCAGCCGAGCAGGCCGCGGGCCGCCGGCAGGACCGGACCGGCGAGCAGTTGAGCCAGCTCGGCCAACTCGGCCAACTCGGCCGGCGCGGCGAGGTCGGCCGGCGCGGCGAGGTCGGCCGGCGCGGTGAGGTCGGCCGGCGGTCGGTCGGAGTGCGGCACCACGGGTCCGACCATATCCGGCCGTGACGCGGGTCGCCGGAGACTACTACTTAGGTCAGGCTCACCTTAGAGTGTCCGCGTGACACCCCTGTCTCCCCTGCTCCCGGCCGTGCGGGCGGTGCCGTTCGTCCGCGAGCTGGCCACCCACGGCGGCCGCCCCGCCGTCCTCACCGCGGACGGGGAGCTCTCCTACGCCGACCTCGCCGAGCGGGTCGCCCGGACCGCCCGGCGGCTCGGCGCCGAGCGGCGGTTGGTGCTCGTGGTCGGCGCGAACACCGTCGACTCGCTGGTGGCGTACCTGGCCGCGCTGCACGCCGGGCACCCGGTGCTGCTGGTCCCGGGCGGCAACGACGCCGCGCTGGCCGCGCTGGTGGCAGCGTACGACCCGGACGTGGTGGTCGGTCCGGCCGACGGCGGGTGGCGGGTCGACGAGCGGCGGACGGGCAGCGCGCACCGCCTGCACCCCGATCTGGCGCTGCTGCTGAGCACCTCCGGCTCGACCGGCTCGCCGAAGCTGGTCCGGCTGTCGCACACGAACCTGCAGGCCAACGCCGAGTCGATCGCGCGGTACCTGGGCATCCGGGACACTGACCGGGCGGCCACCACCCTGCCGCTGCACTACTGCTACGGGCTGTCGGTGGTGAACAGCCATTTGGCCCGCGGCGCGGCCCTGGTACTGACCGACCTCTCGGTCGCCGACGGCTGCTTCTGGGAGCTGTTCCGGGCCGCCCGGGGCACCACATTCGCCGGCGTGCCGTACACCTTCGAGCTGCTGGACCGGGTCGGGTTCGCCGCGATGGACCTACCGCACCTGCGCTACGTCACCGCCGCCGGCGGCCGGCTGGCGCCCGAGCGGGTGCTCCGGTACGCCGAGCTGGGCCGGCGGGCCGGCTGGGACCTGTTCGTCATGTACGGCCAGACCGAGGCGACCGCGCGGATGGCGTACCTCCCGCCCGACCTGGCGATCGACCACCCGACGGCGATCGGCGTGCCGGTGCCCGGCGGAGCGTTCCGGCTGGCCCCGGTCGCCGACCAGCCCGACCCGGAGGTGGGCGAGCTGGTCTACGCGGGCCCGAACGTCATGCTCGGCTACGCCCGCTCCCCGGCCGACCTGGCGCTCGGCCGGACCGTCGACGAGCTGCACACCGGCGACCTGGCCCGGCGTACCCCGGACGGCCTCTACGAGATCGTCGGCCGACGCAGCGGTTTCGCCAAGATCCTCGGGCTGCGGATCGACCCGCAGCGGGTCGAAGCGCTGCTGGCCGGGCACGGGGTGACCGCCACCTGCGTGGCCGCCGACGACGAACTGGTCGTGGCCGTGCTGGGCGAGGGTGACGCCCGGCGGATCCGGCGGCTGGTCGCCGGCGAACTCGGGCTGCCGCCGCGCGCGGTCCGGGTGCTGCTCCTGGCCGAGCTGCCCCGGCTGGCCAGCGGCAAGCCCGACCTCGCCGCACTGCGCACGCTCGCCGACGCCGCCGCGGCGCCGGCCCCGCCGGCGACCCCCGCGCCCGCCGGCGACCTGTGCCGGCTGTACGCGGAGGTGCTCGACCGCACCGACGTCACCCCGGAGTCGAGCTTCGTCGACCTCGGCGGGGACTCGCTGTCCTACGTGGAGATGTCGGTCCGGCTGGAGCAGGAGCTCGGTCACCTGCCGGCGAACTGGCACACCCTGCCGATCGCCGAACTGCGCCGGCCGGCCCGCCGGTCCGGGCGGCGTCGGTCGCTGGAGACCAGCGTGGCGCTGCGCGCGGTGGCGATCGTGCTGATCGTCGGCTCGCACATCCCGCTGTTCACGGTGACCGGCGGCGCGCACCTGCTGCTCGGCGTGGCCGGCTTCAACTTCGCCCGGTTCCAGCTCACCGCCGCCGGCCGGCGGGACCGGTTGCGGCAGATCAGGGCGAGCCTGCTGCGCATCGTGCTGCCCACGACGGCCTGGATCGGCGCGGTGATGCTGTTCGGCGACGACTACAAGCTGAGCACCCTGCTGCTGCTCAACAGCCTCGTCGGACCGCCCGACGGCGAGACGCAGTGGCACTTCTGGTTCATCGAGGCGGTGGTCTACCTGCTGGTCGGGCTGGCCGCCCTGCTCGGGCTGCGCCGGGTGGACCGGTGGGAGCGACGCTTCCCGTTCGCCTTCCCGCTCGGCCTCACCGCGGTCGCGCTGCTCGGCCGGTACGACGTGTTCGGCCTCGACGCCCGCTACGACCTGCCCTCGGCGGCGGTGGCCGGGTGGCTGTTCACGCTGGGCTGGGCCGCCGCCCGGGCCGACGGCGTCCGGCAGCGGCTGCTGGTCACCGCCGCCGCGGCGGCCACCGTGCCGGGCTTCTTCGGCCAGCCGCAGCGCGAGGCGCTGATCGTGGCCGGCCTGGCCCTGCTCGTCTGGCTGCCCACCGTGCCCAGCCTGGCCGCGCTGAACCGGGTGGCCGGGGTGCTGGCGGGCAGTTCGCTCTACATCTACCTCACCCACTGGCAGGTCTACCCGCACCTGCGCGACCTGCCGCTGGTCGCGCTCGCCGCCAGCCTCGCGCTCGGCATCGGCTACGCGGCCCTGGTGAACCTGGCCTGGCGGTGGGCCTCGACCCGCCCGATCTTTAATAAGTTGTTGAAAACGAACCGTTGATGTGGTGGGGTCGAGGCATGACCGACGACCCCTTCGCCGCACCCGACGCCGGCCGGGCCCGGGCGCACCGCACCTATGCCGCGCTCGCCCGGATCGCCGAGCGGCACGCCGACACCGACGCCCGCCGCCAGCGGCACACCAACCCGTACCTGCCGGACCCGTACGAGGCGGTGGCGCTGGTGACCACGCTGGCCGCCGGGGGCGCCGAGCCGGAGCCCGGCGAGGAGCCGGTCGACGACGGCGACCTCACTGCGGCGCTCACCCTGATCCCGCACCTGCGCGCCGAGGTCGACGCGCTGGAGGCCGGCCTGCTGACGCTGGCCCGCGGGCGCGGACTGACCTGGCAGGCGATCGCCTACGGGCTCGGGCTGGGCAGCGCCCAGGCGGCGAAGCAGCGCTTCGAGCGCCTCTCCGCCCGCACCGCCGCCACCGACTGACCGCCCGCTCTCCCGCTGCCCGACGGCTCTGCCACGCCGGCGCCCACCGATGGTTGATCGTCCGCCGGGCTGAAGGAGCCGGCGGCCCTCGCGGCCCTGCCGGGCAGCGTCCGACCGGCGCGCCGCGCGTGGCTGACGGGTGAGCCGGTGCCCGACCCGTGGAGCGAGTTGCGGCAGACTGTGCCGAGGGTCGATCGGGAGGAGGGCCATGGAGCGCGAGGAGATGCGGGCGTACTGCCTGGCGAAGCCGGGCGCCTGGCTGGACCAGCCGTGGGAGGGCGACGAGGTGGTCAAGGTGGGCAGCAGGATCTTCGCGTTCCTCGGTTCGCCGGCCAACGCGCCGACGATCGGGGTGAAGTGCGGCCCGAGCCGGGAGGTGGCCGACGAGTGGCTGCACCGGCACCCGGGCGACGCCCGGGTGATGCCCTACATCGGCCGGTCGGGCTGGAACACGCTGCGGCTCGACGGCGGGATCGACGACGAGGAACTGACCGAGGCGGTCGACGCCTCGTACGACGCGGTGGTGACGAAGCTGCCGAAGCGGGAGCGGCCGACGGCCTGAACCCCGCGCGGCGCCGGGGCGCCGCGCGGGGGCGGACTCAGCGGGGGACGACCCGCTCGGCGGCCCACTCGCGCCAGCCGGCGAGCTTGTCGGCGGCGGTGGCGAGCTGGTCGGCGACCGGGCCCGGGCCGGTCGAGCCGGGGGTGATCCGGGCGGCGAGCGCCGAACGGACCGAGAGCACGTCGCGCACCGACGGGTCGAGGTGCCCGCTGACCGCGGTCAGGTCGGCGTCGGAGACCTCGTCCAGCGCGCAGTCCCGGGCCACACAGAGCGCCACCAGCTGGCCGGTGATCTCGTGCGCGTCGCGGAACGGCACGCCCCGCCGGACCAGCCAGTCGGCCACCTCGGTGGCGAGCGAGAAGCCGACCGGCGCGGCGGCGACCAGCCGGTCGGCGCGCACGGTCATCGTGGAGACCATCCCGGCGAGCGCCGGCAGCAGCAGCTCCAGGGTGTCGACCGCGTCGAAGGCCGGCTCCTTGTCCTCCTGCATGTCCCGGTCGTAGGTCATCGGCAGCCCCTTGAGCATGGTGAGCACGCTCATCAGGCCGCCGACGAGGCGGCCGGACTTGCCCCGGGCCAGCTCGGCGATGTCCGCGTTCTTCTTCTGCGGCATGATCGACGAGCCGGTGGCGAACGCGTCGTCCAGCTCCACCCAGCCGAACTCCTGCGACGTCCAGAGCACGACCTCCTCGCCGAGGCGGGACAGGTGCACCCCGATCATCGCGGTGACGAAGAGGAACTCGGCGACGAAGTCCCGGTCGGCGACGGCGTCCATCGAGTTGGCGAAGGATGTGCGGAAGCCCAGTTCCTTGGCGACGGCCAGCGGGTCCAGCGGCAGGCCGGAGCCGGCGAGCGCGCCGGCGCCGAGCGGGCTGATCGCCGTCCGGTGGTCCCAGTCGCGCAGCCGTTCCAGGTCGCGCAGCAGCGGCTGCACGTGGGCCAGCAGCCAGTGCCCGAAGGTGACCGGCTGGGCGTGCTGCAGGTGGGTCATGCCGGGGGCGGCGGTCGCCACGTGCCGCTCGGCCTGCTCCACCAGGGCCTCGGCCAGCTCGACCAGCCGGCCGGCCACGCCCCGCGCGTGATCGCGCAGGTAGAGCCGCAGGTCGGTGGCGACCTGGTCGTTGCGGGACCGGCCGGCCCGCAGCTTGCCGCCGAGACTGCCGAGGCGTTCCAGCAGGCCGCGTTCCAGCGCGGTGTGCACGTCCTCGTCGTCGACGGTGGGGCGGAACTGCCCGGAGGCGCAGGCCGCCTCCAGGTCGTCCAGGGCGGCGAGGATCCGGCCCAGTTCCTCCGGGCCGAGCAGCCCGGCACCGGCGAGCACCCGGGCGTGCGCCCGGGACGCCGCGATGTCGTACGGGGCCAGCCGCCAGTCGAACTGCACGCTCACCGACAGCCGGGCCAGGGCCTCGGAGGGGCCGCCGGCGAACCGGCCGCCCCACAGGCTCGTCCGGTTGGTGGCGGCGCTGTTCTCGGTCAGGCTCTTGTCGTCCACGGCGCCCATTCTGGAGGTCAAGAGGACGTCCCGCCGAACCGGGCGTCCCGCGCGGCGGCCATCTTGCTGGGCAGGCCCCACAGCTGCACGAAGCCCTTCGCCAGGGACTGGTCGAAGGTGTCGCCGGTGTCGTAGGTGGCCATGCCGAAGTCGTAGAGGCTGGCCTCGGAGCGCCGGCCGGTGACGGTGGCCCGGCCGCCGTGCAGGGTGAGCCGCACCTCGCCGGTCACGTGCCGCTGCGCGTCGTCGATGAACGCGTCCAGCGACCGCTTCAGCGGCGAGAACCAGAGGCCGTCGTAGACCAGCTCACCCCAGCGCTGGTCGACGCCGCGCTTGAACCGGGCCAGGTCCCGCTCGACGGTGACCGCCTCCAGCTCCTGGTGGGCGGTGATCAGCGCGATCGCGCCCGGCGCCTCGTACACCTCGCGGCTCTTGATGCCGACCAGGCGGTCCTCGACCATGTCGAGCCGGCCGACGCCCTGGGCGCCGGCGCGCCGGTTGAGCTCCAGGATCGCCTGGTACGGGGTGACCGTCTCACCGTCGATCGCGACCGGCACGCCGGCGTCGAAGGTGATCACGACCTCGTCGGCGTCGCGCTCCTGCGCCGGGTCGGCGGTGTACGAGTAGAGGTCCTCGATCGGGCCGTTCCAGATGTCCTCCAGGAAGCCGGTCTCCACCGCGCGGCCCCACAGGTTCTGGTCGATGGAGTACGGCGACTTCGCCGACACGTCGATCGGCAGGCCCTTCTCCTCGGCGAACGCGATCGCCTTGTCCCGGGTCCAGGCGAAGTCCCGGGCCGGCGCGATGATCTTCAGCTCGGGGGCGAGCGCACCCAGGCCGACCTCGAAGCGGACCTGGTCGTTGCCCTTGCCGGTGCAGCCGTGCGACACGATGGTGCCGCCGTGCTTCTTCGCGGCCGCCACCAGGTGCTTGACGATCAGCGGCCGGGACAGCGCGGAGACCAGCGGGTAGCGGTCCATGTAGAGGGCGTTGGCCCGGATCGCCGGCAGGCAGTACTCGGCGGCGAACTCGTCGCGCGCGTCGACCACCTCGGACTCCGCGGCGCCGCAGTCGAGCGCGCGCTGCCGGATGGCGTCGAGGTCCTCGCCGCCCTGCCCGACGTCGACCGCCACCGCGATCACCTCGGCGCCGGTCTGCTCGGCCAGGTAGGGAATGGCGACGGAGGTGTCCAGCCCTCCGGAGTACGCCAGGACGACCCGCTCGGTCATGGGGTGGTGCTCCCTTCAACGTTCTCTTCGCGGCGGGCCCAGCCGGCGAGCTTCTCGCCGAGCGCGGCCCCGCCGTCGGCCTCGCGGGCCACGACGAGGATGGTGTCGTCGCCGGCGATGGTGCCGACGACCTCGGACAGGCCCGCCCGGTCCACCGCGCTGGCCAGGTAGTGGGCCGCGCCCGGCGGGGTGCGCAGCACGGCGATGTTGCCGCTGGAGTCGACCCCGTTGAGCAGCTCGTGCAGCAGCCGCACCAGCCGGGCCGGGGCCGCCTCGGCGTCGCGCAGCGGCCGCTGGCCGTCCTCGGGGATCAGGTAGACCGCCCGCCCGTCGCCGCCGCGGGCGGTCACCGCCCCCAGCTCCTTCAGGTCGCGGGAGAGGGTGGCCTGGGTGACCTGGATGCCGTCGCCGGCGAGCAGGTCGGCCAGTTCGGTCTGCGAGTGGATCGCCTTGTCGCGGATCAGCTCGACGATGCGGCCGTGCCGGGCGGCACGGGTCAGCGGGGCGGTCATCGGGTCTCCCTGGTCGCGGTGGCTCCCGGCGCCGCCGCATCCGGGGCCGCGGCCGCGGCCTCGAGGAGGAACGTGAGCAGCGCCTTCTGGGCGTGCAGCCGATTCTCCGCCTGGTCGAAGACGGCGCTCCGCGGGCCGTCGAGCACCTCGTCGGTGATCTCCTCGCCGCGGTGCGCGGGCAGGCAGTGCAGCACGATCGCGCCCGGCGCGGCGTGGCCGAGCAGCTCGGCGTTGATCTGGTACGGCCGGAACGGGGTGATCCGGTCCAGCCCGTCGTCCTCCTGGCCCATCGAGGTCCAGGTGTCGGTGGTGAGCACGTCCACGCCCTCGACCGCCTCGACCGGGTCGACGAGCACGCGCACCGACCCGCCGGTGCCCGCGGCGATCTTCTCGGCGCGGGCCACCACGTCCGGGTGGGGCTGGAAACCGGCCGGCCCGGCGATCCGGACGTGCATCCCGGCGGTCGCCCCGGCCAGCAGGTACGAGTGCGCCATGTTGTTCGCCGCGTCCCCGACGTACGCCAGGGTCCGCCCGGCGGTGCCGCCGAAGCGCTCCCGGACGGTGAGCAGATCCGCCAGCAGCTGGCACGGGTGGTAGTCGTCGGTGAGCGCGTTGACCACCGGCACGGTGGCGGCCTCGGCGACCTCGGCGATCCGGTCGTCGCCGTGGGTGCGCAGCACGATCGCCGCGACGTAGCGGGAGAGCACCCGCCCGGCGTCGGCCAGGGTCTCCCCCCGGCCGAAGTGGGTGACCTGGGTGTCGACCACGAGGGGGTGCCCACCCAGCTCGGCGATGCCGACGTCGAAGGAGATCCGGGTGCGCAGGCTCTGCTTGTCGAAGAGCACCGCCACCGACCGCGGCCCGGCCAGCGGCCGGTACGCGAACCGGTCCGCCTTCATCCGCGCGGCCAACTCCAGCACCGCCGACTGCTCGGCGGGGCTGAGGTCGTCGTCGCGCAGGAAGTGCCGGGTCATGCGTTCGTCTCCGTCGCGGCCGCGGTCGTGGTGGTCGTCGTCGCGATCCTGGTACTTCCCGGCCCCGCCGCGGGCCGTTTCCCGGCAGCATCCGAAGCCGGGGTGGCGCCGGCCGCGGCGGGCGCCGTCGCGTCGAGCGCGGCGGGCAGCGCGGCGAGGAAGGCGTCGGCCTGGGCGGCGGTGAGGATCAGCGGCGGGGCGAGCCGGGCCACGCCGGGCTGCACCGCGTTGACCAGGAAGCCGGCCTCCCGCAGCGCCTCGGCGAGCACCGCCGCGACCGGGGCGGTGAGCACCACGCCGAGCAGCAGCCCGGCGCCGCGTACCTCGTCGACCAGCGGGTGGCCGAGCGCCTCGACGCCCCGGCGCAGCCGCTCGCCGACCCGCTTGACGTGGTCGAGCAGCCCCTCGTTGGCGATGGTCGCCACCACGGCGAGGGCGGCCGCGCAGCTGACCGGGTTGCCGCCGAAGGTGGTGCCGTGCGAGCCGGGGCCGAGCAGCTCGGCG
This sequence comes from Micromonospora sp. LZ34, assembly GCF_052981855.1. NCBI lineage: Bacteria > Bacillati > Actinomycetota > Actinomycetes > Micromonosporales > Micromonosporaceae > Micromonospora > Micromonospora sp. LZ34. Next base: position 58,779 of record NZ_JBRIQN010000020.1, read on the forward strand.
GCCCGGCCGAAGGCCAGGCAGGCGCCGAGCGGCAACCCGCCGCCGAGCCCCTTGGCCAGGGTCACCACGTCGGGCTCGACCCCCTCGGCCTGGTGGGCGAACCAGTGCCCGGTGCGCCCGATGCCGGTCTGCACCTCGTCCAGCACCAGCAGCGCGCCGTGCCGGGCGGTGATCCGCCGGGCGGCGGCCAGGTAGCCGGGCGGGGGGACGACCACGCCGTTCTCGCCCTGGATCGGCTCCAAAATGACCATCGCGGTGGCGTCGGTGACCGCCGCCTCCAGCGCGGCGGCGTCGCCGTAGTCGACGTGGGTCACGTCGCCGGGCAGCGGCCGGAACGGGTCTGCCTTGGCCGGCTGGCCGGTGAGCGCGAGCGCCCCCATGGTGCGGCCGTGGAAGCCGCCCCGGGTGGCGACCACGTGGCCGCGGCCGGTACGCCGGGAGAGCTTGAACGCCGCCTCGTTCGCCTCCGCGCCGGAGTTGGCGAAGAAGGCCCGGCCGGGCCGGCCGGCGAGCGCCAGCAGCAGCTCCGCGAGGGCCACCGGCGGCTCGGCGACGTAGAGGTTGGAGACGTGCCCGAGCGTCGCGACCTGCTTCGACACGGCGGCCACCACGGCGGGGTGGGCGTGGCCGAGGGCGTTGACCGCGATCCCGCCGACCAGGTCGACGTACTCCCGGCCGGCGTCGTCGACCACGACCGCGCCGGAGCCGGCGACCAGCGCCAGCGGCGGCGTGCCGTAGTTGTCCATCATGGACTGCGACCAGCGCTCGACGAGGGTGCTCACGACGGGATCACCATTGTTCCGAACCCTTCCGAGGTGAAGACCTCGAGCAGCGTGGAATGGGCGACCCGGCCATCGACGACGTGCGCGGCGGGCACGCCCTGCCGCACCGCCCGCAGGCAGGCCTCCATCTTGGGCACCATGCCCGACTCCAGTGTCGGCAGCAGCTTCGCCAGGTCGTCGGTGGTGATCTCGGAGACCAGGCTGTCGGTGTCCGGCCAGTCCGCGTAGAGGCCGGGCACGTCGGTGAGGACGACCAGCTTGCGCGCCGCCAGGGCGACCGCGAGCGCGGCGGCGGCGGTGTCGGCGTTGAGGTTGTGCAGCACGCCGTCGGCGTCCGGGGCGACGGTGGAGATCACCGGGATCCGGCCGGCCGCGATCAGGTCGGTGACCGCCGAGACGTCGACCGACTCCACGTCGCCGACCTGCCCCACGTCCACCGGCCGGCCGTCGACGTACGCGGGCCGGCGCACCGCGGTGAACAGCCCGGCGTCCTCGCCGGAGAGGCCGACCGCGAACGGGCCGTGCGCGTTGATCAGCCCGACCAGCTCCCGGCCGACCTGGCCGACCAGCACCATCCGGACCACGTCCATCGCTTCCGGGGTGGTGACCCGCAGGCCGCCGCGGAACTCGCTGTCGATGCCGAGCCGGCCGAGCATGGCGGAGATCTGCGGACCGCCGCCGTGCACCACGACCGGCTTGAGGCCGGCGTAGCGGAGGAAGACCATGTCCGCGGCGAAGGCGCGCCGCAGCTCGGGGTCGACCATCGCGTTGCCGCCGTACTTGACCACGACGGTCGAGCCGGAGAAGCGGGCCAGCCAGGGCAGCGCCTCGATCAGCGTGGCGGCCTTGGCCTGGGCCCGGGTGAGGTCGGTGGAGAGGCTCATGTCGAGTACGCCGAGTTCTCGTGCACGTACGCGTGCGAGAGGTCGTTGGTCCAGATGGTGGCTTCGGTGGCGCCGGCGTGCAGGTCGATCCGGATGGTGACGTCCCGACCGGTGAGGTCGACCTTCGACCGGTCCTCGGCCGCGGCGCCGGAGCGGCACACCCAGACCCCGTTGACCGCGACGTCGACCCCGTCCGGTTCGAACGCGGCGGCGGTGGTGCCCACGGCGGCGAGGATCCGGCCCCAGTTCGGGTCGTTGCCGAACAGCGCGGTCTTGACCAGGTTGTTGCGGGCCACCGAGCGGCCGACCTCGACCGCGTCGTCCTCGCTGGCCGCGCCGACCACGTCGACGGCGATCTGCTTGGTGGCGCCCTCGGCGTCGGCGACGAGCTGCTGGGCCAGGTCGTGGGCGGCGGCGGTGACCGCGGCGGTCAGCTCGGCCGCGCCGGGGGCGATGCCGCTGGCCCCACTGGCCAGCAGCAGCACCGTGTCGTTGGTGGACATGCAGCCGTCGGAGTCGATCCGGTCGAAGGTGACCCGGCACGCCTCGCGCAACGCGGCGTCGAGGACCTCCGGCCCGGCGACCGCGTCGGTGGTCAGCACGCAGAGCATGGTGGCCATCGCCGGGGCCAGCATGCCGGCGCCCTTGGCCATCCCGCCGACGGTCCAGCCGCTGCCCCGGGCCACCGTGGTCTTCGGCCGGGTGTCCGTGGTCATGATGGCCTCGGCGGCCGGGGCACCGCCCTCCCGGGACAGCTCGCGCACCGCCTTGCTCACCCCGGAGAGCAGCGCGGGCATGGGCAGCCGCTCGCCGATCAGGCCGGTGGAGCAGACCGCGACCTCGCCGGCGCCCAGCATCAGCCGGGAACTGGCCGAGGTGAGCGCGGCGGCGGCGTGCTCGGCGGTGGCGTGGGTGTCCTGGAAGCCGGCCGGGCCGGTGCAGGCGTTGGCGCCACCGGAGTTGAGCACCACGGCGCGGACCACCCCGCCGCGGACGACCTGCTGGCTCCAGAGCACCGGCGCGGCCTTGACCCGGTTGGCGGTGAACACCCCGGCCACGCCGGCGTCAGGGCCGTCGTTGACCACCAGCGCCACGTCGGCGGCGCCGCTGGCCTTCAGCCCGGCCGCGACCCCGGCCGCCCGGAACCCCCGGGGAACGGTGACGCTCACGGTGCCGTCCCTTCGTTCGCGACTGCGGACCTCCGCCGCGCCGCACTCCTCTCGCTCACGGTGCCGTCCCTTCGTTCGCGACTGCCGGGCTCCGCCGCGCCGCACTCCTCGCGCTCACGGTGCGACCCCCCAGACGGACAGGCCGGTGGTCTCGGGCAGGCCGAGCATCAGGTTGGCGCACTGCACGGCCTGGCCGGCGGCGCCCTTGCCCAGGTTGTCCAGCGCGCTGAGCACGACCATCCGGCGGGAGTCGACGTCGACGGTGGCCTGCAGGTGGCAGGAGTTGGAGCCGAGGGTCGCGGCGGTGTGCGGCCAGCGCCCCTCGGGCAGCACGTGCACGAACGGCGCGTCCGCGTACGCCTCGGCGAGCACCGCCTGCGGGTCGACGCCGCGGGCCGGCACGGCGGTGACGGTGGCCAGGATGCCGCGCGGCATGGGCGCGAGGACCGGGGTGAAGGAGAGGCTGGTCGCGCCGGTGGCCTGCTTGATCTCCGGCACGTGCTGGTGGGTGCCGACCCGGTAGGGCGACAGGTCGCCCATCACCTCGCTGCCGAGCAGGTGCGGCTTGGCCGCCTTGCCGGCGCCGGAGGTGCCGGACGCCGCGACGACCACCACGTCGGCCGGCTCGGCGGCGCCGGCCGCGATCAGCGGGGCGAGCGCCAGGGTGATCGCGGCGGCATAGCAGCCGGTGTTGGCCACCCGGGTGGAGCCGGCGATCGCCGCCCGCTGCCTGGGCAGCTCCGGCAGGCCGTAGGTCCACTGCCCGGCGTGGGTGCCGCCGTAGTACTGGGCCCACTCGTAGGGGCTGGCCAACCGGTGGTCGGCGCCCAGGTCGACCACCCGAAGCCCGGCCGGAAGCTGGGCGGCCAGCGTCGCCGACTGGCCGTGCGGGAGGGCCAGGAAGACCAGGTCCGCGTCGGCCAGGGTGGCCGGGTCGGTCTCGGTGAGCACCAGGTCGAGCCCGTTGAGCTGCGGGTGGACCGCGTCGACCCGGTGCCCGGCCTGGCTGTGCGCGGTGGCGGCGACCAGGTCGAACTCCGGGTGCCCGGCCACCAGGCGGAGCAGCTCGCCGCCGGCGTAGCCGCTGGCCCCGGCGACCGCGACTCGGATGCCCATACTCACCTCCGCATGACTATGCAATGAAGGCTAACAACGATCATCGCCTCCTGCAAGTTCATGCAGTCCATTGCATGAGAATCGGGCGTGTCGCCGGTCACCTGCTGACCCTTCCGGCGGCACCCGGTCATGATCGAAACCGACTAGCGTGTGTCCCGCCGCGAATGGGCGTGGGAGGTCGGGATGGGCAGCACGAGGGATGCGGCGTGGCGCGGCGGGCGGTGGGCGGCCGTCGTCGCGGCGGTGAGCATCGTCGCCGCCGGCGGGTGCGGCGGGCGGCACAGCCCGGCGGAGCCGGAGGGGAGAGGGCTCTACGCCGATCCGACCCACGGAGTGTGCCAGTCCCTCCCCTTCCAGATCATCGAGCAGCACGTGGGCCCCCGCTTCACGGACTTCAACGTCCGGCACGTCGCGTTCGGCGCCACCGAGGTGATCGGCCTGGACCGCACGATGGTGGCCACCTGCGACATGGTCACCGCCCGGACCGGGGAGCGGGCGCCCACCGGGGCGGTGCGGGTGAATCTGTACACCCACTCGAGCACCGACGAGGCCGCAACCCACGTCGGCACCCTGCCGACCGGTGCCGAGCTGCCGACCGACGCGGACGTCGACGCGGTCACCTGGCGGGACCGGTCCGCCGACATGGGGCGGTCCACGCGGCTGCTGGCGGTGGTGCTCGACCGCAACCTGGTGATGACCGTCGACGTCCAGTCCGACGCCATCCCCGCCGGGGACGACACGCTGAAGCGCGCGGTGGGCACCTTCATCGCCCACACGGTGCGCCAGCTCCGGCAGGGCCCCGCGCGGCCCGCTCCACGGTGGGTGCCGGCCGCGCCCGGTCCCACCTACCAGCCGCCGGGAGCGGGATTCTGCCGCCGGCTGCCGATCGCGGCGTTCCGACCCGGGCTCGGCGAGCCGCTTCCGGGCTACCCGGACGAGCAGCTCGTCGACGCCGGTGCGTTCTGCCAGACGCTGACCAAGGGACGCCGGGACGGGGACCGCCGGTACCGGGGCGCCGGCGTCCGCGTGTGGATCGGGCACCATCCGACCGCCCAGGCGGCGGTCGACTTCTTCCACGCCCACCCGCCCACCGCCACCGGCACGGCCCCGCCGCCTGGTCAGGCCGAGCTGGCCGCCGACGAGCTGAGCTGGGGCTACCGGAGCCCGAGCGAAGGGGGCGACGGCAGGTACGACGTTCGGCTGGTGACGGGGAACCTCTTCGTCTACCTGACCGTGACGTCGTACACGGACAACCCGGCCCCGGTGGTGGACGCCGCACTGGCTCCGGCCGTCAGGGAGTTCCTCGCCGCCCTGCTCGACGAGATCCGGTCCGCACCCACGAGGTGACGGCCTGTGCGGTGGGTGGGGTGGGACGGCGCCCCGCCCGGGGCGGCGGTAGCGTTGCGCGACATCGTCGCCGGTGGGCGGTTCGGCACGTCGGCGGGACGCTCGGGAATCGTACGGAGGATGGCCCATGTCCAACGGCGAAGAGCCGCACCCGGTGCGCGACGACTCGGCCGGGCGGCCGGGGTTCGAGACCGCGCTGCGCGGCTACGACAAGCGGCAGGTGGACCGCTACGTCGAGCAGCTCGACGGCCGGCTCGCGGCGGTGACCGCCGAACGGGAACAGGCGACCGCCGAGATCCGGGCCCTCGATGCGCAGGTGCAGCGGCTCCGCGCCGAGCTGGCCGAGCTGCGCCAGCGCCCGGCACAGGTGGAGCGGGCCTCCTTCAGCGACCTCGGGCCGATGGTCGAGCAGATCATCGGGCTGGCCGAGAAGCAGGCCGAGGCGATCACCGGCGCGGCCGAGCAGCGCGCCGCGGAGCTGCACACCGAGGCCGAGGCGGTGCTGGCCGCGGCCCGGGAGCGCGTCACCCAGGCCCTGCAGTCCCTTGAGGAGGAGACGGCGGCCCGCCGCGCCGAGCAGGAACAGGCGTACGCGGAACGGCAGGCGGCGGCCGAGGCGGAGCTGGCCGAGATCCGCGCGGCGGCCGAGCAGGCCCGGGCCGAGGGCGAGGCCGCCCACCAGCGGGCGGTGCAGGAGGCGCAGCGGCTCAGCGAGCAGAGCGCACAGCAGGTGGAGCAGGCCCGCAACGCCGCCGAGGCGCTGACCAAGGCCGCCCGTACCCAGATCCAGCAGGAGGTGCAGGCGGCCCGCGCCCGCGGTCAGCAGGAGCTGACCCAGTGGCGGGCGGGCGTGGAGCGGGAGCTCACCGAGCGGCGCGCCGCGGTCGAGCAGGAGCTGGCCGACCAGCGCGCGGCGGTCGAGGAGGAACTGGCGTCGCTGGTCGTCGAGTCGCAGCGGTACGCCACCGAGCTGCGCGAGCACGCCGACGAGCAGGACGCCGCGCACCGGGAACAGCTCGCCGTCGTCCAGCAGGAGATCACCGAGCGGCGGCAGGCGCTGGCCCAGGTGCGCGCGGAGCTGGAGACCGCCCAGCAGCAGCTCGCCCAGGCCCGCCAGGACTGCGCGGGCGCGGAGCGGGAGCTGGTGCAGCTGCAGCGGCGGCTCAGCGAGGTCCACCGGGACCTGACCGACGAGGCGGCCCGGCTGGACGCGGCCCGGCAGGCGGCCGAGGCCGCCGAACAGCACGCCCGGGAGGTCCGCGCCCGGGTGCGCCGCGAGGCCAAGCGGGTGGCCGACCTGGCCGCGGCGGCGGTGATGGCGGCGGCCGCGGGCGGCAGCGAGACCGCGGAGTACCCGATGGTGGCCGCCCGCCCCGGCAACGAGGCCGCGGAGCCGGCCGCCCCGGAGAGCGGCCGGTCGGCGGCCGGCCCGGAAGCCGACCGGGCCACGCCGGCGACCACCGCGGACGCCGACCCGGACACCCCGGAGGGCTACCGGGCCACTCCGGACGCCGGACGGGCGGTCGCCGCCGACGCCGACCGGACCGCGCCGGAGGCGGGAGCCACTCCGGACGCCGGGCGGACGACCACCGCGGAGGCCGACGAGACCACTGTGGACGCCGGGCGGGCGACCACCGTGCAGGGCGCGCCGGCCACCCGGGCGGCGAGCCGGACCGACACCGGGGTGTGGGCGGCAGGCACCGACCGGCAGCCCGCCGCGGACGGCGGCCAGGACGCCCCCGACCGGTCGGCCGAGGAGTGGTTTCCCCGGCCCGCGCACCCGGTAGCGGTCGACGGGCTCGACCGGCGCCCGGGCGACGGTGCCGACCAGCGGCGCGACGGCGAGGCGGTGGTCGCCGGCTGAGCCGACAGCCCGGCGGTGGCCGACGCGAGCGCGCCGGCCACCGCGAGCCAACCGAGCAGCGGCAGCGGCTCAGGTGCCGCGCAGGGTGGCGCCGACCAGGTCCGCGGCGCGGGCGACCGCCGCGTCCCGGGCGGCCACCGCCTCCTCCACGGTCAGCGTCCGGTCCGGGGCGCGGAAGGTGAGCTTGTACGCCAGCGACTTGCGGCCCGCGCCGAGCTGCTCGGAGGCGTACACGTCGAACAACCGCACCCCCTCCAGCAGCTCGCCGGCGCCCTCGACAAGCGCCCGCTGCACCTGCGCCGCGGGCACCGACTCGTCGACCACCAGCGCCACGTCGATCAGCGCCGGCGGGAAGCTGGAGACGGTCGGCGCGGGCGCGACCGGCGCCGCCGGCACCGCATCCAGGTCCAGCTCCATGGCGCAGGTACGCCGGGGCAGCTCCAGCGCCGCCACGACCGTCGGGTGCAGCTCACCGGCGTGCCCGACCACCTCGCCGTCGACCAGCAGTTCGGCGCAGCGGCCCGGGTGCCACGGCGCGTACTCGGCGGCCCGGACCTCGATCCGGTCCTCCGGGATGTCGGCGGCGGCGAGCACCCCCCGGCCGGCCTCGACCGCGTCCGCCCAGCCGGCCGCCCGACCGGCGCCCCACCAGCCGGCCGGCTCGATGTCGCCGGTGAGCACCACCGCGACGTGCCGGGGCTGGTGCGGCAGCACCGCGTCGGCGGCGGCGAACTCGGCCTCGGTGGGCCGGTGCGCCACGCCCATCGCGGGCGGCCGGCCGGCGCCCGGACGCGGCTGGAAGACCGCGCCGATCTCGTAGAGCGCGAGGTCCCGCAGGCCCCGGCCAAGGTTGCGCTTGGCGATGCCGAGCAGCGGGCCGAGCAGCGTGGTGCGCAGCAGCGGCTCCTCCTCGGACAGCGGGTTGGCCAGCCGCACCGCGCGCCGCCGCGGGTCGTCCTCCGGCAGGCCGAGCAGGTCGGCCAGCTCCGGGGCGACGAACGGGTGCGCGAGCACCTCGACGTACCCCCGCTCGGCCAGCGACCGGGAGATCGCGCGGCGGCGCCGCTGCTGCCAGGTCAGCCCGCGGCCGGCGGGCGCGAGCGGCAGCACCGACGGCACCCGGTCGTACCCGTCGAGGCGGACCACCTCCTCGACCAGGTCGGCCGGGTGCAGCAGGTCGGGCCGCCAGCTCGGCGGGGTGACGGTCAGCACCGCCCCGTCGCCGGCGGTGACGCCGACCTCGCCCGGGTCCTCGGCCAGCCGGTCGGTGCCCTGGGCCACCGTGCAACCGACCTGCTCCAGCAGGGCGACCACCCGCGCCGGCGGGTACGTGACGCCGACCCGCCGGCTGGGCAGGTCGACCGGCAGCACCACCGGGGTACGCGGCCGGACGTGGTCGATGTCCAGGATCTCCGCGCCGGCGGTGCCGCCGCCATGCTCGGTGAGCAGCCGGACCGCCCGCTCCAGGGCGACCAGCGGCAGCGCCGGGTCGACGCCCCGCTCCCAGCGCTTCGCGGCCTCGCTGAACAGCTTGTGCCGGCGCGCGGTGCGCCCGACCATCACCGGGTCCCAGTGGGCGGCCTCGAAGAGCACGTTCGTGGTGCTCGCCACCACCTCGCTGGTCTCGCCGCCCATCACCGCCGCGAGCGAGATCGGCCCGGTGTCGTCGCAGATCACCATGTCCTCGGCGGCGAGCACGCGGGTCACGCCGTCCAAGGTGGTCAGCTTCTCGCCCCGCTCGGCGCGGCGCACCACCAGCGGACCGGTGATCCGGTCGGCGTCGAAGGCGTGCATCGGCTGGCCGAGTTCGAGCATCACGTAGTTGGTGATGTCGACCGCCAGCGAGATGGCCCGCACGCCGGCCTGGGTGAGCCGCCGCTGCATCCACGCAGGACTCTGCGCGGTCGGGTCGACGCCGCGCACCATCCGGGCGGCGAACCGGTCGCAGCCGACGGTGTCGCGCACCTCCACCGGGTACGCCGGCGCCTCGGTGCCGGCCGGCGCGGGCACCAGGCCCGGGTCGCGGAACGGCACGCCGAGCGCGTGCGACAGTTCCCGGGCCAGGCCGCGCACGCTCAACGCGTACCCCCGGTCCGGGGTGATCTCCACCTCGACCACGACGTCGTCGAGCCCCACCACGGGCCGCGCGTCGTCGCCCGGCTTGGCCGGGCTGTCCGCCGGCAGCACCAGGATGCCGGAGTGGTCGTCGCCCAGCCCCAGTTCCTTCGCGGAGCAGATCATGCCGTTGGAGTTGCGGCCGTAGGTCTTGCGGGCGCCGATGGCGAAACCGCCGGGCAACACCCCACCCGGGAGGATCACCACGACCCGGTCGCCGGGGGCGAAGTTGGTCGCCCCACAGACGATCTCCTGCGGCTCACCGGTGCCGTTGGCGTCCCCGACGTCGACCCGGCAGAACCGGATCGGCTTCTTGAAGCCGGTCAGCTCCTCGATCTCGCGCACCTCGCCGACCACCAGCCGGCCGGTGACGGTCTCCCGCAGGTCCACCACGGACTCGACCTCGATGCCGAGGTCGACCAGGGCCTGCTCCAGGTCGCCGGTGGGCAGGTCGGCGGGGAGGTCGACGTACTCCCGCAGCCAACTGACAGAAACTCGCATGACTCAGACCACCGTCTCCGTAACTCGTACCCGCATCGCCCTACGCCTCGACCCCGTACGCACGGGTGAACCGCGCGTCGCCCTCGGCCAGGTCGCGCATGTCGCTGACCCCGTGCCGGACCATCACCGTCCGGTCGATGCCCATGCCGAACGCGAATCCGGAGTAGACCTCCGGGTCGATGCCGCAGGCGCGCAGCACCCGCGGGTTGACCATGCCGCAACCGCCCCACTCGACCCACTGCGGACCGTCCCGGTGCTCCGGGAACCAGACGTCGAACTCGGCGGACGGCTCGGTGAACGGGAAGTAGTGCGGCCGCCACCGGGTCTTCGCACCCTCGCCGAACATGGCCCGGGCGAAGTGGTCCAGCGTGCCGCGCAGGTGCGCCATCGTGATGCCCTTGTCCACCACCAGGCCCTCCACCTGGTGGAAGACCGGGGCGTGGGTGGCGTCCAGTTCGTCGGTGCGGTAGACCCGGCCGGGCACCACCACGTAGATCGGCGGCTGGCGGGTCAGCATGGTGCGCGCCTGCACCGGCGAGGTGTGCGTACGCAGGACCAGACCGGAGCCCGCCGCGTCGCCGGACGCCCCGGCCGGCCCGTCGGCGGGTGCGATGTGGAACGTGTCCATCAGGCCGCGGGCCGGGTGGTCGGCCGGGATGTTGAGGGCGTCGAAGTTGGTCCACTCCAGCTCGACCTCGGGGCCCTCGGCCACCTCGTAGCCCATCCCGATGAACAGGTCGCTGATCTGCTCCATCAGCGTGCTGATCGGGTGCCGGGCGCCGCGCGGACGGCGGTCGTAGGGCAGCGTCACGTCGACGCGCTCCTCGACCAGCACCCGCTCGGCCTGCTCCCGTTCCAGGATCTCCTGGCGGGCGGCGTACGCGGTCTCGATGGCGCGGCGGGCCTCGTTGACCCGCTTGCCGGCGTCGGCCTTCGCGGCCGGCGGCAGCGCGCCGATCTCCCGGCGGGCCAGCGAGACCGGGGCCCGGTCACCGAGGTGCGCCGGGCGCAGCGCGGTGAGCGCGTCCGGGTCACCGGCCGCGGCGAAGGCCTTCTCGGCGGCGGCGACGGCCTCGGCCAGGGCGGCCGGATCGAGCAGGGCGACCTGCTTCGGGTCGTACGGATCGTTGCGGTAGCTCATGGCGTACGGGCACTCCCTCACGGCGGCGCCAAGCCCTCACGGGCCGGCGAAGCGAGTCTACGGACGCGCGGCTGTGCCGCAGCCCGCCGGTGGGAGTTGCGCGGAAAGCAGGTCAGGCCCGCCGCCCGCCGACACCGGCGGGCTGGCTAAACGAACGCCGTGGCGCGTTCATGGACGGACGCTCTCCCCTGCGGTCTGTGCCTCGGGCGGCCGGGTCACGGCCGCCGCTGTGCTCTCGCTGAAGCGTACAGGCAGACCGCCGCGGCCGCAGCCAGGTTGAGGCTTTCCGCGCGCCCGTGCAGCGGCACCCGGACCCGGGCGTCGGCGGCGGCGGTGAGCGCCTCGGACAGCCCGTGCGCCTCGGAGCCGAAGAGCCAGGCGGTGGGGGCGGCCAGCCGGCCGGCGTCGGCGAGGTCGTCCAGGTCGTCCTCGCCGTACCCGGTGGTGGCGAGGACGGCGAGCCCGGCGGCGCGCAGCGCGGTGACCACGGCCACCGGGTCCGCCGCGCGGACCACGTCGACGTGGAACAGGCTGCCGGCCGAGGCCCGCACGCACTTGCCGTTGTACGGGTCGACGGCGTCGCCGGCGAAGATCACCGCGCCGGCTCCGGCGGCGTCGGCGGTGCGCAGCACCGTGCCGGCGTTGCCCGGGTCGCGGATCTCGGCGAGCACGGCGACCAGCCGGGGCGCCGCGGTCAACGCCCGTTCCAGCGGCACGTCGAGGTGCCGGCAGACCGCCACCAGCCCCTGCGGGGCGACGGTCTCGGCCAGCGCGGTGAGCGCGTCCTCGGTCACCGGGGAGACCGGCACGCCACCGCCGGCGGCGCGGGCGGCCAGGTCGGCGTACCGGTCCAGCGCGGCCGGGGTGCCGAACAGTTCGGTGACCACCCCGGGCCGGGCCAGCGCCTCGCGGACCGCCTGCGGCCCCTCGGCCAGGAACCGGCCGGTGGCCTCGCGGTCCCGGCGGCGGTGCAGCCGGCGGGCGGCGACCACCCTGGGGGTACGCGGGGTGAAGAGCATGGTCTCCTCCGGCATGGACGAGGCGCCCCCTGGTGACAAGGGGCGCCTCGCTCAGCTGCCGGTGATCAGGCGGCCTGGGCCGCCGCGCCGCCGGTGCCCTCGGCCGCGACCGCGGCCCGGGCGATCTCGACGATCCCCGCGAACGCGGCGGCGTCGTTGACGGCCAGGTCGGCCAAAATCTTGCGGTCGACCTCGACGCCGGCCAGCTTCAGGCCCTGGATCAGGCGGTTGTAGGTCATCCCGTTGGCCCGGGCGCCCGCGTTGATCCGCTGGATCCACAGCTGCCGGAAGTCGCCCTTGCGGTCGCGACGGTCCCGGTAGGCGTACTGCATCGAGTGCAGCACCTGCTCCTTGGCCTTGCGGTACAGCCGGGAGCGCTGACCGCGGTAGCCGCTCGCGGTCTCCAGCAGGGTACGGCGCTTCTTCTGGGCGTTCACAGCCCGCTTGACGCGTGCCATCTCAACTCCTTCTTACGTCAGGTGGCGCGCGTCAGCGGCCGAGCAGCTTCTTGATGCGCTTCACGTCGGCCTTGGCCAGCTCGACGGTGCCGGTCAGCCGGCGGGTCCGGGTGGAGGACTTCTTCTCCAGGTTGTGCCGGAGGCCGGCCTGCTGGGCAACGATCTTGCCCTTGCCGGTCACCTTGACCCGCTTGCCCATCCCCGTGTGGCTCTTCATCTTCGGCATGTGGAACGTCTTCTCCCCTGTTACTCGCCGGTGGTCCCGGCGGGTCCGGCCGCCTCGGCCGTCGGCGCCGCCTCGGGGGCGCCGGATTCCCGCTCGCCCCGCGGCAGTACGCCGCCGCGGGCGGCCGTGGCGGCCGCCTTGGTGGCGCGGTGCGGCGCGAGCACCATGATCATGTTTCGGCCGTCCTGCTTCGGCGCGGCCTCGACGTACCCCAGCTCCGAGATCTCCGACTCGAGCCGTCGCAGGAGCCGGTAGCCCAGCTCCGGGCGGCTCTGCTCGCGACCGCGGAACATGATCGTCACCTTGACCTTGTCGCCGGCCTTGAGGAACCGCACCACGTGACCCTTCTTGGTCTCGTAGTCGTGCGGGTCGATCTTCGGCCGGAGCTTCATCTCCTTGATGACGGTCTGCTGCTGGTTACGCCGCGCTTCGCGCGCCTTGAGTGCGCTCTCGTACTTGAACTTGCCGAAGTCCATGAGCTTGCACACCGGCGGGCGCGCCATCGGCGCAACCTCGACCAGGTCCAGGTCGACGTCCGCGGCCAGCTGAAGGGCGCGCTCCAGCGGGACGATGCCCACCTGCTCACCCTCAGGGCCGACCAGTCGGACCTCACGTGCCCGGATCTGCTCGTTCACGCGTGGTTCGACGCTGATGGGGCCTCCTCGAGTCGAGTGTCTGCTGCGTGCCGACCCCGCGGTCCCCGGGTGGGAACCGACCCGGAAAGCAGAAGGCCCCGGCGCATGCCAGGGCCCGCTCGACCGGTCGGCACGATCACATGATCGCGCATCCGACGCCGGGGTGTGCCCGGAACCGGGGACCGGACCCGGCCACCGTGGCGGCGACTCGGGTGGGAGCAGGCGCTCCACTTTCATGGCTGTCTGCTCGCACGCGGAGACAGCTTGGTCGACTCGACAACACTACACCCTCGCCGCGCCAGCACCCAATCCGACCACCCCGCGGGCGGTTCCGGGGCGGGTCAGCGGGGGGTGGGGGGCTGGGCCAGGTGGGCCTGGTGGGCCTGGTGCAGGCGGCGCAGGGCGCGGACCCCCTCGACGGCCAGCTCCTTGTCGGCCGCCTGCAGGGCGACCATCGGGACCAGGTCGTCGTCGTGCAGCTCCAGGCTGGCCCACGGGGCGCCCCGGTCGAACCGGACACCCCGGACGACCTCCCACGGCAGGTCGTACGAGCCGATGACGTTGCGTACCCGCACGCCGCGCGCGTCCGCCTCGACCCGGGGGCGGGTGAAGAGCAGGAAGCCGAGCGCGCCGAACACCCCGAGACCGACCATGGCGATTTGGTCGCCCCGCTGGAAGGTGCCGTAGCCGTCACCGGTCGGGCCGCTCAGCGAGGTGGCCACCAGACTGAAGACGATCAGCAGCAGGGCCGCCGACGTCCAGCAGACCAGCCGGATGCGGCGGGGCCGGAGACGGATCAGCTCGGTGTCGCTCACCCCACCAGTCTGCCACCCGCCCCCGGCGGGGGTTCCGCCGCCACACGGGGGCGGCGGGGCCCGCGGCCGGCGACCACGACCGCCAGCAGGGTCAGCGCCGCGCCGGCCAGCACCGCCGGCCGGGCACCGGGGCCGCCCGGCAGCAGCGTGTCCAGCAGCAGCGCCCCGCCGAGCTGGCCCGCGACCAGGGCCAGCCCGGTGCGCAGCACCCCCGCCGCGCGGACCCCGATCACCAGGCCGGCCACGATGGCCACCCCGAGCAGCCCGCCGGTGTAGAGGTACCAGTCGGCGGGCCAGCGGGGGGCCGGCCCGGTGAGGGCGCCGGCGAGCGCGGCGACCAGCAGGACCGCCGGGGTGCTGACCGCGAAGTTGACCGCCACGCCGGCGGCGGCCGAACTGGCCGCGGAGACCCGGCCGTTCAGCGCGGACTGGAGGGCGACCGCGACCCCGCCGGCGACGGCGAGCAGGACCAGGCCGACGGCCAGCTCCCCGACCGGCTGGCCGAGCTGGGCCAGCGTCACCGCCGTTACGCCGAGCAGCCCACCGGCGACCCGGGGACCGGTGAGGGCGAGCCGGCCGACCGGGGCGAGCCCGGCCCGGTCCACCGCCAGGCCACCGAGGCTGCCCCCGGCGACCTGGGCGATGGTGAAGACCGCGACCCCGAGCGCCGGCACCACGTACGCGCCGAGCACCACGATCGCCGCCCCGCCCAGCCCGCCCAGGTAGGACCACCAGGGCAGCCGCTGGTGACGGAGTGCGGCCAGCCCGGTCCGCATGGACGGCAGGGCGGCGAGCCCGAGGACGACCAGCAGGGTGCCGCCGAGGTTGTTGACCACCGCGGCCAGCGTGGCGTGCCCGACCCGGGTGCCCAGCTCCCCGTTCGCCGCCCCCTGGGCCGCGGAGGCGACACCGGCGAGGGTGACCAGGGCGAGCGCCACCCACGAGGGCAGCGGTCCGCGCGCCGCCCCCGGGCGGGCCGGCCCGGCCGTACGGCGCGGTGGCGGGACCGCCGACCCGGCCGGCCGAGCCACCTCGGGCGCCGGCCGGGTCGCCGCCGGCGTCTCGGGACGGGCGGGACGGTGCCCGGGCGGCGGCGCCGGCCGGGTCACAGCCGGCAGGCGTGGATGTTGGTGACCAGGATGGCGCGCGCGCCGAGCTCGTACAGCTCGTCCATGATCCGGTGCACGTCGTCGCGGAGCACCATCGCCTGCACCGCGACCCAGCCCTCCCGGTGCAGCGGGGAGACCGTCGGCGACTCGATGCCCGGGGTCAGCGAGCTGGCCCGGTCGAGCAGCCCGGCCGGCACGTCGTACGCCAGCATCACGTAGCGGCGGGCGACCAGCACCCCGTGCAGCCGGCGCAGCAGCTGCTCGGCCTGCGGGTGGGCGTCGGCGCCGGCGCGGCGCACCAGCACCGCCGAGGAGCGCAGCAGCGGCTCGCCGAAGACCACCAGCCCGGCCTGGCGGAGCGTGGCGCCGGTCTCCACCACGTCGGCCACCACGTCGGCGACGCCGAGCCGGACGGCGTTCTCCACCGCCCCGTCCAGCCGGATCACGTCGGCCTTGACGCCCAGGTCGGCGAGGTGCCGCTCGACCAGCCCGGGGTACGCGGTGGCGATCCGGTGCCCGCCCAGCTCCTGCACCGAGTCGATGTCGTCGGGGCGGGCGGCGAACCGGAAGGTGGCCCGGCCGAAGGCGAGGTCGACCACCTCCTCGGCCGGCGCCCCGGAGTCGATCAGCAGGTCCCGGCCGGTGATGCCGAGGTCGAGGTCACCGGAGCCGACGTAGGTGGCGATGTCCTTCGGGCGCAGGTAGAAGAACTGGAGGTCGTTGGACTCGTCCCGGCAGACCAGGTCCTTCGGGTCGGTGCGCTGGCGGTAGCCCGCCTCGCGCAGCATCTGGGCGGCCGGCTCGGCCAGGGTGCCCTTGTTGGGTACGGCGACACGCAGCATGACGGAGTGCTCCTTCGATCGTGACGGATCAACGGCGGGGCGCACTCACAGATGTCGGTAGACGTCCTTGAGTTCGAGACCGGTGGCGAGCATCAGCACCTGGGTCTGGTAGAGCAGCTGCGAGATCTCCTCGGCGGCCCGCTCCCGGCCCTCGTGCTCGGCGGCCATCCACGACTCGGCCGCCTCCTCGACGACCTTCTTGCCGATGAAGTGCACGCCCCGCTCGAGCGCGGCGACCGTGCCCGAGCCCGGGGTGCCGGCGGCGGCCTTGGCCTGCAGCTCGGCGAACAACTCCTCGAACGTCTTCACGCCCCCGATTCTCGCAGCCGCCGGGGACCCGGGGGTCCGCCGGGTCCGACCCGGCCACCCTGCGAGACGTCGGATCACCCTGGTCGCCGACGGTCAGCGCGGGCCGGGTCCCGCCGGGCCGGGCAACTGGCCGAGCCCGGCGGCGCGGGCCCGGGCCACGGCCTCCCCCCGGTCGACGGCGTGCAGCTTGCCCAGGATTGTCGACACGCTGTTGCGGACGGTCTTCGGCGCGACGGACAGCTTGCGGGCGATGGCCTGGTTGCCCAGCCCGTGCGCCACCAGGTCCAAAATCTCCATCTCCCGGGGCGTGAGTTCGGGAAACGGCCGGGCCGGGGAGGACCGGCCCCCTTCGGCGAAGAAGCGCAGCACCCGCTGGGCGATCTCGGTGCCGAAGACCGCCTCGCCGGCCGCCACCGCCGAGACCGCCCGCGTCACGTCGCCCCGGGCGGCGCCCTTGAGCAGGTAGCCGGCCGCGCCGGCGCGGATCGCGGCGTAGACCGACTCGTCGTCGGCGTGCATGGTCAGCACCAGCACCGCCGCGTCGCCCCGTGCGGTGATCCGCCGGGTGGCCTCGACGCCGCCGATGCCCGGCATGGCGAGATCCATCAGCACGACGTCGGGGCGCAGTTCCCGGACCGCCACGAGGGCCGTCTCACCGTCGGCGGCGGTGCCGACCACCTCGATGTCGGGCAGGCCCTCGAGGGCCGTCCGCAGCCCGTCCAGGAAGATCGGGTGATCGTCGACCAGGAGCACCCGCACCGGTTCGGGCATCTCACTTCCTCCCCGCGGCGACCGGCACCGGCAGGTCCGCCCGGACTCTCGTACCCCCGCCCGGTCGCGGTGCGACGGTGACGGTGCCACCCAGTTCGTCGGCCCGCTCCCGCATCGACGACAGGCCGACACCGTCCCGGTGCGGGACCGACAACCCGCACCCGTCATCGGTGATCTCAAGCCGCAGCCAGCCGCCCCCCTGGCTCATCCGCACCCGGCACGTGGTGGCGCGGGCGTGCCGGACCACGTTGGTCATCGCCTCGGTGACGATGCGGTACGCGGCGACCTCCACCGCCGCGCTGGTGATCCTCAGCTGGTCGGCGCAGTCCACCTCGACGTCCAGCCCGGCGGCCCGCAACGCGGCAGCGTGTTCGCGGACGACGCCCGGCAGGCCGAGGTCGTCCAGGGACGGCGGCCGCAGGCCGTGCACGATCTCCCGTACGTCCGACACGGACTGGCTGATCACGTCCTTGATCTTCGCCGCCAGCGGATGCGCGGCCGGGTCCGTGGCGACCCGCTCGGCGAGCACGTCGACCTGGAGGCTGGCCGCCGCGAGCAGGGGCCCCAGCCCGTCGTGCAGGTCCCGCCGCAACCGTCGCCGCTCCTCCTCCCGCGCCCGGACGATCCGCTCCCGCGACTCGCGCAGGTCCTCCTCCAGCCGGGCGGCCCGTACGGCGACCGCGATCTGTCCGGCGACGTCGGCGAGCAGGTCCAGCTCGCGCGCGTCGAAGGGCGTCCCGCCGCTGCGCCGCCCGACCAGCAGGGTGCCCTCCTGCCGGCCGTTGCTGACCAGCGGGAACGGATGCGCGTCGGCCGGCGGGTCGACGTCCTCGCCGGGCACGACCCTGGCGTACGGCACGCGCAGCATGGTGGTCAGGGTCTCCGTGACGGTGTGCAGCAGCTCCTCCAGCGCCTCCGTCCGGGACAGCCGATCGGCGAGCCCGGTGACGACCTCGTAGGGGCGGTCCCGGTCCCCGAAGAGCAGCCGGTCGATTCCGCTCATCAGGCGGTCCTTCACCGGATTGAGGGAGACCGCGACCACGGCGGTCGCCACCAGCGACGCGCCCCGGCTCCCCTCCGGCTCGAGCAGGGTGGAGGTTAACGCGAGGCTGCCGAGATAGGTGACGACCACGATGGCGGACAGGGCGGCGTAGGTGATCGTGCGGTCGAGCACGATCGCGATGTCGAACAGATCGGCCCGGAGGATGGCCATCCCGGTGGCCATCGGAAGAGCGGCGATTCCGACGCTCTCCAGCAGGGCGCCCACCCAGGGCCGGGTCCACCCGTCGATGAGCAGCCCGGTAAGGGTCGTGCCGATGAAGATCAGGGCGGCGAGCGCCAGCCAGGCCAGCCGGCGCCGGTCCACTCCGCCGGCCCGGCGCCAGCGGACGATGAACGAGGCCATCGCGGCCAGGGTCAGGGCGAGCAGCGCGAACAGCGTGACGTTCGTGACGAGCGGAGCGAGGCCCGCCAGGGCCGACACGCCGAACGGGTTGGGCGCCGGGTCGTCCTCGGTCACCCGGCCCGGGGTGACGACCACCGCCGCGACGAGCACCACCAGGGCGACCGTCGTGGCGCGGCGGACCCAGCTCCAGCGGGGCGACGGTGGGCGGCCGTCCGGAAAGAGCAGCAGCGGATAGGTGGTGGCGCAGACCCAGGCGACCGCGAACAGCGCGTTCTGCGCAAGCACCAGCACCGGGCCGGTCGAACAGCCCGGGCAGGTCGCTAGGGCGTGCTGGGCGAGCCCGTCGAGGATCGCGGCGCCGAACTGGAGCACCCCTACGGCGAGGAAGAGCCAACCGACGCCGTTGGCCGGGCGATGCACCGCGATCACCACGCCGACCAGCGGGAACGCCAGGAATCCGGTGAACCAGACGAGGTCCGCGGCGGTCGGCGGGGTCACGCCGGAGACGAAACCGGCGCCCACGGCGGTCAGGCCGTAGCAGACGATCGACAGACCGAGGCAGCTGACGGCGACCACACGGGCGCTGCCCCGACCTGCCACGAACCTCTCCTCGCACTCGGCGGTGGCGATGACCCTAACGTCGCCCGCGTCCCGGCGTCCCGGGACGTTCGTCCCGTTCCGGGCGGGCGCTCAGCCGGGCAGGGCGGGGACGGTCGTCCATCGCGCCCGGGGCGCGAGCCGAAGGAGAGTCGATGGCCAGGCAGCACCCTCTCACCACCTTGGAGATCGCATGTCCACCGTCACCAGCGGCGCCGACGTCGCGCCGATCACACCGCAGGCTCCCGCGCGAGCCGGCCTGGGCGTCGCCGCCGGCGCCGCGCTCGCCCTCTTCGCGTTGATGTTCGGCACCTGGACCCCGGAGTCCCCGGAGGTGGGCCGGACCGACGCCGCCGGCATCCGGGCCTGGGCGGCGGAGGCCGCGAGCACCCTGCAGCTCAACGCGTTCGCCGGGGTCCTCTCCGTCGTCGCGCTGCTCGTGCTCACCGCGGCGCTGGCCGGTCTGGCGCGACGGGCCGCGCCGGACTCGGTGCTCGGCGGGATCACACTGCTCGGCGGCGGTCTGCTGGCCGTGATCAACACGCTCGTCACCGGCTTCACGCTGCTCTGGGTGCTGCCGGATCTGGCGACGCTCGACGACGCCACTGTGCAGACCTGGTACGCCGCCGCCCACCTGGGCCAGATGCTGGGCGAGGTCGCCGTGGTGGCCCAGTCGCTGCTGATGGGGGCGTTCTCCCTTGCCGCCCTCCGGGAACGCATCGTGGCCCGCTGGTTGTGCTGGCTCGGCATCGTCCTCGCGGCCACCGGCGTGAGCAGCGTCATCGGGCTGCTCGTGCCGTCGCCGGTCTTCCAGACCACCTGGATGGTCGGGCTCTACGGCTGGGTGCTGTGGCCGCTGCTCGCGTCGATCGCCTTCGCGGTGCGCCTGCGCCGGCGCGGCTGAGGCGCCGACGCACGAGCGGCGACGCCGCCGTCGAAGAGCGTTGACGGGCCGCCCACCGGCGGCCCGTCAGCGCCTCGTCAGGTACGGGTCAGCCGGCGAAGCCGACCCGGTGCCCGTTGCCGGCGGCCAAGCCACGGATGGCCAGCGCGGCGTCGAGCGCGGCGACGGTGGCCGCCCAGCCCTTGTCCTCGGCCGAGCCGGGCAGCCCGGCCCGGTCCCGGGCCTGCTCGATGGTGTCCACGGTGAGCACCCCGTGCGCCACCGGCTTCCCCTCGTCCAGCGCCACCCGGGTCAGGCCGTCGGTGACCGAGCGGCAGACGTAGTCGAAGTGCGCGGTCGCGCCCCGCACCACCACGCCGAGAGCGACCACCACGTCGCAGCGGCGGGCGAGTGCCTGGGCCACCACCGGCAGCTCCACCGAGCCGGCCACCCGGGCCACCACGGCCCGCGCCCCGCACGCCTCGGCGGCGGCCACCGCCCGGTCGAGCATGTGGTCGGTCAGCTCGCCGTGCCAGCGGGCGGCGACCACGCCGACCGTCATCCCGGCGGCGTCCACCACGCCCACCCCGGGTTCGCCGAATCCCGCCATGCCTACGCTCCGATCTCGTCGCCCGTGGCCAGCCGGCTCGCCGGCGCCTCGGTCACCTCGTCCAACTCGTCCAGCAGGTGCCCCATCCGGTCCCGCTTGGTCCGCAGGTAGCGCACGTTCTCCGGGTGCGGCCGGACCGGCAGCCCCTCGCGACCATTGATGGTCAGGCCGTAGCCCTCCAGCCCGGCGCGCTTGGCCGGGTTGTTGGTGAGCAGGCGCATCGACCGCACACCGAGGTCGTAGAGGATCTGCGCGCCGGTGCCGTAGTCCCGGGCGTCCGCGGGCAGGCCGAGGTCGAGGTTCGCGTCCACGGTGTCCCGGCCCAGGTCCTGCAGCTGGTAGGCCTGCAGCTTGTGCAGCAGGCCGATGCCCCGCCCCTCGTGCCCGCGCACGTAGAGCACCACCCCCCGGCCCTCCGCCGCGACCCGGGCCAGCGCGGCGTTCAGCTGCGGGCCGCAGTCGCAGCGCAGCGAGCCGAACACGTCCCCGGTGAGGCACTCGGAGTGCACCCGGACCAGCACGTCCTGGCCGTCGCCGAGGTCGCCGTAGACCATCGCGACGTGTTCCGCCGGGTCGTGCTCGCTGCGGTAGCCGAGCGCCCGGAACACCCCGTGCTCGGTGGGCATCCGCGCCTCGGCGACCAGCTCGACCTGCTTCTCGGTACGCCGCCGGTAGGCGATCAGGTCGGCGATGGTGATCATCGTCAGGGAGTGCTCGGCGCAGAACTTCTCCAGGTCCGGCACCCGCATCATGGTGCCGTCGTCGTTGACCAGCTCGCAGAGCACGCCCGCCGGGCGCAGGCCGGCCAGCCGGGTCAGGTCGACGGCCGCCTCGGTGTGCCCGGGCCGGCGCAGCACGCCACCCTCGCGGGCACGCAGCGGCACCACGTGCCCCGGGCGGGCCAGGTCGGTCGGGTCGGTGCCGGGGTCGGCGAGCAGCCGGATGGTGTGCGCCCGGTCGGCCGCGGAGATGCCGGTGCTCACCCCCTCCCGGGCGTCCACGGTCACCGTGTAGGCGGTGCCGCGCCGGTCCTGGTTGGTGTGGTGCATCGGCGGCAGGTCCAGCCGGTCGCACTCGCTCTCGGTCAGCGGCACGCAGATGTAGCCGGAGGTCCACCGGACCATGAACGCGACCAGTTCGGTGCTGGCCAGTTCGGCGGCGAAGATCAGGTCGCCCTCGTTCTCCCGGTCGGCGTCGTCGACCACGACGACGGGCCGCCCGGCGGCGATGTCCGCCACCGCCTGCTCGATGCTGGCGAAGGTGGTGGTCATGCGACTGCCTCCGAGTAGGTCGACGGGATTGCGGTGGTGGCCGGCCGGAGCGCCCGCGAGGTGCGCCACCAGCTGACCAGGCCCCAGGCGCAGAAGGCGCCGTAGACCAGGAACATGGCCGCAGACGGGTAGAAGCCGCCGCGCAGCAGCAGCGGCACGCCGACCGCGTCGACGGCGATCCAGATCAGCCAGAAGTCCACCCAACCGCGGGCCATGCCGTAGGTGGCGAGCAGGCTGCCGGTGAGGATCCAGGCGTCCGGCAGCGGCCCCCAGGAGCCGAGCGCGGCGAGCACCGGGTAGGCCGCGGCGGTGCCGAGGGCGGCGGCGGCCAGCAGGCCGACCCGCTCCCGGGCGGTGGCCCAGCGGGGGGCCACCGCGGCCCGGTCCGGCGCGGCGCCGAGCCGGCGGGTCCGCGACCAGCGCCACCAGCCGTACAGGCTGACCGCGAAGAAGAAGACCTGCCGGCCGGCCTGCCCGTAGAGGTCGTGCGCCTGCGGGGTGGCGAACACCCCGCCGAGGAAGACGGTGAACAGCAGCGCGTTGCCGATCATGCCGACCGGCCAGGCCCAGACCAGCCGGCGCAGGCCGAACAGCGCGGAGGCGAGCCCGAAGCCGTTGCCGACGATCTCCCGGACCAGCACGGGCGACCCGGCGATGCTCACCTGCGCGTCCAGCAGCCAGTGCAGCGGGCCCATCAGGCCACCCCGCCCATCGGCGCCGCGCCGTCCACCCCGCCGGCCTGCTCCGGGGCGGCGTCGGCTGGGGCGCCGCCGGGGCCGGTCGGCGGGTCGGCGACCGGGAGCCGGTCGCCGAGCAGCCGCTCGACGTACTTGGCCAGCACGTCCACCTCGAGGTTGACCGGGTCGCCGACGCCCCGGGCACCGAGCGTGGTCAGTTTCAGGGTGGTCGGGATCAGCCCGACGGCGAACCAGTCCGACCCCACGTCGGCGACGGTCAACGAGACCCCGTCGATGGTGATCGAGCCCTTCTCCACCACGTACCGGGCGAGGGCGGCGGGCAGCCGGAACCGGACCGTCTCCCACTGTTCCGCCGGTTCCCGGGAGAGCACCTCGCCGACCCCGTCGACGTGGCCCTGCACCAGGTGCCCGCCGAGCCGGCTGCCGAGCGCGGCGGCCCGCTCCAGGTTGACCGGGTCGCCCGGGCGCAGCGCGCCGAGCGCGGAGCGGCGCAGCGTCTCGCCCATCACGTCGGCGGTGAAGATCCCGTCGGCGACGTCGACCACGGTCAGGCAGACGCCGTTGACCGCGATCGAGTCCCCGTGTCGGGCGTCGGAGGTGACCAGCGGGCCGCGGACCGCGACCAGCGCCGAGTCCCCCGCCGTCTCGGTCACCCGGACGACCTCACCCAACTCCTCGACGATGCCGGTGAACATGTCAGCCCTCCCTCTTCCGGGGCAGCGCGGTGATCCGCAGATCGGGACCGATCTGGGTAACGTCGATGAACTCCAGGTCGATTGCCTCGGCGATGGTCGTCACACCTGCGTCGACCAGCGCGGTCGGGCCGGCGCCGAGCAGCCGGGGCGCGACGTAGCCGACGATCTTGTCGACCAGGCCGGCGGCGAGGAACGCGCCGGCCAACTGGGGGCCGCCCTCCAGCAACACCGCGCGGACCCCGCGCACGTGCAGCGCGGCGAGCAGCGCGGGCAGGTCGACCCGGCCGTCCGGGCCGGCCCCGACCTCGTCGGCGGTGGCGATCCAGGTCCGGGCGGCGCCGTCGCGGACCCGGGCGTCGGCCGGGGTACGCCCGGCGCTGTCCACCACCACCCGCAACGGCTGCCGGATGGCCAGGGTGCCGTCGCGCAGGTTACGGGCGGTGAGCCGGGGGTCGTCGGCGAGCACGGTGCCCACCCCGACCAGCACCGCGTCCACGGTGCTGCGCAGCGCGTGCACGTCGATCCGGGCCGCCTCGGAGGTGATCCACATGCTGGTGCCGTCGGCTGCGGCGGACCGGCCGTCCAGGGTCGCCGCGTACTTCCAGATCACGTACGGCCAGCCGCGGCGCATCGAGGTGAGCCAGGCGATGTTGCCGGCCTCCGCCTCGGCGGTGCGGACGCCCAGGTCGACCTGGATGCCGGCGGCGCGCAGGGTGGCGGCGCCGCCGGAGGCGACCGGGTTCGGGTCGGGCACCGCGATCACCACCCGGGCCACGCCCGCCTGGACCAGCGCGGTGCTGCAGGGGCCGGTGCGACCGGTGTGGTCGCAGGGTTCCAGGGTGACCACCGCGGTGCCGCCGCGGGCGCGCTCCCCCGCCTGGGCGAGCGCGACGATCTCGGCGTGCGGCCCGCCGGCGTACGCGTGGAAGCCCTCCCCGACGACCTCGCCGCCCGCGTCCAGCAGTACGCAGCCCACCACCGGGTTGGGACTGGTCGTGCCGAGCCCGCGCGCGGCTAGTTCGATCGCGCGACGCATCGCCTCGTCGACGGAGACGCCGGTCATCGCCCTGCCCTGCCCTCTCACTCGCCGGTCCGTGCGCGGGCGGTCGGGGAGGCATCGGCCGGTAGGCCGCAGGCAGGCGGCGGCGGAGATCCGGGTACGGCACAGCCGACCCGGGGGGCGGCACGGCACGCCGACATCGGCGGCCGGGCACGGCCCATCCGTCCCGCGCGCTGTCTCCCATCCGGACTGTCTGGGAGCGGGCGTGCCCGCACCCAACCGTCGGCCCCGGATTCTCACCAGGTCCACCGGGCGGCAGAGCCGTCCGGGTCGCGGGCTTACCACGGAAGGCCGTGGATCACCGCCGGTTCGGAATTACACCGAGTCCCGCCAGCGCGTGGTGGGTACACCGGCAGTCTTACACGCTCGACGGGGGGTGTCGCCACCGAGGCGAGCTACTTCACATGACGGTGGGGGTCGCTGACCCCGCGGCGCCGGTCGACCGCCACGTACGATCCCGGCTGGCTCTTCGCCACCGACTTCATCTCCGAGGCGACCGCGATCGCCTCGAGCGGGTCGGTGAAGCGCTTGCCGGCGTCGGAGACGGAGACGCCGATGGAGAGGGTGACCAGGGCCGCCCGGCGGATGTTGCCCCGGCGGTCCTTCAGCTCGACGTAGCCGCGGGCGGCGTCGTCCGGGTCGTAGAGCGCGTCGGCGGCCCGCTCGAAGTCGGTGGAGACCCGGGAGGTCAGCGGCAGGACCTGCTCCGGGGTGCAGACGATGACGAAGTCGTCGCCGCCGACGTGGCCGAGGAAGGCCGGGGGCAGGCCCACCGAGACCACCGCCCGGTGCAGGCAGCGGGCCAGGGCGGAGATGAAGTCGTCGCCGCGGACGAAGCCGTACCGGTCGTTGACGCTCTTGAACCGGTCGATGTCGATGTAGCCGACCGCGTAGTCGGCGCCGCTGCGGACCCGGTCGGCGATCTCCCGGCGGATCCGGCTGTTGCCGGGCAGCCCGGTCAGCGGCGAGACCTCGCGGAACTCCTTGTTGCGGCGCAGCGTGGAGCTGACCCGGGCCACCAGCTCGGCGGTGTCGAAGGGCTTGACCAGGTAGTCGTCGGCGCCCGCGCTGAGGCCGTTGACCTTGTCCGAGGTCATCCCCTTGGCGGTCAGCATGATCACCGGCAGGGCCGAGGTCATCGGGTCCGCGCGCAGCCGGCGGGTCAGCTCCAGACCGTCGATGTGGGGCATCATCAGGTCCACCACCGCCAGGTCGGGCCGCTGCCGCTCGATCACCTCGAGCGCCTCCTGGCCGTCGCTGGCGTGCAGCACCTCGAAGCCCTGCAGCCGGAGGTTGAACTCGACGAAGCGCGCGATGTCCTCGTCGTCGTCGACGACGAGGATGACGTCCGGGCGGTCGCCGTCGGGGTCCACGTCAGGCCCCGGTGGCCGCGCGTTCCGCGAGCGCCCGCAGGTGGCGTACGGCCTCGGCCGGGTCGGCCGCGCCGTAGACCGCAGTGCCGGCGACGAAGGCGTCGGCACCGGCGGCGGCGGCCTGCTCGATGGTGTCGGCGGCGATCCCGCCGTCGACCTCGATGCGCAGCTCCAGGTGGCCGCCGTTGACGTGCCGGCGGGCGGTGCGGACCTTCTCCAGCAACTGCGGGATGAACCGCTGGCCGCCGAAGCCGGCCTTGATCGTCATGATCAGCAGAGTGTCGAAGCTGGGCAGCAGCTCCAGGTACGGCTCGATCGGGGTGTCCCGGTCGATGGCCAGCCCGGCCTTGGCGCCGGCCGAGCGCAGGTCCTTGGCCAGCGCCACCGGGTCGTCGCACGCCTCCGCGTGGAAGGTGACGTTGTACGCCCCGGCGTCGGCGTAGCCGGGGGCCCAGCGCCGCGGATCCTCGATCATCAGGTGCACGTCGAACGGCAGCTGGGTGGCGGCGCGCAGGCTCTGCACCACGGGCAGCCCGATGGTCAGGTTCGGTACGAAGTGGTTGTCCATCACGTCGACGTGCAACCAGTCCGCGGCGTTCTCGACGGCGCGGACCTCTTCGGCGAGGCGGGCGAAATCGGCGGCCAGGATGCTCGGCGCGACGATCGGCGGCGGTACGGTCACCGGGCCAGTGTACGAACGCGGCCATCCGCCGCCCGCAGCGCGGCACCATGCGGGACACCCCGTGACCCGGCGGTGACCAGTGGTGCAGAATTGGCCGTCTCGGGCCGGGAAATCGGACGAAGAGCCATCGGCGACTGGCCGAACGACGGAAACGCGGCAAGACTCCATCAGGGACGGTGACGTGAACCGCCCGTCCGCCGGCGCCGCGCCGGCGAACGCGGTGACGGCCGTCGGCTCCCGGAAAGGGCGGACGATGCGACGGTGGCTCCTGGCGCTGACGCTGACCGGCGCGGCGACGGCGCTGCTGGCCGGGTGTGTCCGGCCGGGCGGGTCGGACGGCGACCTCACCGACGACTGGCCGGCCCTGCGCGCCCCGCAGCTGTTCGTCCCGGCCAGCGGCGCCTGCCTGCCCCGGATCACCGCGATCGTGCAGGCCAGCACCTACGAGACGGTGGACTGCGCGCGCAACCACCTGGCCGAGGCGATCCACGTCGGCACCTTCACCGGGGCGGCCGCCGAGGGTGACCGGCCCGAGCCGGGCTCACCGGCGCTCGGCACCGCCCGCCGGGAGTGCGACGAGCGGGCCCGCGAGGTGCTCGGCGGCGACTGGCACTCCGCCCGGCTGACGTTGAACATCGCGCTGCCGTCCGCCCCGGCCTGGCGCGGCGGTGCCCGCTGGTTCCGCTGCGACCTGAGCGAGACCGACAGCATCGACAACACCCGGCCGGTCAACCGGACCGGCAGCCTGCGCGGGGCGATGCTCGGCGACTCCCCGCTGGTGCACCGCTGCTTCGACCCCAAGCTGATCGGCGAGAACCTCAACTACATGGCCCCGGTGCTGTGCACCGAGCCGCACCGCGCCGAGTTCGTCGGGGTGTACGTGGAGCGGGACATGACCTGGGCGGAGTTCAGCCGCGCCGCACCGCAGGCGCACCGGCGCTGCATGGCGCTGATCGCCGCGTTCGCCGACGTGCCCAACAACAGCGACCTGCCGTACCGGGCGGGCTCGATCTTCTACCCCCCGTCCCAGCGGGAGTGGGAGGAGGGCGACCGGGGCGTGCGCTGTTTCCTGTGGAGCGACGACCGGAAGCTGACCCGGTCGATGCGCGGCGTCGGGCCGAAGGGACTGCCCGCGATCTGAGCGGCGTGCCGTATGCTGCCGCACCGTGGCGCAACGGCCGGCCGGCGAGCCGGCGGGCGGACCACGATCGGCGGGGGAGGTCGGCGATGCGACGGTGGTGGACGGTGGTCGGGCTGGGCGCGGTGACGGCGCTGGCGCTGGCCGGCTGCGGGGCACCGGCGGGAGTGGACGCGAACCTCACCGACGACTGGCCGGCCCCGGTCGCGCCGCAGCCGTTCGTCCCCGCCGCCGACGCCTGCCACATCGCCTTCCAGGAGGTCGGCTACCTCAGCGGGTACAACCCGGTGGAGTGCGGCACGTCGCACCGGGTGGAAACCCTGTACGTGGGCACCCTGTCCGGCCCGGACGCCAACCGCGGCACGCCCCCGAAGGCCGGCTCGACGGGGATGCGGGCGGCCCACGCCGAGTGCGACAAGGCGGTCAACGAGGCGGTCGGTGGCGACTGGCGCTCCGGCAAGCTCGGCCTCACCGTGGTCTTTCCGTCCCCGCCCGGCTGGGCCGGCGGAGCGCGCTGGTTCCGCTGCGACGTCAGTGAGATCCAGAGCCTCGACGACACCTCCGTCGGCCTGCGCACCGGCAGCCTGCGCGGGGCGCTGACCGGCAACTCCCCGCTGGCCTACCGCTGCTTCAACCCGAAGCTGGTCAAGGACGACATCCGGGAGATGGTGCCGGCGTCCTGTTCGGGCAAGCACCGCGCCGAGTTCGTCGGCGTCTGGCACGCCCCCGACATCAGCTACGCCGAGTTCCGGCGCACCAGCAAGCGGGTGCACCGGGCCTGCCGCACCCTGATCGCCAGGTACGCGAAGGTGCCGGACAACGGCGACCTGCAGTACCGGGCCGGCACGATCTTCTACCACCCGTTCGAGCAGGACTGGAAGAACGGCAACCGCGGGGTGCAGTGCTTCCTCTGGGTCAGCGACCGCAGCCTCACCCGGTCGGTGAAGGGTGCCGGCAGCAAGGGCCTGCCGATCACCTGACCAGCGTCCGGCACGGGCGGGGCGACCGGCGCCGGCCGCCCCGCCGTGCCGTCGCTCAGGTGCGGCGCAGCACCGCCAGGAACATCGCGTCGGTGCCGTGCCGGTGCGGCCAGAGCTGCACGGTCGGGCCGTCGCCCAGCCCGGGCATGCCGGCCGGCAGCAGCGGCCGCGCGTCGACGTAGTCCACCGGGACGCCGGCCCGGCGGGCCGACTCGGTGACCGTCACGTGCGTCTCCACAATGTGCGGCGAGCAGGTCACGTAGGCGACCAGGCCGCCGGGCCGGACCGCGCGCAGCGCCGCGGCGAGCAGCTCGCGCTGCAACCGGGTCAGCGGCGGCAGGTCGGACGGCTGCCGCCGCCAGCGCGACTCCGGCCGGCGGCGCAGCGCGCCGAGCCCGGTGCACGGCGCGTCGACCAGCACCCGGTCGAAGTGCTCCTCCGGCAGCTTCGGGTCGGCGCCGACCGTGCGCCCGTCGGTGTTCAGCACCGTGACGGGCAGCCCCCGGGTGGCCTGGGACACCAGCCGGGCCCGGTGCTCGGCCACCTCGACCGCGGTGAGCCGCCCGCCGCGCTGCGCGACCAGCGCGCCGAGCAGCCCGGACTTGCCGCCCGGGCCGGCGCATAGGTCGAGCCAGCGCCCGTCCGGTCCGTCCAGCGGGGCCGTCGCCAGCGCGTTCGCCACCAGCTGGGAACCCTCGTCCTGCACGTGCGCCCGCCCCTGCGCCAGCGCCGGCAGGTCACCGGGCGCCCCGCCGGAGAGGTAGACGGCGTACGGCGAGAAGGCGCCCGGGGCGCCGCCGACCTCGTCGGCCAGCTTTACCGGGTCGGCCAGCCCCGGACGCGCGCACAGGTGCACCGGCGGGCGCTCGTTGTCCTCGATCAGCAGCCGGGTGGTCTCGCCGAGGTCGCCGCCGAGCGCCTCGGCGAAGGCCCGCACGATCCACTGCGGGTGGCTGTACGCCAGCGCGAGGTGCCCGATCGGGTCGCTCTCCAGCGGCGGGGCGAGCCGCTGCACCCAGGCGTCGGCGTCCCGGCCGGCCACCTCGCGCAGCACCGCGTTGGCGAACCCGGTGGCCCCGGGCCCCACCGCGCGGACCAGGTCGACCGTCGAGGAGACCGCCGCGTGCGCGGGCACCCGGGTGTGCAGCAGCTGATAGGCGCCGATCCGCAGGGCGTCGCGTACCGGCGGGTCGATCCGCTGCACGTCGCGGCCGGCGGCGTCGGTGAGGATCGCGTCCAGGGTGCCGAGGTGGCGCAGCGTGCCGTAGGTCAGCTCGGTGGCGAAGGCGGCGTCCCGGCCGGTCAGCCCCACGTCGCGCAGGATCGTCGGCAGCACCAGGTTGGCGTACGCGTCGTCGCGGTGCACCGCCGCGACCGCCTGGTACGCCGCGTACCGGGGCAGGTCCACCGCGGGCCGCGGCGCCCGGCCGCCGGCCCGCCGGTCGGCGCCGTACGGTCGCTCGGCACGGCGGCCACCCGAGGGGCGCTCACCGCGCTCGTCCCGACCGGGCCGGCCGCCGCCGGGCCGCCCCTCGCGTCGCTCAGGGAAGGAGTCGCGTCGTTCGGAAGAACGGTCGCCCGAGGGTCGCTCGACCGGGCCCGTCACGCGAGCACCTCGCCGGCCGCGACCCGGGCGCCCCGCGCCCAGTCGCTCGCCGGCATGGCCCGCTTACCCGCCGCGCGCACCTCGCCGAGGGCCACCGGCACGGTGGCCGTGCCGGCGAGCACCCGGGACTTCTCCACCAGCAGCTCGCCGGGCTTCAGCTCGGGGCCGTCGGCCACCGGCGTGACCGGGCCGAGCTTGACCCGCTCGCCCCGGAAGGTCGTCCAGGGGCCGGGCGCCGGGGTGCAGGCGCGGATCCGCCGGTCCACCGCGAAGGCCGGCTCCGACCAGCGCACCCGGGCGTCCTCCACGGTGAGCTTCGGCGCCAGCGACACGCCGTCGGCGGGCTGCGGCTCGGCCCGGGCGGTGCCGTCGGAGATCCCGTCGAGCACCGCCACCAGCAGCCCCGCCCCGGAGTGGGCGAGCCGCTCCAGCAGGTCGCCGGAGGTGTCCGTGGGGCGGATCTCGTCGGTCAGCGTGCCGTAGACGGGGCCGGTGTCGAGCCCCTCCTCCAGCTGGAAGACGCTGGCGCCGGTGATCTCGTCGCCGTGCAGCACGGCGTGCTGCACGGGCGCCGCGCCGCGCCAGGCGGGCAGCAGCGAGAAGTGCAGGTTGACCCAGCCGTGGCGGGGGATCTCCAGGGCGGCCGGCGGCACCAGCGCGCCGTAGGCGACCACCGGAACGCAGTCCGGGGCCAGCTCGCGCAGCTGGGCCAGGAACTCCGGCTCGCGCGGGCGGGCCGGGGTGAGCACCGGCACGCCGTGCTCGTCGGCCCAGGCGCCGACCGGGGACCGGGACAGGCCACGGCCCCGCCCGGCGGGCGCGTCCGGCCGGGTGACCACGGCGACCAGCTCGTGGCGGGAGGCGGCCACCGCGGCCAGGGCCGGGACGGCGACGGCCGGGGTGCCGGCGAAGATCACACGCACCGGGCGGTCACCGACCCAGGCCGAACGGGCTGCTGCCGGCGGCGTGCGGGCTCAGCTTGACCGTCGGCGGGGCGGCCGGGTCGTACCACTCGGCCTGGCGGATCGCCTTCATCGCCTCCTTGCGCCCGGCGGGGTCGAGCCGGTCGACGAAGAGCACGCCGTCGAGGTGGTCGGTCTCGTGCTGCACGCAGCGGGCCATCAGGCCGGTGCCGACGATCTGCAGCGGATCGCCGTAGCCGTTGAAGCCCTTGGCGATCACGTTCTGCCGGCGCTTGGTGTCGAAGTAGAGCCCGGGGATGGACAGGCAGCCCTCCGGGCCGTCCTGCTCCTCGGTGTCGGGGAACTCGAGCACCGGGTTGACCAGGTGACCGAGCACGTCGTCGACGTCGAAGGTGAACACCCGCAGCCCCACGCCGAGCTGCGGCGCGGCGAGGCCGGCGCCGTTCTGCTCGCGCATGGTGTCGGTCAGGTCGGCGATGAGCTTGCGCAGCTCGGCGTCGAAGTCGACCACCGGATCGGCCGGCGTGCGCAGCACCGGGTCGCCGAACAGACGGATGGGCTGGACGGTCACGCGGGGTGGCTCCTTCACGGTGGGACGAACTGTGCCGTACCAGTCTACGGAGTGCCGGGACGGCTCCCGGCCGGCGTACCGCGATCGGTGCCCGGCGCCACCGCCGCGACGCGCACCGGCAGGGTGTCGTAGCCGCGCAGGGTCAGCCGGGTGCGGTGCCGCGGCTCGCCGGCCAGGGCCAGGCCGGGCAGCCGGCGCAGCAGCAGCGGGAAGGCGACCTGGGCCTCCAGCCGGGCCAGCCCGGCGCCGAGGCAGTAGTGCGGGCCGGCCCCGAAGGAGAGGGGCTGCTGCTGCGCCCGCCAGGGGTCGAAGCGCGCCGGCTCGGGGTAGCGCCGGGGGTCCCGGTTGGCCGCGCCGAGCAGCAGCAGGGCCCAACTCCCGGTGGGCAGCGCGACGCCGCCGACGGTCGCCGGGGCGGTGCCGAGCCGGCTGGTCAGCTGCACCGGCGAGTCGTAGCGCAGCATCTCCTCGACGTAGTCGGGCGCGAGCTCGGGGTCCGCGCGCAGCGCGTCGGCCCGGTGCGGGTGGCGCAGCAGCGCCACCAGGCCGTTGCCGAGCAGGTTGGTGGTGGTCTCGAAGCCGGCGACCAGCAGCACCACCAGGTTGGCCAGCAGCTCGTCGCCGGAGAGCCGGCCGCCGTCGGCGTCGTGCGCCTGCACCAGCGCGGTGGTCAGGTCGTCGGCCGGGGCCCGCCGGCGGGCCGCGACCAGCTCCGCGAAGTAGGCGCTGAGTTCGCGGGCGCCCTGGTCGGCGACGGCCAGCTCGGCCGGGGTGATCTCCGGCTCCAGCACCCCGGTCAGGTCCGCGGCCCAGCGCCGGAACAGCGGCCGGTCGGCGGCGGGCACGCCGAGCAGCGCGCAGATCACGCCGACCGGCAGCGGGTAGGCGAACTCGGTCATGAAGTCGACCGGCGCGCCGTCACGGCCCCGCTCGCGCAGCGCGTCGACCAGCTCGTCGGCCTGGGCGGCGACCACCTCGCGCAGGGCCCCGATCCGGCGCGGGGTGAACGCGCCGGAGGCGAGCCGGCGCATCCGGCTGTGGTCCGGCGGGTTGGTGCGCAGCATCGACCGGGAGATCGACACCACCGCCGGGCTGTCCCGCCAGCCGGGCCAGTACGCGTCGCGCAGGGCGTCGTCGAGCACCCCGAACCGGGGATCGCGGAGGATCTCGTCGGCCTCCTGGTAGCCGGTCACCACGTAGTACGCCGGGGCCGCCTCGATCACCGGCCCGAACGCGCGCAGCCGCTCGTAGGTCGGGTACGGGTCGACGCGGCCCTGCGGCGACATCAGCAGCGTCAGTGCCTCGGCAGCGTCCATGGTCGGCCTCCCGGTGCCCGATCGACGGACCTCATCATGCCCCCGATCCGGCCGGCCGGCGATCCCGCGGCACGGGCGCCGGCCGGAGCAGCTCCACCCGGTGCACCAGGCGCGGGGCCTGCAGGTCCACCCCGACCAGGTCGGCACACCCCCGCACCACCCCGGCGGGGAGCACGGCGAGCCCGTGGCCGGCGGCCACCGCCGCCAGCAGCCCGGCGACGTCCGTGCCGGGGTAGCTCACGTCGGCGTGGAACCCGTCCGCACCGGTGGCGCCGCGCAGCTGTGCCAGGGGCACGGCGACCTCCGGCGCGTCGACCCAGCGGGCGAGGGCGAGGTCCGCGAGCGCCAGGGACCGGCGGGCGGCCAGCGGGTGGGCCCGCGGCAGCGCCACGACGGCCGGCTCCACCCCGTGCACCCGGACCTCGGTCGGCCCGAGGTCGGTGCCGGGCAGCGGGTCGTTGGGGGCGGCGAACCCGTCGCGCAGCCCGAGGTCGAGCTCGTCCGTCGCGACCCGGCGCGGCAGGTCGGCGCGGGTGGTGACGTGCAGGGTCAGCGCGGTGCGCCGCTCGCCGGCCGCGAGGCGCGCCGCCGTCGCCGCCACCAGCGGGGTGGCGCCGACGCGCAGCGGGCCCGGCCGCGGGGTGGCCAGCCGGGCCAGGTCGGCCCGGGCCGCGGCGAGCCGGAGCAGGATCGGCTCGGCGTACCCGAGCAGCCGGGTCCCGGCGGCGGTCGGCGCCACCGGGCGGCGGCCCAGCAGGCGTACCCCGAGGTCGGTCTCCAGGGCGGCGATGTGCTGGCTCACCGCCGACTGGGTGTAGCCGAGTTCCGCGGCGGCCGCCGAGAAGGACCGGAGGCGGGCGACCGCGGTGAAGGTGCGCAGCAGGTGCGGGTCCACGACCGATAAGTGTCCCTGATCCGGCCAGTACGGATCATCGTTGGACGTGATCCGGTCGGGGTGCCCACGATGGGCGGCATGACCTCCGCCGTTGCCCGGCTCGCCCTCGTCGGCGACCGCTCCCCCGCCGTCCGCTCGCACGCCCGGGTGCCCGCCCTGCTGGCCGCGCTCCGCGACCGGCACGGGATCGACCTGGACGCGTACTGGATCCCCACCGACGACGCGGCGGCGAGCCGGCTCGGCGACTTCGACGGGATCTGGCTGCTGCCGGGCAGCCCCTACCGCAGCGAGGAGGGCGCGCTGCACGCCGTGCGGTCTGCCCGTACCGGTGGCATCCCGCTGCTGGCCACCTGCGGCGGGTTCCAGCACACCCTGCTCGAGTACGCCCGCGCGGTCTGCGGCCTGACCGACGTCGCCCACGGCGAGAACGCGCCGGGCGCCGGGGACCTGCTGATCGAGCCGCTCGCCTGCGCACTGCGCGGCCACGAGGCGCCGGTGGTGTTCGCCGCCGGCTCGCTGGCGCAGCGGGCGATGGGCGTCGACCGCAGCACGGAGCGTTACCAGTGCGGCTACGGGCTGAACCCGCGATACCTGGAGACGCTGGTCGCGCACGGTATCCGGTTCACCGGGCACGACCCGCAGGGGCAGGTGCGGGTGGCCGAGCTGCCCGGGCACCCGTTCTTCCTGGCCACCCTCTTCCAGCCGGAGCTGGCCGGCGACGGCGACGAGCCGCACCCGATGGTGCGGGACTTCGCGGCGGCGGTGGCGGCCCGGCCGTCGCCGGCCGACGCGCCGGTGCCGCCGCCCGGTTGACGCCGGTCGGGTCAGGCGCCGGCGGCCGGGTCCCCGGCCAGCACCGCGTCGCCGGCGTGCCGGGCGTGCTCCGGCAGCGGCAGCTCGATCTTGTGGGCGGCCTCCCAGTCGTAGACCATGCCCGGCCGGACCTGGGCGGTGAAGTACTCCACCGCGCTCATCCCGCCGACCACCGGCTCGTCCACCTCGGCGACCAGCTGGGCCGGCACCAGGTGGAAGCCGTTCTGCAGGGCGGCGCTGAGCCGGCGGTGCCCGTCGACGACGAAGAAGTACTCACCGGTGTAGCCGATCTTCAGCGGCTCCAGCGCCTCGTCCCCGGCGGAGGCGACCTCGCCGACGAACTCGGAGTCCCAGAGCCCGCGCAGGGTGGCGATGTCCTCGGTCGGGTAGACCCGGGCCGGGTCGAGCAGCAGCAGCGGCGGCGCGTCGCGCAGCACGTCCGCGCCGAGCCGGCCCTCGTACGCGTCGATGATGTGCTCGACCACCTCGGCGGCCGAGGCCCGGGTGGTGTCGCAGATCAGGTCGTAGTTGCGCAGCCGGGCCTTGTCCACCCCGTAGCGGACCAGGAACCGGTTCCGCTCGCTCTCGCTGCGCTCCTTGAGCTTGGCCCGGGCCTCCTCCAGCGAGGTGTAGCTCTCGGCCGGGCCGGACGGGCGGGCCAGCACCCGGCGGGCCGCCTCGGTCGGCTCGGTGATCATGTGGACCTTGACCGCGTCGGTGAAGAAGTGCCAGGCCAGCCGGGAGTCCATGACGAGGCGCTCGCCCGAGGCGGCGATATCCCGCTGGAGCTGGTCGACGTAGCCGTCGACCGCCTGGTCCAGCTCGGCGTGCAGGTTGAGCTGCAACGCGGTCATCTGCCGCTGCTGCGCCATCTCGCGGTAGAGGTCGCCGACGCTGACCCGGCGCAGCCCCAGCCGCTTGGCGATCTCCACCGACACCGTGCTCTTGCCGCTGCCGAGGTCACCGTTGAAGACGATCGACTGACGAACGGTCACGACTGGTCCACCCCTGATCACCGGCTGTTAGAGATCCTCGACAC
This sequence comes from Micromonospora sp. LZ34, assembly GCF_052981855.1. Classification (NCBI taxonomy): domain Bacteria; kingdom Bacillati; phylum Actinomycetota; class Actinomycetes; order Micromonosporales; family Micromonosporaceae; genus Micromonospora; species Micromonospora sp. LZ34. The sequence continues at coordinate 94,437 of NZ_JBRIQN010000020.1, forward strand.
CGCGTCCGACCGACGCGTTCCCGCCATCGTCGCCATCCTGCGACAGCTCCCGCTCGGCGCGTCCGACGCCGTGCGGCGACCTGGAGCCGTCGTACGCCCGGGCATGACGGGCGATGCTACCACCTCGCGGCCAGCGGTTTCCCGGACACCGGGTGCGACCAGGGCGGGTGGCGGCCCGGATCCGCGACCCGGTGACCCGGTGGCCGGGCGGCCGGCGCGCTCAGAAGAGCGTCAGCGGGTCGACCTGGAGGCGGACCGGGTCGGCGGCCTTGCGGGCGGTGCGCACCCCGGCGGCGGAGTGCAGCGCCTCCGCCAGCGCGGCGGCCCGGGCCCGGGGCACCCGGACCAGCATCCGCTCCTTCTCCCCGTCGGCCGGCACCGGCCCGAGCAGCTCGGCGTCCGCCGGCAGCCGCGTCTCGGCCAGCAGGTCGGCGACCGCGGCCGGCGGGCCGGTCACGCTGGCCATCCGCACCGCCGGCGGGAAGCCCAGCTCGCGCCGCTCGGCCAGCTCCCGGCCGGCGAACCAGGCGGCGTCCCAGCGCAGCAGCGCCTGGACCGGGGCCAGCGCGCCGTCGGCGACCACCACCACCCGGCCGCCGGCCGCGGCGGGGCGGGCCAGCGCGGCGGCGGCCAGCCAGCGGCGCAGCGCCTCCTCCCCGGCGCGCAGGTCGGCCCGGGTGAGCAGGGCCCACGAGTCGAGCAGCAGCACCGCGCCGTAGCCCCCCTCGACCACCGGCTCGGCGCCCGGGGTGGCGATCACCAGGCCGGCGCCGGCCGGCACGGCGGCGAGCACCTCCTCCCGCCCCGAGGTGCGGACCGGCACGCCGGGGAAGGCCCGCCCCAGCTCCTCGGCGGTGCGCCGGGCGCCGGTGACCGAGGCGCGCAGCCGCCGCCCGCCGCACTCCGGGCAGGCGTACGCGGCGGCGACCCGGCCGCACCAGCGGCAGGCGGGGGTGCCGGCGGCCGACGGCAGGGCGAGCGGGCCGGCGCAGTGCGGGCAGCGCGCCGGGGTCCGGCAGTCGGCGCAGGCCACCGCGGGCAGGTAGCCGCGGCGGGGCACCTGGACCAGCACCGGCAGGTCGGCCCGCAGCGCGTCTCGGGCGGTGGTCCAGGCGAGGCTGGGCAGCCGGGCGGTGGCGGCCTGCGGGTCGCGGGCCAACTGAGGATCGTCGCCGGTCGGCGCTATCGCCGGCATCCGGGCCCGGAGGGTGGCCCGGTCGGCCACCACCTCCCGGGCCCAGCCGGTCTCGACCAGCAACTGCGCCTCGGCGGTGCGGGCGTACCCCCCGACCAGCGCGGCCGCCTCGCCGAGCTGGGCGCGGGTGAGCAGCACCTCCCGGGCGTGCGGGTAGGGGGCCCGCGGCTCGGCGTGCAGGTCGTCGCCGTCGTCCCAGATGGCGACCAGGCCGAGCCGGTCGACCGGGGCGAACATCGCCGCCCGGGTGCCGATCACCACCGGCACGTCGCCGCGCCGGGCGGCGAGGAACGCCCGGTAGCGCCGGGCGGGACCGAGCGCGGCGGAGAGGCAGACGTGCCGCCCGAGGCCCAGGGTGGCGGTCAGGGCGGCGTCGAGGCGGTCCAGGTCGCGGTTGTCGGCGACCACCACCACCGCGCCCCGGCCGCCGGCCACGGTCGCGGCGACCGCCTCGGCGTAGCGGGCGGGCCAGTCCTCCCCCGGCAGCGCCGAGAAGACCGCCCGGGGCGCCCGGCCGTCGGCCAGCGCCCGGAGCAGGGCCGGCCCGGCCGGATAGTCCCGCCAGCCGTCCGGGTCGTGCGGGGCCACCGGGCCGACGGGCTCCGCCGCGGCCTCCGACCCGGCGGGCTCCGGCGCGGCATCCGGGCCGCCGGGCTCGGCCGCGGCGTCCGAACCGCCGGGCTCCGGCACGGCAGCCGGGTCGGCGGGCTCCGGGCCAGCGCCGTCCGGCGCGGCGGACTCGCCGCCGGGCGCGAGGCCGGCCCGGGCGCGGACGTCCTTCTCCACCCGGGCGTGCCGGGGCGGCACGGCCAGGCGGAGCACGTCGGCGAGGCTGCCGGCGTACCGGTCGGCGACCGCGCGGGCCAGCCGGGCGACCTCCGGGGCCAGCACCGGCTCCGGCGAGACCACCTTCTCCAGGTAGGCCAGCCGCCCGGTGTGCCCGGAGTCGTCGCCCCGGGACAACAGCCAGCCGTCGACCAGCTGGCCGGCGAAGCGGACCTTCACCCGCACCCCCGGGGCCGCGTCGGCGTCCAGCTCGGCCGGCACCAGGTAGTCGAAGGGCCGGTCCAGGTGGGCCAGCGGTACGTCCACGCAGACGCGAGCGACCGGCGACCCGTCCGCGGGTCGCCGGTCGCTGCGCCTGGTGCCGGTCAGGCTCCCGCGGCCGACTTGAGGTCGGCGGCCCGGTCGGTGCTCTCCCAGGTCAGGTCGGGCAGTTCCCGGCCGAAGTGGCCGTACGCTGCGGTCTGCCGGTAGATCGGGCGGAGCAGGTTGAGGTCCCGGATGATGGCGGCCGGGCGGAGGTCGAACACCTCGGTCACGGCCTTCTCGATCGAGGAGACCGGCACCGTCTCGGTGCCGAACGTCTCGATGAAGAGGCTGACCGGGTGCGCCTTGCCGATCGCGTACGCGACCTGCGCCTCGCACCGCTCGGCCAGGCCGGCGGCCACCACGTTCTTGGCCACCCAGCGCATCGCGTACGCCGCCGAGCGGTCCACCTTCGACGGGTCCTTGCCGGAGAAGGCGCCACCGCCGTGCCGGGCGTAGCCGCCGTAGGTGTCGACGATGATCTTGCGGCCGGTCAGGCCGGCGTCACCCATCGGGCCACCGATCTCGAACCGGCCGGTCGGGTTGACCAGCAGCCGGTAGCCCTCGGTGTCCAGCCCGAGGCTCTCCAGCTCCGGGGCGATGACGTGCTCGCGCACGTCGGGGGTGAGCAGCGACTCCAGCGAGATGTCCGCGGCGTGCTGGCTGGACACGACCACCGTGTTGAGCCGCACCGGGCGCAGACCGTCGTACTCGATGGTGACCTGGGTCTTGCCGTCCGGGCGCAGGTACGGGATCGTGCCGTCCTTGCGTACGGCGGAGAGGCGGCGGGCCAGCCGGTGCGCGAGCGCGATCGGCAGCGGCATCAGTTCGGGCGTCTCCGAGCAGGCGAAGCCGAACATCATGCCCTGATCACCGGCACCCTGCGCGTCCAGGGCGCTCTCCGAGGCGCCGGTGCGCAGCTCGAAGGCGTTGTCGACGCCCTGGGCGATGTCCGGGGACTGGTTGCCGATGGAGACGCTCACGCCGCACGAGGCCCCGTCGAAGCCCTTCTTCGACGAGTCGTAGCCGATCCCGAGGATGGTCTCCCGGACGATGGTCGGGATGTCGGCGTACGCCTTGGTGGTGACCTCGCCGGCCACGTGCACCTGGCCGGTGGTGATGAGGGTCTCCACCGCGACCCGGCTGTGTGGGTCCTGACTGAGCAGCGCGTCCAGGATCCCGTCACTGATCTGGTCGGCGATCTTGTCCGGGTGGCCTTCCGTGACCGATTCGGACGTGAAGAGGCGGCGTGTCACGGCACTCCTAAGCTAAGGAAAAGTCGTTCCGCGGCAGTGTAGTCACCACCGTCCGCGGAGCGCGCGCTGGTCAGCGTTCGGTACCAACGGTCAGGAAGGACCGGCCAGCCGGGTCACCACGAGGTCCCAGACGCCGTCGGCGAGATCCTCCTTGGACTGCTCGGGCATCCGGCTGACCGAGCCGTCCGCGCCGATGACGGTCGCCGCGTTCGTCTCGGCGCCGAAGACCTTGTCCGGCCCGACCTCGTTGATCACGATGAGGTCGGCTCGCTTGCGGGCGAGCTTGGCCCGGCCGTTGGCCTCGGCGTCGCCGGTCTCGGCGGCGAACACCACCAGCACCTGCTCCGGCCGACGGCGCTGCCCCAGCTCGGCGGCGATGTCCGGGTTGGTAACGAGCTCGATGGTGGGCGCGCTGCCGTCGTCCGACTTCTTGATTTTGCCAGTCGCGTAGGTCGCCGGCCGGAAATCGGCCGGAGCGGCCGCCATCACCACCGCGTCGGCCGCGTCGGCCGCGGCGAGCGTGGCCTGGCGCAACTCCTCGGTGGTGCCGACCCGGACCAGGTCCACGCCGGCCGGATCCGGCAGCCCGACGTTGGCCGAGATCAGGGTGACCCGGGCCCCCCGGGCGACGGCGGTGCGGGCGAACGCGTAGCCCTGTTTGCCGGAGGACCGGTTGCCCAGGAAGCGGACCGGGTCCAGCGGCTCCCGGGTGCCGCCGGCGGTGACCACCACCCGGCGGCCGGCCAGGTCGGCCGGGGCGGCGACACCACGGGTGAGGGCCCGGCGGGCGACCGCGAAGATCTCCGCCGGGTCGGGCAGCCGGCCCTTGCCGGTGTCCGCCCCGGTGAGCCGGCCGACGGCGGGCTCGATGACCCGCACGCCCCGGGCGCGCAGGGTGGCGACGTTGGCGACGGTGGCCGCGTGCTCCCACATCTCGGTGTGCATGGCGGGCGCCAGCACCACCGGGCAGCGGGCGGTGAGCAGGGTGTTGGTGAGCAGGTCGTCGGCGAGGCCGTGGGCGGCCTTGGCGAGCAGGTCGGCGGTGGCCGGCGCGACCACCACCAGGTCGGCCTGCTGGCCGAGGCGCACGTGCGGCACCTCGTGCACGTCCGACCAGACCTCGTCGGCGACCGGCTGCCCGCTCAGCGCCGCCCAGGTCGGCGCCCCGACGAAGCGGAGCGCCGACGCGGTCGGCACGACCCGGACCCGGTGGCCGGACTCGGTGAACAGCCGCAGCAGCTCGCACGCCTTGTAGGCGGCGATGCCGCCACCGACCCCGAGGACGATCCGGGCGGACATCGACGCGCGGCGGGTTACGGCTGGTCGGTCGGCTCGGCGGTGAGCAGGCCCGCGTTGATCTCGCGCATGGCGATGGAGAGCGGCTTCTCCTGGGGGGTGGTCTCGACCAGCGGGCCGACGTACTCCAGCAGGCCCTCACCGAGCTGGCTGTAGTAGGCGTTGACCTGACGCGCGCGCTTGGCCGCGAAGATGACCAGCGCGTACTTCGACGTCGTCTTCTCGAGGAGCTCGTCGATCGGCGGGTTGGTGATGCCTTCGGGGTTGGCGATGGATCCCACGAATTAACCTCTGCGTCTGGAGAACCGCGCGGACGCGGCTACGTCACCCGACCGCTCAGCGGCGAACGGGCCGGAGCCGGTAAGGAAGAACCGAGCAAGCCTACCAGCTCGGTGACCACCCGCTCGGTCAGGTCGTGCACCACGACGGCGTCGGTCTCCGCCAGGGTGGCCGGCGCCGGCCGGAAACCGGGCGGGACGAGCAGGACGAGGCAGGCGTCGGGGACCACGGCCCGGACGCCGATCGCGCCGGGCAGGTCGAGCGGGAGCAGCACCGGCTGCCCGGCGGCCAGCCGGGCGCGCACCGGCGCCGCGGGGGTGCCGCGCGCGTACGGGCCGATCCGGCTCCACTCCAGCAGTTCGCCGGCCGCGGCCATCCGGTCGAACTCGGCCGGGTCGCAGAAGAGCCGGTCGGTGCCGGGTCGCTCGCCCGCGCGGGGCTGGCGGGTGGTGGCCGGCACCGGGGTCCACACGGCGGGAGAACGCGCCCGGACCAGCTCGACGACACTCTCCCGGCCGGTGCCCGAAGGTCCGGCCAGGACAGTGAGCCGAGCCGCCGGGCGCGCCTCGCCTTCCGTGCTCACTGCTTGTTTCTACACGCCGCCAGGCTCAGTTGGCGGAGAACTCTCCAAGCAGTGCCTTGCGCTGCTGCTCGCCGAGACCACGCAGGCGACGGCTGTCGGCGATCTTGAGCTTCTCCATGATCTGGGTGGCCCGGATCTTGCCGATACCCGGCATCGCCTGCAGGACGGCGGACACCTTGAGCTTGCCGACGACGTCGTCGGACTCGGCCCGCTCGAGGACGGCTCCGAGGGTGGTCTTGCCCTGCTTGAGCTGCTCCTTCAGCTCAGCGCGGGCCTTGCGGATCTCCGCAGCCTTCTCCAGCGCGGCTGCGCGCTGCTCGGGGGTCAGTGACGGGAGCGGCACCAGTACTCCTCAGGTCCCTATCGCGACGGGCGGGACGCACCGCCGCATCTGTGAAACGTGGTGTCGCTGTGAACCAAGGGGTTCGTGGTTCCCAGCGCGGGGAAAACTAGCGGTCAACGGAGCTTTCGGCAACGTGGGCGCGCCATGATCACCACAAAGTGACCGAGCCGTCAGTCAGTCAACGGGCAGCCAGGACGGCCCGGCAGCCGGCCAGCGCGCGCTCCGCGGCGGCCCGCAGCGCGGCCACGTCCGGGCCCGCGCCCAGCACCTCCCGGGAGTACGAGGGCAGCACCGCGGGCAGGCTGGAGCCGAACACCACGCGCAGGTCCGCGGCGGTGGCGCCCTGCGCGCCGAGGCCCGGAGCGAGCAGCGGACCGTTCACCGCGGAGAGGTCGTGGCCGGTGTCGCCGATCGTCGCCCCGACCACCAGACCGAAGCTGCCGAGCGGCTCCGCACCCGCGTTGAGCTGGGAAATCTCGTCGATCACGGTCTGCGCCACGGTCCGCCCGTCGGCCGCCCGGGCCCGCTGCACGGCGGCTCCCTCCGGGTTGGAGGTGAGCGCCAGCACGAAGACCCCTCCGCCGTGCGCGGCGGCCAGCTCGAACATCGGAGCGAGCGAACCGACCCCGAGGTACGGGCTCGCGGTAACCGCGTCGGCATACAAGGGGCTGGATGGATCAAGGTACGCGGCGGCGTACGCGGCGACCGTCGAGCCGATGTCGCCACGCTTGACGTCAAGCAGAACGAGCGAACCGGAATCCCGTAACTGTCGGATAGTTGACTCAAGAATTTCGACACCCCGGGAGCCGAACCGCTCGAAGAAGGCCGACTGGGGCTTGACCACCGCAACCCGGTCACCGAGGGCCTCCACGACGGTCCGGGCGAACCGGTCGAGTCCGGTCACGTCGTCGGGCAGCCCCCAGCGGGCCAGCAGCCCCGGGTGCGGGTCGATGCCCACGCAGAGCGGGCCCCGTTCGGTGACGGCCCGGTGCAGGCGGGCGCCGAAGCTCTCCACGTCTCTTCCTCTCCTCGCTCCTCGCGCGGGCCGCGTCGGCCGCCCGCGTACCCGGCCCGGGTTCCCGGACCGGGCGGTCAGCCGGCCTTCACCGCGGCCGCCACGCCGGCCGCGATCCGGGCCAGGTCGGCGTCGTCGGTGACGTACGGCGGCATGGTGTAGACCAGGTCGCGGAACGGGCGCAGCCAGACGCCCTGCCCCACCGCGGCGGCCGTGGCGGCGGCCAGGTTCACCTCGTGGTCCAGCTGGACCACCCCGATCCCGCCCAGCACCCGCACGTCGGCCACCCCCGGCGCGCCGCGCAGCGGCTCCAGGCCGGCCCGCAGCCCCGCCTGGAGCCTCGCCACCTCCCTCGCCCAGTCGCCGGTCCGCAGCAGGCCGATGGAGGCGTTGGCGACCGCACAGGCCAGCGGGTTGCCCATGAACGTCGGGCCGTGCGCCAGCACGCCGGCCGCGGAGATGCCCCGGGCGATCTCCGGGGTGCACAGCGCCGCGGCCAGGGTGAGGTAGCCGCCGGTGAGCGCCTTGCCCACGCACATCACGTCCGGCGTCACCCCGGCGTGCTCGGCAGCGAACATGGTGCCGGTCCGGCCGAAGCCGGTGGCGATCTCGTCGAAGATCAGCAGCACCCCGTGCTCGCGGGTCACCTCGCGCAGCACCCGCAGGTAGTGCGGGTGGTGGAAGCGCATCCCGCCGGCGCCCTGGACCACCGGCTCGACGATCACCGCGGCCAGTTCGTGGGCGTGCCGCTCCACCGCGTCGACCAGCGCCGCCTCGTACGCCGGGTCCGGCGGCGTGTCCAAGCCGCCCGGCGGGATCGGGGCGAAGACCTGCCGGGGCAGCACGTCGCCCCAGAGGTGGTGCATGCCGCCCTCCGGGTCGCAGACGCTCATCGGGTGGAACGTGTCGCCGTGGTAGCCGCCCCGCCAGGTGCCCAGCCGGCGGCGCTCCGGCCGGCCGGTGGCCCGTTGGTACTGCAGGCACATCTTGACCGCGACCTCGACGCTGACCGAGCCCGAGTCGCACAGGAAGACCCGCTCCAGCCCGTCCGGGGCCAGCTCCACCAGCGTCTGCGCCAGCCGCACCGCCGGTTCGTGGGTGAGCCCGCCGAACATCACGTGGCTCATCCGGCCGAGCTGGTCGGTCACCGCCGCGTCCAGCACCGGGTGCCGGTAGCCGTGGATCGCCGCCCACCACGACGACATCCCGTCGACCAGTTCCCGGCCGTCGGCCAGCCGCAGCCGTACGCCCTGCGCGCCGTCGACCACGTACGGCGGGCTGGCCGGCGGCAGCGCCGCGTACGGATGCCAGACGTGCGCCCGGTCCGCGGCCAGGATCTCGTCGGGTGTCACGCGCGCTCCCTCGTAGCCTCGTCGAATGCGCTGCCGGCGGACCCGACCTGCCACCCGAGCCCTTTGCTCTGCTTCAACGGACGCACAGGTCGCTGCCCCAAAATGTTGCGTGGAGTGAAGCAGAGCAAAGGGCGCCGGCGGGGGTCCCTCCTGGTTGCTGTCCTCTCACCCCGCGCCGGGCGCGGCCGGCGGACTCCGTCGCCGCGGGTCGGACCCCGCCGGGACGGCGGCTCACCGGCTCGCGGTCCCGGCCGGCGCGGGAGCGGCGGCCGACGCCCGGGCCACCGCCCGGACCAGGGCCGGGCCCCGGTAGATGAAGCCGGTGTAGAGCTGGACCAGGCTGGCGCCGGCGTCGAACATCCGGGCCGCGTCATCCGGGTCCACGATGCCGCCGACGCCGACGATCGGCAGCCGGCCCCCGGTCTCTCGGTGCACGAAGGCGACCACCTCCCGGGCCCGGGCGGCGAGCGGCCGCCCGGAGAGCCCGCCGGCCTCCGCGCCGCGCGGCCGGTCCGCCGGGGCCAACCCGTCCCGGGCGAGCGTGGTGTTGGTGGCGATCACCCCGGCCGCGCCCCGGGCCAGGCAGACCTCCAGCAGCTCGGCGATGGCCGGCTCGGTCAGGTCCGGGGCGATCTTCACCAGCACCGGCTTCTCCCCCACCAGCGCGGCGAGCAGCGCGTCCAGGTGCCCCCGGTCCTGCAACGCCCGCAGCCCGGGTGTGTTCGGCGACGAGACGTTGACCGCGAAGTAGTCGCCGTGCCCGCGCAGCGCCCGGTAGGAGGCCTGGTAGTCCGCCACCGCCTCGTTTAGCGGGGTCACCTTGGACTTGCCGAGCGAGATGCCCAGCGGCACGCCCAGCGGGCGGGGCAGCGCCGCCAGCCGGGCCGCGAGGGCCGCCGCCCCGGCGTTGTTGAAGCCCATCCGGTTGACCACGGCCTCGCTGGCGCGCAGCCGGAACAGCCGGGGCCGGGGGTTGCCCGGCTGCGGGTGCGCGGTGACCGTGCCGACCTCCACGAAGCCGAAGCCCAACGCCGGCCAGGCGGGCAGCGCGACGCCGTCCTTGTCCATCCCGGCGGCGAGCCCGACCGGGTTGGGGAACTCGACCCCGAACACCGTGCGCGGCGCCCGGACGGCGTACCGGGCGCGCAGGGCGGCCAGCGCCGCCGGCCGGCGGGAGAGTCCCGCCAGCCGGCGCAGCGTCCACTCGTGCGCCGCCTCGGCGTCCCCGCCGCCGATCCGGAACAGCCCCGGCCGCACCGCCCGCTCGAAGATCACTGCTCGGCCCGCAGCGCGGCGTGCAACTCCTGGAGGGGGCGGACCTGCATGTCGCCGCGGATACGGGCCTCGATGCCCATCACCGCCGCCGCCGCGCCGGGCACGGTGGTGATGCACGGGATGTCGGCGGTGACGGCGGCGCTGCGGATCTCGTAGCCGTCCGAACGGGCGCTGGCCCCCGAGCCCTGCGGCGTGTTGATCACCAACGCCACGTCGCCGCCGAGGATCAGCGAGACCGCGTCCTCGCCCTCGCCGGCCTCGTAGTGCTTGCGGATCTGCTCGCAGGCGATGCCGTGCCGGCGCAGCACCTCGGCCGTGCCGGTGGTGGCGACGATCTCGAAGCCGAGGTCGGCCAGGCGCTTGACCGGGAAGATCATGCCGCGCTTGTCCCGGTTGGCGACCGAGACGAAGATCTTGCCGCCGGTCGGCAGCGAGCCGTACGCCGCCGACTGGCTCTTCGCGAAGGCGTGCCCGAAGGCGGTGTCGATGCCCATCACCTCGCCGGTCGACTTCATCTCCGGGCCGAGCAGCGAGTCCACGCCCTTGCCGGTGGGGGTGCGGAACCGCTTGAACGGCAGCACCGCCTCCTTCACCGCGATCGGGGCGTCCGCCGGCAGCGAGCCGCCGTCCCCGCCGGCCGGGAGCAGCCCCTCGGCGCGCAGCTCGGCGATGGTGGCGCCGAGCGCGATCCGGGCCGCCGCCTTGGCCAGCGGCACCGCGGTGGCCTTCGAGACGAACGGCACCGTCCGGGACGCGCGCGGGTTCGCCTCCAGCACGTAGAGCACGTCGTCCTTGAGCGCGTACTGCACGTTGAGCAGGCCACGCACGCCGATCCCCCGGGCGATCGCCTCGGTGTACCGGCGGACCTCGGCCAGGTGCGAGCCGGCCAGGGTGATCGGCGGCAGCGCGCAGGACGAGTCGCCGGAGTGGATGCCGGCCTCCTCGATGTGCTCCATCACCCCGCCGAGGTAGACCTCTCCGTCGGCGTCGCAGAGCGCGTCCACGTCGATCTCGATCGCGTCGTCGAGGAAGCGGTCCACCAGCACCGGGTGGTCCGGCGAGATCTCGGTGGCCCGGCCGATGTAGTCGCGCAGCGTCGGGTCGTCGTAGACGATCTCCATGCCCCGGCCGCCCAGCACGTACGAGGGCCGCACCAGCACCGGGTAGCCGATCTCCTCGGCGATCGCCTTCGCCTCGTCGTACGAGGTGGCCATGCCGTGCGCCGGCGCACGCAGCCCGGCCCGGGCCAGCAGCGCGCCGAAGGCGCCCCGCTCCTCGGCCAGGTGGATCGACTCCGGCGAGGTGCCGACCACCGGCACCCCGGCGTTCTTCAGCCGCTGGGCCAGCCCGAGCGGGGTCTGCCCGCCGAGCTGCACGATCACCCCGATCACGCCGGGGCCGCCGGCGGCCTTGCCGGAGGTGTCCTCGGCGTGCCAGACCTCCAGCACGTCCTCGAAGGTGAGCGGCTCGAAGTAGAGCCGGTCGGCGGTGTCGTAGTCGGTGGAGACCGTCTCCGGGTTGCAGTTGACCATGACGGTCTCGTAGCCGGCGGCGCCGGACCCGGCGGCGGCGACGACCGGCGCGGTGCGCAGCGCCATCACCGCGTGCACGCAGGAGTAGTCGAACTCGATGCCCTGCCCGATCCGGTTCGGCCCGGAGCCGAGGATCAGCACCTTGGGCCGGGCCGAGCCGACCACCTCGGTCTCCTGGTCGTACGAGGAGTAGTGGTAGGGGGTGACCGCGGAGAACTCGGCCGCGCAGGTGTCCACCGTCTTGTAGACCGGGCGGATGTCGAGGCGGTGCCGCAGGGTGCGTACCCCGTCCTCGGCCGCCAGCTCCGGACGCAGCGCGGCCAGCTGCCGGTCGGACAGACCGGCCCGCTTCGCCCGGCGCAGCAGGTCGGCGTCGAGCACCGGGGCGGCGACGATCTCGGCGCGCAGTTCGACGAGGGCGGCGATCTGGTCCAGGAACCACGGGTCGATCCCGCCGGAGGCCGCGGTGACCTCGGCGATCGACGCGCCCAGCCGCAGCGCCCGCTCCACCGTGTAGAGCCGCCCGTCGTGCGGCATCCGCAGCGCGGCGAGGGTGTTCTCCTTCGTCGCGCCGGCCGGGTCGGGCTGGGTCCAGAACCCGGCCGCCTTGGTCTCCATCGAGCGCATCGCCTTGTTCAGCGCCTCGGTGAAGTTGCGCCCCAGGCTCATCGCCTCGCCGACCGACTTCATCGTGGTGGTCAGCTCCGGGTCGGCGCCGGGGAACTTCTCGAACGCGAACCGCGGGATCTTCACCACCACGTAGTCCAGCGTCGGCTCGAACGCGGCCGGGGTCTTCAGGGTGATGTCGTTGGGGATCTCGTCGAGGGTGTAGCCGATGGCCAGCTTCGCGGCGATCTTCGCGATCGGGAAGCCGGTCGCCTTCGACGCCAGCGCCGAGGAGCGGGACACCCGCGGGTTCATCTCGATCACCACGATCCGGCCGTCGGCCGGGTTGACCGCGAACTGGATGTTGCAGCCGCCGGTGTCCACCCCGACCTCGCGCAGCACCGCGATGCCCAGGTCGCGCAGGCGCTGGTACTCCCGGTCGGTCAGGGTCATGGCCGGGGCGACGGTGACGCTGTCGCCGGTGTGCACGCCCATCGGGTCCACGTTCTCGATGGAGCAGACCACCACCACGTTGTCGTGACGGTCGCGCATGAGTTCGAGCTCGTACTCCTTCCAGCCGAGCACGCTCTCCTCGATGAGCACCTCGTGCACCGGGCTGGCGGCCAGCCCGGCGCCGGCGATCCGGGTCAGCTCCTCGGGGGTGTGCGCCATGCCGGAGCCCAGGCCGCCCATGGTGAACGACGGCCGGATCACCACCGGCAGGCCCAGCTCGGCGACGGTGGCCTCGACCTCGTCCATCGAGTGGCAGACCCGGGACCGGGGCACCAGGCCGGCCGGGTCGTCGAGGCCGAGCCGGACACCGGCCTTGGCCACGATGTCCTTGAACAGCTGCCGGTCCTCGCCCCGGCGGATCGCCTCGATGTTCGCGCCGATCAGCTCGACGCCGTACTTCTCCAGCACGCCGGACTCGTGCAGGGCGACCGCGGTGTTCAGCGCGGTCTGCCCGCCGAGGGTGGGCAGCACGGCGTCCGGGCGCTCCTTGGCGATGACCAGCTCGACGAACTCCGGGGTGATCGGCTCGACGTACGTGGCGTCGGCGAACTCCGGGTCGGTCATGATCGTCGCCGGGTTCGAGTTGACCAGGCTGACCCGGATCCCCTCGCTGCGCAGCACCCGGCAGGCCTGGGTGCCGGAGTAGTCGAACTCGCAGGCCTGCCCGATCACGATCGGCCCGGAGCCGATCACCAGGATGTGCTTGAGGTCGGTCCGCTTAGGCATTCGTGCGCCCCTCGCTGTGGTTGCGGCCCTCGATGAGCTCGGCGAAGCGGTCGAAGAGATACTCCGCGTCGTGCGGGCCGGCCGCCGCCTCCGGGTGGTACTGGACGGTGAAGGCGGGCACGTCCTTCGCCCGCAGCCCCTCGACCACGTTGTCGTTGAGGCAGACGTGACTGACCTGGACACCGCCGAACCCGGTCTCGATCACCTGGTCGGGCACCACCGCGCCCTGCCGCGCGCCCGGGACCTCGACCGCGAAGCCGTGGTTGTGGCTGGTCACCTCGACCTTGCCGGTGGCCCGGTCGAGCACCGGCTGGTTGATTCCGCGGTGGCCGTAGCCGAGCTTGTAGGTGCCGAAGCCCAGCGCCCGGCCGAGGATCTGGCTGCCGAAGCAGATGCCGAACAGCGGGATCTCGCGGCGCAGCACCTCCCGGGCCAGCGCGACCGGCCCGTCCGCGGTGGCCGGGTCGCCGGGGCCGGGTGAGAAGAAGACCGCGTCGGCGCCGGTGGCCAGCAGGTCATCGATGGTCGAGCCGGCGGGCAGCACGTGCGTGGTGACCCCGCGCGCGGCCAGCCGGCGCGGCACGTTGCGCTTGATGCCCAGGTCCAGCGCGGCCACCGTGTACCGGTGCTCGCCCTCGGCGGCGACCACGTACGGCTTGGCGGTGCTCACCTCGGCGGAGAGGTCGGCGCCGACCATCGGCGGGGACTGCCGGACCCGGGCCAGCAGCGCCCGCGGGTCGGTCTCCACGCTGGAGACCCCGACGCGCATCGCGCCGCGCTCGCGCAGGTGCCGGGTCAGCGCGCGGGTGTCCACCCCGCTGATGCCGACCACGCCCTCGGTGGCGAGCCGGTCCTCCAGCCCACCGGTGGCCCGCCAGTTGGAGCCGATCCGGGCCGGGTCGCGGACCACGTAGCCGGCCACCCAGATCCGGCCGGACTCGTCGTCCTCGCCGTTGACGCCGGTGTTGCCGATGTGCGGCGCGGTCTGCACCACCACCTGCCGGTGGTAGGAGGGGTCGGTCAGGGTCTCCTGGTAGCCGGTCATGCCGGTGTTGAAGACCGCCTCACCGAAGGTCTCGCCGACGCTGCCGTACGCCTCGCCGTGGAACGTCCGCCCGTCCTCCAGCACCAGGATCGCGGGCCTGCGCTTCGTCATCTACTTGACAGCCTTTCCGTCCAGGACCGTCGGCTCGCCGCAGAGGAAGGTCGCCACGATGCGACCCGGCAGCGTCATGCGGGCGTACGGGGTGTTGCGGCTGCGGCTGGCCAGTTCGGCCGGCTCGATCACCCGGCGGGCGGCCGGGTCGACCAGGGTCAGGTTGGCCGGCGCGCCGGGGGCCGGGTCGATGCCGTGCGAGTCCAGCCCGGCGATCCGGGCCGGGATGCGCGACATCCGCTCGGCGATCAGGTCCCACTCCGGGCCGAGCACGTCGAGCGCGATCGACAGCGCCGTCTCCAGGCCGAGCATGCCCGGCCGGGCGTACGCCCACTCGCACTCCTTGTCCTCCACCGCGTGCGGGGCGTGGTCGGTGGCGATGATGTCGATCACCCCGTCCACCAGCGCGGCGCGCAGGGCGGCGACGTCGGCGGCGGTGCGCAGCGGCGGGTTGACCTTGTAGACCGGGTCGTAGGTCTCGGCGCGCTCGTCGGTCAGCAGCAGGTGGTGCGGGGTCACCTCGGCGGTGACCCGGACCCCGCGGGCCTTCGCGTGCCGCAGCACCTCGACGCTGCCGGCGGTGGAGACGTGGCAGACGTGCAGCCGGCTGCCCACGTGCTCGGCGAGCAGCACGTCCCGGGCGATGATCGCCTCCTCGGCCACCGCCGGCCAGCCGGTCAGCCCGAGGCGGGTGGAGACCTCCCCCTCGTGCATCTGCGCGCCCTCGGTCAACCGGGGCTCCTCGGCGTGCTGGGCGATCACCCCGTCGAACGCCTTGACGTACTCCAGCGCCCGGCGCATCAGCCGCGGGTCGGCCACGCAGTGCCCGTCGTCGGAGAAGATCCGTACCCGGGCCGCCGAGTCGGCCATCGCACCCAGTTCGGCCAGCCGCTCGCCGGCCAGCCCGACGGTGACCGCGCCGATCGGCTGCACGTCCACCAGCCCGGCCTGCCGGCCGAGCCGCCAGACCTGCTCGACCACGCCCGCGGTGTCGGCCACCGGCGAGGTGTTGGCCATCGCGCAGACCGCCGTGTAGCCGCCCAGGGCGGCGGCCCGGGAGCCGGACTCCACGGTCTCGGCGTCCTCCCGGCCCGGCTCGCGCAGGTGGGTGTGCAGGTCGACCAGGCCCGGCAGCGCGACCAGTCCGGTGGCGTCGACCACCGTCGCGCCGGCGGCGGTCAGCCCGGCGCCGGCCTCGGCGACGACGCCGTCGCGGATCAGCAGGTCGGTTGGCGCGGCCCCCACCACGCTGACCCCCTTGATCAGGTACGTGGTCATGAGTTGTTCCCCCCGAGCAGCAGGTAGAGGACGGCCATCCGGACGGAGACCCCGTTGGCGACCTGTTCGACGATGGTGGAGCGGGGCGAGTCGGCGACCTCCGGCGTGATCTCCATGCCCCGGTTCATCGGGCCGGGGTGCATGACGATCGCGTGCTCGGGCAGCCGGCGCATCCGCGGGCCGTCCAGGCCGTAGCGGCGGGCGTACTCGCGGGCGGACGGGAAGTAGGAGTCGTTCATCCGCTCCCGCTGCACCCGCAGCATCATCACCACGTCGGAGGCGGGCAGCACCGCGTCCAGGTCGTAGGAGACGGCGGTGCCGGGAGCGAGCGCCTGCGCGATGTCGACCGGGATCAGCGTCGGCGGCCCGACCAGGGTCACCTTGGCGCCGAGGGTGGACAGCAGCAGCACGTTGGAGCGGGCCACCCGGCTGTGCAGCACGTCCCCGACCACCGCCACCGACAGGCCGGCGAGCCGGCCCAGCCGGGCGCGCATGGTGTACGCGTCCAGCAGCGCCTGGGTGGGGTGCTCGTGGGTGCCGTCGCCGGCGTTGACCACCGAGCCGTCGACCCAGTTGGCGAGCCGGTGCGCGGCGCCGGAGGCGGGGTGGCGCACCACCACCGCGTCGGCCCCCATCGCCTGCAGGGTCAGCGCGGTGTCCTTCAGGCTCTCGCCCTTGGCGACGCTGGACCCCTTGGCGGAAAAGTTGATCACGTCGGCGCTGAGCCGCTTCGCCGCCGCCTCGAAGGAGATCCGGGTGCGGGTGGAGTCCTCGTAGAAGAGGTTGACCACGGTGCGGCCGCGCAGCGCGGGCAGCTTCTTGACCTCGCGGCCGGCGACGGTGGCCATCTCGGCCGCGGTGTCCAGGATCTGGGTGGCGGTGGCGGCGTCCAGGTCGCCGCCGGAGAGCAGGTGCCGGATCATGCGGGCGTCCCCCCGTACAGCTTGACCTCGTCGGCGCCGTCGGTCTCGGCGAGCGTCACCTTGACGCTCTCGGCCAGCGAGGTCGGGATGTTCTTGCCGACGTAGTCGGCGCGGATCGGCAGTTCCCGGTGGCCGCGGTCGACCAGGACGGCGAGCTGCACCGAGGCCGGGCGGCCGACGTCGTTGAGCGCGTCCAGGGCGGCCCGCACGGTGCGGCCGGAGAAGAGCACGTCGTCGACGAGGACGACCCGCTTGCCGTCGATGCCGCCGGGCGGCAACTGGGTGGGCCCGACCGCGCGGGTGGCGTGCCGGCGCAGGTCGTCGCGGTAGAGGGTGATGTCGAGCACGCCGACCGGGACGGCCACGTCCTCGAAGGTGCTGATCCGGGCGGCGAGCCGCTTCGCGAGCGGGGCGCCCCGGGTGGGGATGCCGAGCAGTACGGTGTCGGCGGCGCCCTGCGTCTTCTCGAGGATCTGGTGGGCGATCCGGTCGACCACGCGCTGGACGTCGGCGCTGGTGAGGATCACCTTCACCGAGGGTTGTCGGGCGATCGGCGACCGGGCAGCCGGTGGGTAGGCCACGGCGGACCTCCTTCCCCGCCTCACGGGACGGGTCGTTAAAGGACGTCGGAACCTCCCGCCGCACCGCACCCGGCCCGGCGAGGGCTTCAGCCACGTTACCAGTGGTCACGGCCCGGACCGCCGCCGGCCACTGAGCACCTGGTCAGCCCGGCGAAATGGGGATAACTCCCCCGGCGTACCCAACGGGAAGGTCACGACCACTTGACCAGGTGTCGCAATCCCCGTACCGTCACGCTCCGTAGCGATAGCTGGGAGAACCCCGAGCAGCACTGGGAGTGTCCGAATGCCCTCTGAATACGCCAAGTCGCTGGGCGCCCGCCTGCGCTCCATCCGCCAGCAGCAGGGCCTGTCCCTGCAGGGGGTGGAGGAGAAGTCGAACGGGCGGTGGAAGGCGGTGGTGGTCGGCTCGTACGAGCGCGGCGACCGGGCCGTCACGGTGTCCAGGCTGGCCGAGCTGGCCGACTTCTACCGAGTTCCCGTCTCGGAGCTGCTGCCCGACGGCAGCGGGGTGCGCCACGAGCCGACCAGCAAGATCGTCCTGGACCTGGAGCGGCTCTACGACGAGGCCTCGGAGGACCTGGCCTACGTCGCCCGGTACGCCCGTGCCATCCAGCAGCAGCGCGGCGACTACAACGGCCGGGTGCTCTCCATCCGCGCCGACGACCTGCGCGCGCTGGCGATCGTCTACGACGCCTCGCCGTCCGGCCTGATCGAGCGGCTGACCGAGCACGGTGTGCTGGTCGCCGACCCGCGGGCCTTCTTCGCCTCCTGACCGCTGTCGCACCGAAGGGGCCCGTGCCGTCCGGCACGGGCCCTTTCGTGGTCGGTGTCGCTTCACCCGGGCGGCGGACCGGCCGCGGTCAGCGGGTGGCGTACTCCGCGATCCGGCCGAGCACGCCGTTGAGGAAGCGCGGCGAGTCGTCGGTCGACATCTGCCGGGCCAGCTCCACCGCCTCGCTGATCGCCACCGCGTCGTCGATCTCGTCGACGTAGAGCAGTTCGTAGACGGCGGTCCGGGCCAGGTTGCGGTCGACCGCCGGCATCCGGTCGAGCGTCCAGCCCTCGGCGTAGCTCGCGATCAGCTCGTCGATCCGGTCGAGGTGGGCGGCGACGCCCTCGACCAGGCTCACCGTGTAGTCGAGGTGCTCCGGGCGGGGCTTCTCGATCCGCTCGAGGTAGCCCGCCAGCACCTCCACCGGCGGCCGGTCGCGCAGGTCGGCCTCGTAGAGCACGTCCAGCGCCCGCTTGCGCGCCTTGCGGCGCGCCGGCATCTGCTGTTTGGGACCCTCGGCCATCAGGCGCGGCCGAGGTAACGGCCGTCGCGGGTGTCGACCTTGATCTTCTCACCGGTGGTGATGAAGAGCGGCACCTGCACGGTCGCGCCGGTCTCGACGGTGGCCGGCTTGTTGCCGCCGGTGGAGCGGTCGCCCTGCAGGCCGGGCTCGGTGTAGGTCACCTCGAGCACGACGCTGGTGGGCAGCTCGATGTAGAGCGGGACGCTCTCGTGGGTGGCCACCGTCGCCTCGGCCTCGGGCAGCAGGTAGTTGGCCGCCTCGCCGACGGTGCCGCCGGGGACGGTGATCTGGTCGAAGGTCTCCAGATCCATGAAGACGTAGTCCTCGCCGTCGGCGTAGAGGTACTGCATCGTGCGCTTGTCGACGGTCGCGGTCTCGACCTTGGTGCCCGCGTTGAAGGTCTTGTCGACGACCTTGCCGGAGAGCACGTTCTTCAGCGTGGTACGCACGAACGCACCACCCTTACCGGGCTTGACGTGCTGGAACTCGACGACGGACCAGAGTTCCCCGTCGAGGTTGAGTACCAGGCCGTTCTTCAGGTCGTTGGTGGTGGCCATTTCCTGCCTTGATCATCAATTGGCGGACAGACCTGCAAAGTCTACTAGCTGCGCCATTCCCGTGGCTCGTGCCGTCAGCGCCCGGTCGGGGGCCGTCGCCCGTCCGCGTCCGCCAATCGCCACCCACCGTGCAACTTCCCGGCCCCACGCTCCCCCTTTGCTCTGCAGCCCCGGATGCACCGGTCACTCTCCGCGACGGGTAGCGTGCGGCCGCCCTTCCGCCGGGAGCCATGAAAGGCCCAGCTCAACGCCGTGGCGCGGAGGCGGCTGCAGAGCAGAGGGGCCGAGGATGGCGTGGTTCGCGCGTGACAGATGTCACCGGCCGTAACCGGCATCGAGAGCGTCATGCCCCGCGAGCGCCGGGCCTGACCGGCCACGCCGTCGGTGCGGCACCGTGGCGTCCCGAGGTCAGGAACGCGCGCCGGCCAGGTGGTGCAGGGCCAGGCGGTAGCCGTCGACGCCCAGCCCGCAGATCACCCCGGTGGCCACCGCGGAGACCACCGAGTGGTGCCGGAACTCCTCCCGGGCGTGGATGTTGGAGATGTGCACCTCGATCAGCGGCCCGCGGAGCATCGCGCAGGCGTCCCGGACCGCGTACGAGTAGTGCGACCAGGCGGCCGGGTTGAGCACCACCGCCGCGCCCTCGTCGGCGGCGGCGTGCAGCCAGCCGAGCAGCTCGTGCTCGGCGTCGGTCTGCCGGACCGTCACGTCCAGGCCGAGTTCCCGGCCGGTCGCCTCGCAGAGCGCCACCAGGTCGGCGTAGGTGGTGGCGCCGTAGACGGCCGGCTCGCGGGTGCCGAGCCGGCCCAGGTTCGGCCCGTTCAGCACGTGGACCTTCATGACCCGATCTCGCGGTAGGCGGCGTGCAGCAGCTCGTCGTCGGGGCCCTCCAGGATCGCCGGCCGGGCCAGCCCGTCCAGCACCACGAAGCGCAGCCGGTCGCCGCGGGCCTTCTTGTCCACCCGCATCGTGGCCAGCAGCTCCGGCCAGGCGTCCGCCCGGTAGCCGGTGGGCAGGCCGAGCGCCGCCACGGCGGTCCGGTGCCGCCGCGCGGTGGCCTCGTCGAGCCGGCCGGCGAGCCGGGCCAGCGTGCCCGCGTAGACCAGGCCGACGGCGACCGCGTGCCCGTGCCGCCAGCGGTAGCCCTCCACCTTCTCGATCGCGTGGGCGAGGGTGTGGCCGTAGTTGAGCACCTCGCGCACCCCGGACTCGCGCAGGTCGCCGGAGACCACGTCGGCCTTGACCCGGATCGCCCGCTCGATCAGCTCGCGGGCCATCGGGCCGGTCGGGTCGACGGCGGCGGCCGGATCCCGCTCGACCAGCTCCAGGATCACCGGGTCGGCGATGAACCCGCACTTGACCACCTCGGCCATGCCGGCGGCCAGCTCGGCCGGAGGCAGGCTGTCCAGGGTGGACAGGTCGCAGATCACCCCGGCCGGCGGGTGGAAGGCGCCGACCAGGTTCTTGCCGGCCGCGGTGTTGATCCCGGTCTTGCCGCCCACCGCGGCGTCGACCATGCTCAGCAGGGAGGTGGCCACCGGCACCCAGCGCACCCCGCGCAGCCAGCAGGCCGCGACGAAGCCGGCCAGGTCGGTGACCGCCCCGCCGCCGATCCCGACCACCCCGTCGTCGCGGGTGAACCCGGCCTCGCCGAGCCGGTCCCAGCAGGTGGCGGCCACCTCGAGCCGCTTGCCCGCCTCGGCGTCCGGCACGTCGATGAGCAGCGGCCGGACGCCGGCGGCGCGCAGCCGCTCGCCGAGGGCGTCGGCCAGGGCCTTGAGCGGGGGCGCGTAGAGCAGCGCCACCCGGGTCGCGCCGGGCAGCAGCCGCAGCGGGTCGAGCAGGTCGCGTCCCACCAGCACGTCGTACGGCCGCTCGCCGCCGACCGGGATCCGGGTCACCTCGTCCATCGCCGGCAGCCTAGTCCAGGCCCGGTCCGGCGGGTGGCGACTGTCCATCCGGTGGTCGGGCCGCCCAGTCGGCGAGCCGCCGGGCGTGCGCGGCGACCGCCTCGCGCAGCGCGTCCGGGCGGACCACGGTGAACGGCCAGCCGAGGCCGGCGAGCATCTGGGCCATCCCGTCCAGCCGCTCGACCCGGGCGCGCAGCAGCACCCCGTCGGCGGTCGGGGTCAGCTCGGCCACGCTGGGCGGGACCCGGCGTCGGGCGCTGGCCGGATCGGTCTCCAGCAGCACCTCGACGTCGTGGGCGTACGGCACCCCGGCCAGCGACCGGGTCACCTGGGCCACCGGGTCGAACCCGGCCGGCACGTCGAAGGTCTCTCCCTCCGCCACCACCTCGCCGATCCGGTCCAGCCGGAAGGTGCGCACCTCGCCGCGCAGGTGGTCGTGGCCGGTGACGTACCAGCGGCCGGCGTGGAACACCAGGCCGTACGGGTCCAGCCGGCGGTGCGACGCGGCGCCGGCGAAGGAACGGTAGTCCAGCCGCACCCGGCGCCGCTGCCGGGCGGCCGCGGCCAGGGCGAGCAGCGTCCCGGTGGCCGGCCGGGCGGCGTCCTCGGCGCGACGCAGGGTGAACCCGAGGTGCTCCTGCACGGCGGCGAGCCGGTCGGCGAGGGTCGGTGGCAGCACCCGGCGGATCTTCGCCAGCGCGGTGGCCGTGGCCGGTTCCTCGGTGCCCAGCCCGAGCCGTTCGGCGGCGACCAGGCCGAGCAGCACGGCCACCGCCTCGTCGTCGGTGAGCATCAGCGGCGGGAGTTTGTAACCGGGGCGCAGCCGGTAACCGCCGTACCGGCCACGATCGGCGATCACCGGGATGCCGAGGTCGACCAGGGTGGTGGCGTAGCGGCGCACGGTCCGCTCGTCGACCCCGAGGCGGGCGGCCAGCTCGGCGCCGGTGAGCCGGTGGTGGCTCTGCAGCAGCTCCAGCAGCCCGAGCACCCGCCCGGCCGGATGTGACACGGGACACTCCTCGAATCCGGGCAGAAATCGTCCGGATTAAATCGTACGGTATCCCCGGACCGACGAGAGAGGGAGATCCAGATGGCGACGTTCGTGCTGGTGCCGGGGTTCTGGTTGGGCGGCTGGGCGTGGCGGGAGGTGACCGCGACGCTGCGCGGGCAGGGCCACGAGGTCTACCCGGTGACGCTGACCGGGGTGGCCGAGCGGGCCCACCTGGCCGGTCCCGAGGTGGGCCTGGAGACGCACACCACCGACATCGTCCGGCTGATCGAGGTGGAGGACCTGCGCGACGTGCTGCTGGTCGGGCACTCCGGCGGCGGCCTGCCGGTGACCCTGGCCGCGGACCGGATCCCGGACCGGATCGCCCGGGCGGTCTACGTGGAGAGCGGGCCGATGCCCGAGGGGATGTCCCAGTTCGACAGCCACCCGCCGGAGGAGCAGGAGCGGCTGCGCGCGCAGATCGGCGCCGGGCACCTGCTGCCGCCGCCCGCCTGGGATCCGGCCGAGGACCCGGAGAACCTCGCCGGCCTCGACGACACCGCGCTCGGGCTGCTGCGGGCGCGGGCCACGCCGCACCCGCTGCGGGCCGCCACCGACCCGGTCCGGCGCACCGGCGGGCGGGCGGTGCCGACCGCGCTGGTCGCCAGCACGTTCCCGCTGCCGGTGGTGGAGGAGATGCTCGCGCAGGGACACCCGTTCTTCGCCGGGCTGGCCGGTGGCCAGCTGCACGCCCTGCCCACCGGGCACTGGCCGATGCTCAGCGAGCCGAAGGGACTCGCCACGGTGCTCGACACGATCGCCCGGAGCTGACCCGCGGCCGGTCGCCGGCCCGGTCCGGCGCCGGTCAGCGTTTCAGCAACGCGACGATCTCGGCGGCGATCTCCTCCGGGGTCCGCCCGTCCGTGACCACCGTCGCGGTGGCCACCTCGGCGTAGAGCGCGCGGCGCTGCTCCATCAGGTGCTTGAGCGTCGCCCGCGGGTTGAGCGCCAGCAGCGGCCGGCCGGCGCCGAGCCCGACCCGCTTCACCGCGTCCGGCAGCTCGACGGAGAGGTGCACCACCGGGTGCCCGACCAGCGCGGCGCGGTTCTCCTCGGCGAGGACCGCGCCGCCGCCGAGGGCGAGCACCCCCGAGCAGGAGGCCAGCGCCGCCGCCACCGCGGCCCGTTCGAGGGTACGGAAGTGCGCCTCCCCCTCGTCGACGAAGATCTCCGGGATCGGCTTGCCGGCGAGCCGCGCGATGTCGGCGTCGGTGTCACGGAACTCGACCTCGAGAGCGTCGGCGATCGCCTGACCGACCGTGGTCTTACCGGAGCCCGGCGCGCCGACCAGCACGCACACCGGCCGGGTCGGCCCGGTCACCGGATCACCAGCGAGTCGAGGTAGCCGGCCAGGTTGCGGCGCATCTCGGCGACCGAGTCACCGCCGAACTTCTCGGTGGCCGCCTCGGCCAGCACCAGGGCGACCATCGCCTCGGCGACCACCGCGGCGGCGGGCACGGCGCAGACGTCGGAGCGCTGGTTGATCGCGGTGGCCGGCTCGCCGGTGGTGACGTCGATGGTGGCAAGCGCCCGGTTCAGCGACGAGATCGGCTTCATCGCCGCCTTCACCCGCAGCGGCTCACCGGTGGTGATGCCGCCCTCCAGCCCGCCGGCCCGGTCGGTGACCCGCCGCACCCCGGTCGCGGTGGGGATGATCTCGTCGTGCGCCTCGGAGCCCCGGGAGCGCGCCTGCTGCCAGCCGTCGCCGATCTCGACCCCCTTGATGGCCTGGATGGACATCAGCGCGGCGGCCAGCCGGGCGTCGAGCTTGCGGTCCCACTGCACGTGGCTGCCCAGCCCCGGCGGCACCCCGTACGCCAGCACCTCGACCACGCCGCCGAGCGTGTCGGCGGCCTTCTTCGCGGCGTCGACCTCGGCGACCATCCGGGCGCTGGCCTCCGGGTCGAGGCAGCGCAGCGGGTCGGCGTCGATCCGGGCGGCGTCCTCGGGGCGGGGGCGCAGCCCGGGCTTCGCGGCGACCGGACCCAGCTCGACCACGTGCGAGACGATCTCGACACCGAGCGCCTGGCGCACCAGTGCCTTGGCGACGGTGCCGACGGCGACCCGGGCGGCGGTCTCCCGGGCGCTGGCCCGCTCCAGGATCGGCCGGGCGTCGGTGTGGCCGTACTTCTGCATGCCGGCCAGGTCCGCGTGGCCCGGCCGGGGCCGGGTCAGCGGCGCGTTGCGGGCCTGCCCGGCCAGTTCCTCCGGGTCGACCGGGTCGGCGGCCATCACGGTGCGCCACTTGGGCCACTCCGAGTTGCCGACCCGGATGGCCACCGGGCTGCCCAGGGTCACCCCGTGCCGGAGCCCGCCGATGATCTCGACCTCGTCCTGCTCGAACGACATCCGGGCGCCCCGGCCGTAGCCGAGCCGGCGCCGGGCGAGCTCGCCGGCGATCTCGCCGGTGGTCACCTCGACCCCGGCGGGCACCCCCTCGAGCAGCGCGACGAGGGCGGGACCGTGCGATTCACCTGCAGTCAACCAGCGCAACACAGCGCTCAGTCTGTCACGCCCGGTGGCCGCCCCGACGCCGTGCCCGGCGCGTCCCGCCCACCGGACGGGCGCCCCGTCTTGCGTCGAATCCGTACGATCATGGCGGCGCGCCGGGAAGTCTGGTCGGCAGGTACGTCGTCGACCCATTCCGGGAGTCACCGGTGCTGCTCTTCGCCTTCGCGGCGGTCCTGCTGCTGGCCGTGCTGCTCTCCAGCCTGACGCACCGGACCATCCTCTCCACCGCGGTGCTGTTCCTGGTCGCCGGGTTCGTGCTGGGCCCGGAGACCACCGGGGTGCTGGACATCGCCGCCGACTCGCCGACCGTGGCGACCCTGGCCCAACTGACGCTGTTCGCCGTGCTCTTCACCGACGGCATGCGGCTCGGCTGGGCGGACCTGCGGTCGGCCTGGCGGCTGCCCGGCCGGGCGCTGGGCTGGGGGCTGCCGCTGACCCTGCTGATCACGGCGCTGCTGGCCCACTACGTCGCCGGGCTGGACTGGCCGGAGGCCCTGCTGATCGGGGCGATCCTGTCCCCCACCGATCCGGTCTTCGCCGCGGCGCTGGTGGGCAACGAGCGGGTGCCCGGCCGGCTGCGCCGCCTGCTCAACGTCGAGTCCGGCCTCAACGACGGGCTGGCGCTGCCCTTCGTCATCCTGTTCCTGGCCGTGGCCGCCGGCGCCGAGGACCTGCACCTGGACAAGCTGGGGCTGGAGCTGCTGCTCGGCGTGGTGATCGGGGTGGCGGTGCCGTGGCTGGCGCTGCGGCTGGAGCGGCTGCCGTTCTTCTCCGCCTCCACCCAGTACGAACCGCTGAACGCGGTGGCGATCGGCCTGCTGGTGCTGGCGCTGGGCCAGGTCACCCACGCCAACCTGTACCTCGCCGCGTTCGCCGCCGGCATCACGGTGGCCACCTTCGGCGAGCGGCAGCGGGAGAGCTTCGAGCACTTCGGCGAGCTGCTCGCGGAGCTGTTCAAGCTGGCCGCCCTGCTGGTGTTCGGCGCGCTGATCTCATTCCAGTTCCTCGGCGAGATCAACTGGTCGGGGTGGGTCTTCGCGGTGCTCGCCATCGTGGTGGCCCGGCCGGCCGCGCTGGCCGTGTCGTTCCTCGGCTCGCACCTGACCCGCACCGAGCAGTTCGCCGCGATGTGGTTCGGCCCGAAGGGCTTCGCCTCGGTGGTCTACAGCCTGCTGGTGCTGGAGGCCGCCATCCCGGCCGCCGACGAGGTCTTCCACCTGGTGGCGCTGACCGTCGTGCTGTCGATCCTGGCGCACTCCTCGACCGACCTGGTGGTCGCCCGGATCTTCGACCCGGCCACCACGCCGGCCTGGTACGAGCGGCTGCGCCAGGCCTCGGAGCAACGGCGGGACCGGCGCCGGGAGCGCTGACCGCCGGCACCCGGACGGCGACGCCCCGGTGGCGCGCCCGCCCGATCCGCGTGCCTCAGGGTCTGCGGACCGCGATGATCGATTTCGTCAGGCCGAGCAGCCGCTCGTTCCGGATGACGGCCTCGGGGAAGAGATACCGCAGCTCGGCCCGGCCGATCAGTTCGGTGGTCAGGACCTGGCGCATGGCTGCCTCGTAGGACTTGCCCGGGGTGTACGCCAGCGGCCACTTCCGGGCGACCACCAGCCGGAACCGGTGCAGCGGGACGCGGAGCAGGTCGATCAGGGTGACGGGGCGACCCGGCGGGAACCGGCTCGCGGCGTCGGCGGTCCAGGGACCACCGGGAGCTTCAGTCATCGAACTTCTTCACCATCTGTTGTGGATTACCGACGACCACCACCCGCGGTGGTACGTCCGTACGGACCACCGTCGCGGCGCCCACCACGCTGTCCCGACCGATCCGCACGCCCTTGAGCACCAGCGCGTGGGTGCCGATCCAGACGTTCTCCTCGACCACGATCGGGGCGCGAGTGGCCGGGGCGGGCGGATCGTGCCGCAGTTCGGGGGACAGGTTGTGGAAGTCGTTGTCCAGCAGTTCGCAGTTCGAGAGCAGGCAGCGGTCGCCGATGGTGATCGAACTCCAGGTGCCGATCCAGGTCGCGTTGAGCAGGCAGTCGGCGCCGACCCGGACCTCGCCCGGGCCGGCGAACCGGACCAGCTTGTTGAGCCGGGCGCGGTCGCCGATGCTGACCCGGACGCCGCGGCGCAGCCGGATCCGGCCGCGGATCTCCACGCCCCGCCCGAGGGTCAGCCGCGGATACCGCAGCCGGTACCAGCCGCGTTTGACCGCGAAGGCCGTCCGCGCCAGGAGCCCCCGGCGGATGCCGCCCGCGCCGACCACCGGCCCTCCTCACGTCGCGGGGACCGGCGACAGTGGATCCACCGGCCCGACGCGCACAATCTACCGATCTTCCGTTACGAACCGTAGATGCTTAATGCACGGAGAAGAACATCGACGGAGTTGACCAGGTCAGCCCCGGCGAGGGCGCGGCGATCACCGTGGCCGCCGTACCGTCGACCACCGGGGCGGCCGTCGGGTCGAACGGGACGCCGCGCAGCGTCCCGCCGGTGGAGCCGTACACGATCCGGCCGCCCACCCAGGCCATCCCCCGCACCGCCGACCAGGTCACCCCGGTGGTGGGCAGGCTGAACTCGGTGGCGCCCAGATAGTTGCCGTCGATCTCGAAGTACCGGTAGTAGAGGGCGTTGGCGCCGGCGCGGGTGTAGTAGAGCCGGCCGTCGAGGAAGAAGGCGCCGGTCATCGCCGCCGGGTTGAACCAGTCGTTGTAGCCGGACGCCTCCCACGGTGCGCCGATGGCGCCGCCGTTGAACAGGGAGATGTCGATCCGGCTGCCGGTGGGGGTGCCGGCCACGGTGTGCGACCAGTAGATCCGGTCGGACACCCGCCAGGTCGCGCCGGCGACGGTGTAGTTCGGCTGGCTGACCGTGGCCGGGGCACCCACCGCGGCGCCGTCGAACGGCGCCTTGGCCAGCACACCGCTGCCGGTGCCGAGGTAAAGGTTGCCGGTGGTCGCCGTCGGCGGGTTCTTCGGGGTGATGGTGCGCCCGCCGGCGAGCGGGAACATGCCCAGCCGGCCGTGGTACTCCTCGGCCATCGCGTCCGAGTTCTGCCCGAAGTAGAGCCCGTCACTGCCCCGCCAGAGCACCGGCACGGAAGAGCCCCAGATGGTGGTGCCGGCGGGCATCGAGGCGCCGCCACTGCGGCGCGGGTTCCAGTTCACCGGCAGGCCGGTGGCCGGGGTGACCGCCGCGATGCCCAGCCGGTCCACCGCGCCGTTGCCGGCCCGGTCGCTGGCGTTCGGGTTGTTCAGCCAGCGGAAGTGCCCGCCCAGGTAGATCACCCCGTCGGCCACCTCCACCGAGGTGATGGTGTCGTTGCCGGTGAAGTCGACCCAGGTCGCCAGCTGCCCGCTGCCCCTGGCGGCGGTCTCGAAGCGGACCAGCGCGTCGCAGTACGCGGCCGGCCAGCCGCCGCCGCCGTTCGTGCCGACCACGAACCAGCTGCCGTCGGCGCCGAACTTGACGTCCTGCACGTAGTGCACGAAGGTCGCCGGCGCCGCGCACGGCGGCACGAACTTCTCCGTGCTCCAGTCCAGCACGGTGGGCGTGCCGGTGAGGTCCACCAGCGCCATCTGGTTGCGCGGCAGGCCGTTGACGGACATGAAGTTGCCGCCGACGGCGAGGGTGTCGCCGGCCGGCGTGACGTCGATGGTCCACGCGTACGGGGCCGTGTCGTGCCGCCCGACGCCGATGTTCACGTTGAAGGTCGGGTCGATCGCGCCGGTGCTGGCGTTGAGCCGGCCGAGCCCGGCGTGCGCCGTGCCGTTGAGCCAGTTGAACGCGCCGGCCACGTAGAGCCAGTTGCCGTGCAGCACGAGGTCGCGCACGGTGCCGCCGTCGGAGCGCCCGACCCAGCTGTCGACGATCGCCCCGGTGCTCGGGTTGAGCGCCACCAGGTTGCGTCGGCTCACCCCGTTGACGGTCTTGAACGCGCCGCCGACGATCAGCGTGCCGCCCGGCCCGGCGACCAGCGTGTTGACCGCGCCGTCGAGCACCGGCAGGAAGCTGGTGGAGATGGTCCCGGTGGTCCGGTCGTACCCGAAGAGGTAGCGCTGGGTGGTCCACGCCGCGCTGGCGGTCTGCCGGATCTGGGTGAAGCTGCCGCCGACGAAGACCATGTTGCCGACCTGCGCGAAGGCGCGGGTCTCGCCGTCCCGGGCGTGCGGGGTGACGTCGGCGGGATTGGCCGAGACCAGGGTCGCCGGCGCGGGCACCGGCACCACGGCGGCGGACGCCGCGGCGGGCATGGTCAGCACGGCGGCGACGACGGCCAGCGCGACCATCCCGGCCCAGGAGCGGAAGCCGACGGAACGCCGGGAAAGCGGGAGTGCGGGCACGCGGCGCCTCCAAGGTGGATGAGAACCCGCGTAGCGTGACGCGACGAGCACGGTGGGCGATATCCGCCGATTGGTCGGCCATCGTGTCGACAAGGTGACAGAGCGCGATCACGGTTGGAGGTCCGACGAGCCGTCCGCGCCACCTTCGTCATCTCGTCGCCACGTATGGTCAGCGGCTGCCTCCGGTTGGCTGCCGCAGGTACGCGTCCTGCCCGGCCCGGGCGAACCCGGCCAGCGCCGCGGCGTCGTGGTTCATCGTCATGTTGCAGGTGCTCGACCGGGTGGTCATCCCCGCCGAGTTGAAGTAGACCGCCGCCTTGACCTTCGGGTGCGCCTTCAGCGCCGCCGGGAACTCCTCGAACCAGCGCCGCTTGGCCGACGGGTCGGCCGCGTTGAAGTTGGTGCCGAACTCGGCGAGCATCCGCGGCTTGCCGGCGCCGATGCCGTGCTCGTCCAGCCAGCGGTAGAAGCCGCCCACCGTGGTGCCCGGACTCTTCCACACGGTGCTGCCGTTGCAGACGTGGAAGTTGTACGGGTCGTAGGCGACCCAGTCGACGTAGCGGTCGCCCGGGTAGAGGCCGGCGTAGCGGTGGTGGTGGCCGGACCAGCCCATCATCGTCCACACCCACACCGCGTTGTCCGCGCCGGCGGCGGCGAACCGGTCGTGCACGTGCCGCCAGGCCCGGACGAAATCCGCGTCGCTGCCCTTGGCCGGCTCGTCCTCCGGCTCGTGGTCGAAGCCCATGAAGACCGGCACCCCGGTGGCCCGGATCCGACCGGCGACCGCGTCGATCGTCGCGTCGTACCGGCCACTGTAGACGTCCCGCCAGGTCAGCACCACTCCCGAGGAGAAGATCCGGGACTCCCAGGCGAAGAACATCAGCCGGCCCTCGTTCATCGGCTGCTGCTCGTACCCGTCCGGGAAGGCGCCGTTGCTGCCGGTTTGGAGAAGTCGTGGTAGCGGTGCACGATGTCGAACTTCCGGCCCACCTGCGCCTCCACCTCGGCGACCGCCCGGCCGTGGTCCCACCCGTCGCCCGCGTCGGCCGGCGAGTACATCCACCACCACGCGCCGCAAAACGGCACCAGCTTGTCGGACACCTGGCCGCAGCCGGCGGTCGGCGCGCTCGGCGTCGGGCTCGGCGTGGCCCGGTTCGGGCTCGGGCTCGGCGTCGGCCGCGGGGCGCTGGTGGTCGGCGCGGCGGACGGGCTGGCCGGGGTGGTCACCACCGGGTCGGGCCGGGTGCCGACGTCGTAGCGGACGACGAGGCGCGGGCGCAGGTCGGGCTCGCGGTTCTCGCTCGACGCCCAGTAGGTCCGGGTCTCCGGGCCGGTCTGCGCCAGCGAGACCGTCCAGGAGCCGTTGCCGCGCACCAGCTCCGAGACGTCCCACTCGTTGAAGCCCCGCGCCACGCCGGAGACGGTGTCCAGAGTGGCGCCCGCCGGCACCGGCGCCGGGCGGGCCGCCCGGGCGTCGAGCCGCGAGGCGTGCGCGGTGACCGTCGCGGCGGACCGTTGCCAGGCGTGCACCCGCAGGGTGGACCGGACGTTGACCGCGTTCGCCGGCAGGCCACCGACGGTGAACCGGATGACCGCCTCCCGGGCGCCGCGCGGGTTGCCGTCGCAGCGGGCCGGACAGGTCGCCAGCGTGCTCTTCACGCTGTTGTCCCCGTCCTGCGGCACCGCCGTGGCGGTGGTGTCGGCGCTCGCCCGGACCGAGAAGTCGTCGGCGGCCAGCAGCGGCATCATGGTGGCCGACAGACCGGCCACCACCGCCGTGCCGAGGACGCCCAGCAGCACCGCCTTACGGCGGGGGCCGCTGGGCCGGGTGAGCCGGTGCAGTCCGTGCCGGGCCAAGGCCAACTCCTTGTGTCCGAAGTGGTGACGCTCAGCAGCGTATCGACGGTCACGGTACGTCGTGGCGAGGACAGCGGGACGTAAGCGCGTCTTAACCGACAGCTAAGGACCGGCACGGGACCCGGCCGGGAGCGGTTGGCGGCGTCAGTAGGCCCGGGCCGCGGCGAGCGCGGCGGCCATCGCCTCCCGCGGTGCCGGGACGCCGGTGAACTGCTCGAACTGGCCGACCGCCTGGGCCAGCAGCAGGTCGAGCCCGGAGACGATCCGGCAGCCGGCCGCTCGGGCCGCGGCGGCCAGCGGGGTGGGCCACGGGTCGTAGAGCGCGTCGAAGAGCACGGTCTCCGATCGCCAGGCGACCGCGTCGGCGAGCGGGTCGGCGACCCCCTTCGGCACGGTCGAGACCACCACGTCGGCCCGGCAGAGGCCGGCGGCGTCGGCCCAGGGCGCGCCGGTCGTCGACAGGCCGACCGCACCCGCCACCGGGCGCAGGTCCTCGACCGCCGCCGGCCGGCGCGCGACCACGGTCGCGTCCCGGGCGTCGAGGCGGGCCGCCGCGGCGAGCGCCGCGCGGGCCGTGCCGCCCGCACCGAGCACCGTCACCGTGGCGCCGGGTCGCACCCCGGCCCCGCTGAGCACCTCGACCATGCCCGCGACGTCGGTGTTGTCCGCGTACCACCTGCCGTCGGAGCGGCGGACCAGCGTGTTCGCCGCGCCGACGGCGGCGGCGACCGGCGAGGCCTCGGCGGCCACCGCGAGGGCGGCCTCCTTGCCCGGCATGGTCACCGAGAGCCCGGCCCACTCCGGGCCCAGGTCGGCGACCAGGTCCGGCAGCTCCGCCGCCGCGCACTCGATCCGGGTGTACGACCACCCGGTCAGCCCGGCCGCCGCGTAGCCGGCGTTGTGGATGACCGGGGAGAGCGAGTGCGCGATCGGCTTGCCGAGCACCGCCGCCCGCCGTCGGTGCGCCATCAGATGATCCCGGCCTCCCGGGCCTTGGCCATGTTGCGCTCGTGCTCCGCGAAGGTCTCGGCGAAGGCCGAGTGACCCTTGTCGTCGATCGCCACGAAGAAGAGCCACTTCCCGGGCGGCGGGTCCATCGCCCCCTCCAGTGCCTGCTTCCCGGGGTTGTTGATCGGGGTGGGGACCAGGCCCTTCAGCTTGCGGTTGTACGGGTTCTTCGGGTTGTCGAGCTCGGCGGCGGTCATGTCGGCGGAGCGCTTGGTCGGCTGCCCGGTCAGCTCCAGGTAGTAGTTGACCGTCACGTCCATCTCCAGGCAGTTGCAGTTGAACTCGCCGAACACCCGGTTGTAGGCGACCCGGGCGACCTTGCCGAGGTCGTCCTTGTTCCCCGCCTCCGCCTGGGCCAGCGACGCGACGATCAGCGCCTCGTACGGGCTGATCCCGCCGCGCTCCTTCTGCACCCGGTCGGCGAACTCCATCTGCCCGGTGACCGCCAGGAAGTTGTCGACCATCAGCTTGAGGATGCTCTCCGCGGTGGCCTTCGGCGGGATCTCGTAGGTGTCCGGGAAGAGGAAGCCCTCGATCGACGGCTTGACCCTCTTGCCGTCGGTGCGCTTGAACCACCAGTCCGGCACGCCGAGCGCGACCGGGTCCTTCGCCGCTGTCTCGAACTCCTTCACCGGGATCTTGGTCTTGTCGCTGAGCAGCTTGTAGACGTTCTTGGCGGTCCGGCCCTCGGGGATGGTGAGCCCGTTGACGACCCGGTTCTTCGGGTCGAGCATCGCGGTGACCGCGCTCACCCCGCTCATCTGCTTGCGCAGCTTGTACAGGCCCGGCTGGATGTTCTTGCTGCGGGAGTTCTCCGCCGCCGCCTCGATGAACGCCTTGGGGCTCTTCACCACGCCGGCGGTGTGCAGCGCGTCGGCCATGTCGGCGATCAGCGCGCCCTGCTTGATCTCGACGTTCACCTCACCGGTGCCCGTGCCGTCGTAGTCGGGGGTGACGAAGTAGTTCTGGATCCGGTCGAAGCCGTAGAAGGCACCGCCGCCGATACCGCCGAGCAGCACCAGGGCCAGCAGCAGGGCCAGGACGGTCTTGCCCCGGCCACCGGAGCGCCCGTTGCGCTTCTTGACGAAGCCGCGCCGGTGCCGGCCCTTCTCCCCCCGATCCTGCTCGTCGAACCCGAGGTCCAGATCGTCGATCATTGCGTCCGCCTCCGCTGCGCGTCTAGCCAGCTCTGCAGAATCTCCACTGCGGCAGCCTGGTCGACCACCGCCCGTTGCCGTTTCCCCCGGACACCACGCTCGGCAAGCCTACGAGACGCCACGACCGTGGACATCCTCTCGTCGGTGAGCGCTACCGGAACAGGCGCTATTACATCCGCCAAGCGGTCAGCGTACGCCTTCGCATGGACGGCGGCCGGACCGTGCTTGCCGGCGAGGTTGACCGGAAGGCCGACCACCACCTCCACCGCCTCGTGCTCCGCGACCAGGGCGGCGAGCTCGGCGATGTCACTCGGCACCGCGTCGGGCGCCGCGCCGAGGTCGCGGGCGAGGGTGACCAACGGGGTGGCCAGCACGCCGTGCGGGTCGGAGC
Organism: Micromonospora sp. LZ34; assembly: GCF_052981855.1. Classification (NCBI taxonomy): domain Bacteria; kingdom Bacillati; phylum Actinomycetota; class Actinomycetes; order Micromonosporales; family Micromonosporaceae; genus Micromonospora; species Micromonospora sp. LZ34. The sequence continues at coordinate 127,515 of NZ_JBRIQN010000020.1, forward strand.
GGGCGACCCCGACCCGGACCTGCCCGACGTCCACGCCGAGCCGGACGCCTCGCGACAGCCCTGTCACCGAGGGTCACCGCCCCCGGAAAGCGAACCAGGGCGGACCGGTGTGGTCCGCCCTGGTCGGGGATGGCCACCCATCACGCCTCGGCGATCGCCTTCTCGACCGTGAGCAGCAGGTTCGGCGCCTCCGCCGCCGGCAGGCCGCCGCCCTGGGCGAGGTCGGGGCTGCCCCCGCCACGCCCGGAGAGGGCCGCCTTGACCAGGTCGGCGGCGGCGATCCCCCGGCTGCGGGCGGCCGGGTTGACCGCGACCACCAGGGACGCCTTGCCACCCGCCCGGGCGGCGACCGCGACCACCGCCGGCCGGGCCGGGTCGATCTTGCCGCGGATCTCCTGGGCCAGCGTCCGCACGTCGTTGCCGGCCGCGCCCTCCGGCGCCTCGGTGCCCACGTACGCGATCCCGCGCACGTCCTTGGCCTGCGCGGCGAGCGCCGCCGCGCCACCGAGCACCAGCTGGGCGCGGAGCTTCTCCAGCTCCTTCTCGGCGTCGCGCAGCTGGGTCACGGTCTGCTCGACCCGGTCGGCGACCTGGTCGCTGGGCACCCGGTACAGCTCGGCGAGGCGGGCGACCAGCAGGTGCTCCCGGGCCAGGAAGTTGAACGCGTCCATGCCGACCAGCGCCTCGACCCGGCGCACCCCGGAGCCGATCGACGACTCGGAGAGGATCTTGACCAGGCCGAGCTGGCCGGAGCGGGCCACATGGGTGCCGCCGCACAGCTCCCGGGCGTAGTCGCCCACCTCGACGACCCGCACCTCCTCGCCGTACTTCTCGCCGAACAGCGCCATCGCCCCGATCCGGCGCGCCTCCTCCAGCGAGGTGATGAAGGCGTGCACCTCCAGGTCGGCCAGGAGCACCTCGTTGACCTGCTGCTCGACGTCGCGCAGCACGCTCGGCGCCACCCCGGTCGGGGTGTTGAAGTCGAACCGCAGCCGGCCCGGAGCGTTCAGCGAACCGGCCTGCGTGGCGGACTCGCCGAGGAAGTTGCGCATGGTCTGATGCACCAGGTGGGTGGCGGTGTGCGACCGGGAGATGGCCCGCCGCCGGCTGGTGTCGATCTCGGCGAAGCCGGTCTGGCCGGGACGCACCTCGCCCCGGACGACCCGGGCCCGGTGCACGATCAGCCCGGGCACCGGCTGCTGCACGTCGAACACCTCGACCTGGCCGTCGCCGACGGTGATCATGCCGAGGTCGGGCTGCTGCCCACCACCCTCGGCGTAGAACGGGGTGGCATCGAGCACCAGCTCGACGGTGTCCCCCTCGACCGCCGCGCCGACCGGCCCGGCCGTGCCGAGCACCGCCCGGACGGTCGACTCCCGGGAGACCTCGCTGTAGCCGGTGAACCGCACCGGGCCGCCGGCGTCGAGCACCCCGCGGTAGGCCGACAGGTCGGTGTGCCCGGTCTTGCGCGCCTGCGCGTCGGCCTTCGCCCGGGCCCGCTGGTCGGCCATCAGCCGCCGGAAGCCCTCGGCGTCGACCTGGAGCCCCTGCTCGGCCGCGATCTCCAGGGTCAGGTCGATCGGGAAGCCGTACGTGTCGTGCAGCTGGAACGCCTTCTCGCCGGAGAGGCTCCGGCCACCCGCGGTCCGGGTCTCCGCGATCGCGGTGTCCAGGATCGTGGTGCCGGCGCGCAGGGTGGACAGGAAGGCGTCCTCCTCCGCGTACGCGTAGTCGGCGATCCGGTCGAACTCGGTGGCCAGCTCCGGGTACGACGGGGCCATGCAGTCCCGCGCCACCGGCAGCAGCTCGGGCAGCGCCCGGTCCTGCCAGCCGAGCAGCCGCACCGCCCGGATCGCCCGGCGCATGATCCGGCGCAGCACGTAGCCGCGCCCCTCGTTGCTCGGGGTCACCCCGTCGCCGATCAGCATCAGGGCGGTGCGCACGTGGTCGGCGATCACCCGCAGCCGCACGTCGTCCGGGTGCGACTCGCTGGCGACGTGGCCGGAGTGCGCGCCGTACCGTTTGCCGGTCAGCTCGGCGGCCTTGTTCAGGATCGGCCGGACCTCGTCGATCTCGTAGAGGTTGTCGACCCCCTGCAGGATCGACGCCATCCGCTCCAGGCCCATGCCGGTGTCGATGTTCTTCGCCGGCAGCTCGCCCAGGATCGGGTAGTCCTCCTTGGTGGTGCCCGGGCCCCGCTCGTACTGCATGAAGACGAGGTTCCAGAACTCCATGTACCGGTCCTCGTCGACCGCCGGGCCGCCCTCGCGGCCGTACTCCGGTCCGCGGTCGTAGAACAGCTCGGAGCAGGGGCCGCACGGGCCGGGGATGCCCATCGACCAGAAGTTGTCCGCCTTGCCGCGGCGCACGATCCGCTCCGCCGGCACGCCGACCGAGCGCCAGATGTCGTACGCCTCGTCGTCGTCGAGGTAGACCGTCGGCCAGATCCGCTCCGGGTCGAGGCCGAAGCCGCCCTGCTCCTGGGACTTGGTGACCAGGTCCCAGGCGAGCGGGATCGCCCCCTCCTTGAAGTAATCACCGAAGGAGAAGTTGCCGTTCATCTGGAAGAACGTGCCGTGCCGGCTGGTCTTGCCGACCTCGTCGATGTCCGGGGTGCGGATGCACTTCTGGACGCTGACCGCGCGCCGGTAGGACGGGGTCTGCTGGCCCAGGAAGTAGGGGACGAACTGCACCATGCCGGCGTTGACGAACAGCAGGTTCGGGTCGTTGATGGCGGGCAGCGGAGCGGACGGCACCACGGCGTGGCCGTTCGCCTCGAAGTGGGCGAGGTACCGCCGCTTGATCTCCGCCGTCTTCATCGCTGGTGTTCCTCCGGAAAGATTTCTCGGTCGCCGATGCGCGGGTCCTCCCGCAGGTCGGCGAACTGGTCGTCGTAGGTCTCGCCCCGGGCGAACGCCTCGTGGATCTCCTGCTCGCGCTCGGCCATCCCGGTCCGGACGTCCTCCACGAAGCTACGCAGCGACTCGACCAGCCCGCCAGCCGATTCCGACACTGTGCTGGCGATCCCGGCCGGCGTGTACGCCTGCGCGGTGCGGGTCGCCTTGCGGACCACCACCACGCCGACGGCCAGCCCGATGCCCAGCCAGAACAACCGCCTCATGCTCTCAACCTCCTGGTCGCCGGGCGGGTCAGCGGTCGCCGCGGCGGGCGGCCCGACGCTGCTGCTTGATGGTGTCGCGCACCTCGCGCTCGGTCTCGGCGTGCCGGCGGGCGGCGGCGGCCTTGCGCACGCCGTAACCGAAGGCCGCCACCTTCACCAACGGGTTGGCGGCGGCGGCGGAGACGACGGCGGCGAGATTCGCCACGTTCGCGGTGATGTTCTGGGCGTGGCCGGTCATGGTGTCGACCTTGGCCAGTTGCAGGTTCACCCCGTCCAGCGAGGTCTGCACCTGCTCCAACGCGGTGTTCACGTTCTTCACCGTGGCGTTGACGTCGCCGAGCAGCGGGGCGGTGCGGTCGTTGAGGTCGTTGATCATCCGGGTGGTGGCGTCCACGGTGTGCCGCAGCCGCAGGATCGGCAGCGTCAGGATCAACACCAGCATCGCGAACGCGATCGCCGCGATCAGTGCCGCGACCTCTCCATAGTCCACGCCTGTCCTCCTCAAGCAGGGGTTCCGCGGACCGGACGTCCGCGAACCGCACGACCCTTACCCATGCCGGCGCTCGGCGACCCGTGACGGGCCGGCGGGAGCAGGCGGGCCCGCCAGCCCCAGACCCTACCGTCCGTGATGGAAACCGGCTCAGGACGGTGAGGGTGTCACTTCGCCCAGTGGATCCTCGCTGAGGGTCGGGAACGGGTCCTCCCCGGTGAGCGACGGGTCGGTGCTCGGCTGTGGCCGGGTCCGCTCGTCGTCGATCGCGTTGCGGACCTTCACCGACACCAACGATCCGGTGCACCCCTGCGCTGCGGCCGACGGGCTGGGCGAGGGCACCACGGCCGGCTCGCCGTCGACCGGCGGCGGTACGCAGGTCGGCTCGCGCACCCACAGATCGAGGGTCAGCTCGTCGCGTCGCCAGCAGGTGTAGCTGCCCTTCGCCGGTTCCTCCGGGCAGCGGGTCACCTTCCACGGGCGCCAGCCGTCGGCGGCCAGCGCCTGTTCGTAGGCCTTGGCGGTGTCCTCCGGCGACCCCTCGGAGGTGACCGTGCGTTCGCGCAGCCGGCAGTCGAGCAGGCACCAGCGGCTGCCGCTGACGTCGTCGACCGTCTGCACCGCCGCCCAGCTCGGCACGTCCAGCTGGTCGAGGGTGTCGAACACCGGGTCGCGGCTCAGCGTACGGATGCCGAAGTAGAGCGGGACGGCACCGAGCAGCACCAGGCTCACCAGGGCGAGCACGGCCATCCGCAGCCGGCGCCGCTCCCGCATCTGCCGGCGCAGCTCGGAGCGGGCGCCACGCAGGCCCCCGGCGGCGGGATCGTCCTCCGCCACCGGGTCCGGGTCGGCGGCCCGGCGCAGCGGCGGTCCGCTCACCGGCTCGGGTTCCGGCCGCCCGACGGCCGGCTCCGGCGGACGGACCGCCGCGGCGGCGCGGGCCACCGCGGGCGGCTCGCCGGCCGGGCCCGGCGGCGGCACGGGCGGGACACCGGAGGGCTCCGGCCGGCCCGGCTCCCGGTGCGGCGGGGCGGCCCGGCCCAGGGACCGGTCCTCCGGCCCGGGTCGGGTCGGGCCCGCTGCCGGGGGCG